>JAXDKU010000137.1:0-10908 GCA_034667005.1 Chloroflexota bacterium
AACGTCGACGTCCAGGTGGTCATCGACGCGCTGGTCGCCGACGGCCAGAGCGAGCTCGACGCGCAGGTCGCCGCCGGCTCGCTGACCCAGGCCGAGGCGGACGCGCGTGCGGCCGACCTCGTCCAGCACGCCACCGACCAGGCCAACGGCACGTTCAGCGGCCGCGGTGGCCACGACGGACGTGGCGGACCCGATGGCGCACACGAGCCCGACGCGGACGACGTGGCCCCGACGGCCTCGCCTTCGACCGGAAGCTAGACCTCTGCGCCGAATCCCCGCAGCGCAACTGGGGCCCCGATCATCCAACGAGGTGGTCGGGGCCTCTTCATGCCCGGACGGCGATGCGGGCCGCCGTGGGCGCTGTGGTCCCCCGTCCGGTCAGGCGCCCTCCCAGTCGTAGCGCTCGCCGAGCAGCGCGTAGAGCCGCTCGTTGTGCGGGGCAAAGTGGCGCCGGAGCCGCTCACGGGTCTCGGGCAGCATGGGCGCCGCGTACTTCCCACGGTTCCGGGTCGGATACTCGGGCAGCGCAACCGGCTCGAGGCCGAGATGCGCCCAGACCCGCAACAGCGTCCCCTGGAGATCGCGGCCGTACGCCTCGGTCTGGATGATCAGCAGTTGCTCGCGGGTGACCTGCGAGAGCCAGCGCGGGAGCTGGTCGGCGTACACCCCGCGGGCGACGTACGAGTACTGCCGAAGTCGCGGGCTCTCGTAGCTCGGGTCGGCCTCCAGCAGGGCGCGATGCTCGTCGACGACCCGCTCCTCCTCGGCGATGGCCTCCTCGAAGCTGAGGGGCTCCGCGCCGCGCCGCTTGCGCATCGCCCAGTCCGAGTGCGCTCGCTCCACCGGGTCGCGCAGGAGGACGATCAGCCGCGCATCCGGGAGCAGCTCCCGCACGCGCGCCGGCGCGTGCGGATGGAACAGCGCGTACGGCGACGATTCCCCGGTCCGCGGACGGGTCCCGGAGCGAGCCGCGTGCCAGGCCGCCTGCGCCCGCCATGGGAAGTGGAGCCGGTAGTAGTCGATGCCGTTCGAGAACCGCGGGGAGTCGAAGAAGTGGACCTCCTGCCGGCGGCTCGGCAGGACGTGCGGATGGAGCTCGATCTGCGCGTGCAGGGAGGTTGTGCCGCCGCGGGCCGTGCCGATGATCAGGTAATCGGGGAGCACATGGAGCCGTCCGAGGAGATAGCGCAGCCGCCGCGGATTGGCCTGGCGGCTGGGCCGGTCCGTGGGCACCGGCTGGCGGAACGCCCGGCGCGACTTTCGCGTTCCGGCCTGAGGCTGCCGGCCCGTCACCGCCAGTCGAACGGTTGCCCGAGGTAACTCGCGAGCCGCTCGTTGTGCGGGCGGTAGAAGTCGCGGAGCCGCTCGAGCAGCGCCGGATCGATCGCCTCCCGGTCCGCGCGGTTGCGGTTCATCGGGCGCGCCTCGATCAGCCCGGCCTGCGTCGAGATCCCGACGTGCCGGGAGACCTCGGCCAGCACGGGCTCCGGGTCGCGGAAGAATCGCTCCGACTGGATGACCAGGAGCTGCGTCTCCGGCACGAACTCCCGCCAGCGCTTCAGCTCGTCGACGTAGATGCCCCGCGCGAGGTAGGCCTCGTAGCGGCGGCCCTTCTGGGTCTGCGGCGAGAGGGAGAGATCTGCCTCGCCGCCCTCGAGGAAGGCGGCGCCGAGCTCGGCGGCGACGGCCTCGGGAAAGGTTCGCGTCTCGGTCCCGCGCAGGGACCGCATCTTCCAGTGCGACACCGCGCGCGACACCGGGTCGCGGAGCAGGGCCACCAGCCGCGCGTCGGGCAGGACCTGGACCAGGCGCGCCGGAGCCTCCGGATGCCCGAGGTAGAACGGGCTCTTCTCCCCGGTCACGCCCGCGTGTCCCTGCCGCCGGGCGCGCCAGCGGTCCCAGCGGTAGGGGAACCAGCGGCGATACCAGCCAACGCCGTAACCCCAATGGGACGTGTCGAAGAAGTGGACCTCGGTCCGCGGGCAGCGGATCACGTCGGGGTGCCGGCGAAGCGCGGCCATGAGCGTGGTCGTCCCCGATCGGGCGGCGCCGATGATGACGAAATCCGGGAGCAGATGGAGCCATCCGACGGCGTTGCCGGCAGCCCGGCGGACGCGAACCGGTGGCCACTGTCGCCGAGCTCGCACCACGACGGGAGTATACGGGCGGCCTCCCGGCGGCCTGCCGGAGGCGTCAGCGATCGTCCTTCTCCGGGATCAGCAGCCACGCCCCGAGGCCGCCGAACAGGGAGGCCAGCGCCCCGACGACCACGGCCAGCTCCAGCGAATGTGCGACCAGAACGCCACCGATCGCCGAGCCGATCGGGAAGCCCGCGAAGTTGAGCGCCATGGAGACGGCGAAGGCGCGGCCCATCCACGCGGGCGCGGTCCGGCGCTGGCGGATCGTGAACATGGCCACGTCCATGGGGCCGTTGAGGAAGCCGATCACGGCAAGGACGAGCAGCACGAGCAGGAGCTGTGGCGGCAACAGCAGCAGGGCGAAGGCCGTGCCCGTCCCGAACAGGGGCCAGGCGATGAGCCACTTCTCGCGGCCACGGGTGTCGACGCGGCCGACGAAGAGCGCGGCGACCAGCCCGGCGATCCCCGTGATCGCCCACGCCGCTCCGACCACGAGCGGGCCCTGGCCGAGGCGGTCCAACAGGACAACGGGCACGAGGATCTGGAGGATGCCGCCACCCACGTTCTGGAGCGAGATCGCGACCCCGAGGGCACGCAGGGTCCGGTTGCGGGCCACGTACCGGACGCCGTCGATGGCGTCGCGGATGATGCTGCCGCTCGAGACCGAGGTGGTGCGCGGATCCGGCATGCCGGTCATCACCACCGCGGCGATCGCGTACACGGCGCCGACGACGGCCAGCGCGGAGGGTCCGCCGGCCACGGCGACGAGGCCCCCCGCCACGGGCGGGCCGATCAGCGTGGCGATGACGTAGCCGTTGGAATCGATGGCGTTGGCGCGGCCCCACAGCTCCGGCGGGACGATCATCGGGAGGAGGCTCCGCAAGCCCGACGTGCTGAGCGGCCAGGCCAGCCCGTTGCACGCCGCGATCAGCAGCAGCAGGGCAGGCGTCAAGGAGCCGGCAAAGGCGAGGACCGCGATGGCGACGCAGGCGAGCCCCGCCACGATGTAGTCGATCACCACGAGCCGCGACCGCCCATGCCGGTCGAGCAGCGCGCCGGCCAATGGGGCGACCAGCAGCCCGGGGGCGACGCTCATGAACGTCACCGCGCCCGCCAGCTCGGGCGAGTGGAAGTGGTCCAACGTGAAGAGCACCAGCGCGACCGTCGACATGGTGGCCGCCGTCCGGGCGACCACGATGCCGAACAGAAGCCGGCTGATCGCGGGGGTCGCGAAGAGCGCGCGGTAGGAGGGGGCCCCGCTGGAGTCGGTCACCAGCCGGGAAGGCTAGCGCCGGATCGACGTTCGTTCAGAAGCCGGCCCTGCCGCGCCGCCGCAGCAGCGAGATGCCCGCCGGCGCCCACGCCACCTCGGGCGCTCGTGGCCGCCCGTTGTATGTGCTCGACATGGAGGACCCGTAGGCGCCGACGACCCCGATCGCGACCAGGTCCCCGCGCTGCAACGGGGGGAGGCGCGCCTCGCCCAGACGATCGGTGGACTCGCACACGGGACCGTCCACGCGGACCAGTGGCCACACGGTGCCGGCCGCGCTGTCGTCCTGGGTCACGGGCTGCCCCATCGAGGTGAGCGCGACCATCGGATGCTCCGCGCCGTACAGCGCGGGACGGATCAGCTCGGTCATGCCGGCGTCCAGCACGACCATTCGCCGGCTGCGGTCGGCCGCGTCGCCGGGGCCCGTCGTCGTACCAGGCGGCCCCACGAGGGCAAGCGGACCGGCGGCGGCAAGCGGCACCGCGGCACCGCGGTCGCGCACGTGCAGGACGCGCGCCACGAGCCAGCCGCTGCCCGCGACCACGGAGCGTCCAGGCTCCACGGCCAGGCGTGCCGGACGGGACTCCGCGGCGACGGCGGCAAGCTCCACGGCCGCCTCGCGCGCGAACAGCTCGACGCCGGGCACGCTGCCGGCCTCGCCAAAGTCCACGGGGAAGCCAGAGCCGGCGTCGAGCGTGTCGAGGTCGGGCAGGGTCGCCCGCTGGAGCGCGAGGAGCCGGAGTCCGAGCCGGAACGCGGAGCGCCACGCGTCCACGGCCCCGAGCTGCGAGCCGACGTGCACGTGGATGCCGCGCCACCGCAAAGGGCCGTCCGGTCCGCCGCCGGCTTCCACGACCTCGCCGAGCTCCTCCGGAAGCACGCCGAACTTCGAGTCCGCCGAACCGACGGCCAGCCCGCCGTGCGTCTCCGGCTGGACCTGCGGGTTGACCCGGACGAGGACGTCCACCCGGATCGGGTCAGCGCCACGCTGCCGTGGCAGGCGGCCGGCAAGCTCCGCGAGCGCCGCAGCCTCCTCGGCAGACTCGAGGCTCACCCACAGGAGCGGCGTCCCGGCGGCAGCCAGCCTGGCGGCCACTCGCAGGTCGGCAGGGGACTTGCCGATGCCCTCCAGCGCCGTGCGCCCGCGCTCGATTCCCGCCCGTGCCGCCAGCGCCAGCTCACCGCCGGACACGGCCGTGGCACCGAACCCGTGCGGCAGGAGCTCCCGCACCAGGGCCGGGAGGCCGTTCGCCTTGAGCGAATAGAGGCGCAGCCAGGGATCGGGAAAGGCGCGCGCCACCGCCTGCGCATCCCGGTGGAGCCGCTCCAGATCGTAGAGGTAGAGCGGCGTCCCGAAGCGCGCGGCAGCGGCGCGGCAGGCGTCCAGCAGATCGGTCGTCACGGCGCTCCGCAGCGTGGCCGTCGAGGGTGGATTGGGCCTCCGCATCGTACGATGCTGCGGCGCAGGGGCCCCGTTGCCAGCCTTGCGCCGCACGGAGATCCCATGACCGCAACCGCTTTCACGTCGCTCGTGTCGGACCCGCTCCCGAAGCCGACGCGGCCGTACGAACGAGTCCTCCACGCGTTCCTGCGCGACTTCTTCGAGGCCTATCCCGTGGCCGCCACGGCCATCGGCTACCACGCCTTCGACGACCGCTGGAGCGACATGAGCGAGGCCGGCCGCGTGTCGCGCGTCGCCAGCTGGCGCCGTCACGAGGCGGACGTTCGCGCCCTCGCCGAGGACGACCTCACCGCGGCCGAGCGGATCGACCGAGGCGTCCTCCAGGAGTCGATCGAGCAGATGCTGTTCCTGGAAGAGGTGCTCCGGGAGGAGGCATGGGATCCCCTGAGCACCGTCTACGTCCTGGGCAGCGGCCTCTTCTCGCTGCTCGCACGCGAGTTCGCCCCGTGGGAGCACCGGGGAACGGCGTTCCTCCACCGGGTGCAGGACCTGCCGAAGGCGCTCGAGCAGGCCCGTGAGGCGCTCACGGGGACGCCCGGCCGCCCCGTGGCCCTGCTGCACACCGAGACCGCCATCGCCCAGCTCAGCGGCATCGGCGACCTGGTCGAGGAAGGCCTTGCGGAGGCACGCCGCCGCGCCGAGGCGGGGGAGCTGGCGAACCTTCCCGCCAGGCTGGAGCCCGCCGCGGCCTCCGCGCAGGAGGCGCTGGAGAGCTTCCGGATCGCGCTGGACACGGAGGTCCGCGATCGCGCCGAGGGAGACGGCCGTCTCGGGGCCGGCCTGTTCCAGCAGAAGCTGCGTTTCACGCTGGCGAGCGACCTCACCTTCGCGGAGCTGCTCGAGCGCGCGCGCCGCGACTACACGGCCGTGCGGTCGGAGATGGTTCGCATCGCCCGCGAGGCGTGGCCGCAGTGGATGGGCGACCGCCCGGTGCCGGATGCCGCCGACGGCGACGAAACCGCGGAGAACGCCATCGTCCAGCCGGTCCTCGACGCGATCGCGGGCGAGCATCGCAAGCCGGACGAGCTGCTCGAGTGGTGCCGGGCCGAGGTCAGCCGGATCGAACAGTTCTGCCGGGAGCGGGACCTCATCGGGCTCGCGGACGAGCCGCTGAAGGTGACCTGGACGCCGGTCTTCATGCGCGCGTATGGACGCGCGTTCCTCGATGCGCCGGGTCCTCTCGACAAGGGGCTGTCCAGCCACTTCTGGATCACGCCGCCGGACGAGAGCATGGGCGAGGAGGCGACCGAGTCGTACCTGCGGGAGGACAACGACCGGATGCTCCGGCTGCTGAGCATCCACGAGGGCGTCCCCGGACACTACCTCCAGCTGGCGTGGTCGAACCGGTCGCCGTCGCTGACGCGGACGACGTTCACGAGCGGCATGTTCGCCGAGGGCTGGGCCGTCTACGTGACCCAGGTGATGATGGACCTGGGCTACGGCGACCACGAGCCGGCGCTCCTGCTCAACCACTGGAAGTTCTACCTGCGGGCGATCATCAACGCGATCATCGACGTCTCGATCCACGTCGAGGGCATGACCGAGGAGGAGGCGCTGGACATCATGGTCCGCGGCGGTTTCCAGGAGCCGGACGAGGCGCGCGCCAAGTGGCTCCGGGCACGCCTCACGTCCACGCAACTGTCGACCTACTACCTCGGATCGCTCGAGATGTGGGACCTGGAGGTCGATGCGCGCCTGCGCGCGGCCCGGGCTGCCGGGGCTTCGGCCGACGCGGTGCCGCCGCAGCGGGTGGTCGGCGGGCTCGGCGAGACGCCGGGCTTCGACTATCGCGCCCACCTCGAATCGGTCATCTCCCACGGCTCGCCGCCGATCAAATGGGTCCGCCGCATCCTCGCCGAGGCCGCCGAGGCCGCCGAGGCCGCTGAGGTTTCACAGGCGGCGGGTGCGGCGTCGTGAACGACGTCACGTTCGGGCTCTGCCTGCCCAACTTCCGCATCGGCGCGTCACGCGAAGGCATCGACGCCGCACTCGAGACCGCCGAGCGGCTCGGCTGGGAGAGCGTCTGGACCACCGACCACATCCTGCCGGACAGCTCGGCGCGAGCGAAGGACTACTGGTCGATCTTCGACGCCGTGGCGACGCTCGCGTACGCAGCCGCCCGAACGAACCGGGTCCGGCTCGGCACCAGCGTGCTGGTCGTGCCCATGCGCAATGCCGTGGAGCAGGCCAAGACGCTCGCCAGTGTCGATGCGCTGTCCGACGGGCGACTCATGGTCGGGGTCGGCATCGGCTGGAGCGAGATCGAGTACGCGAACGCGGGGCTCGCCGATCGCTTCCGCGTCCGCGGCGCCTACCTTGACGAGGCGATCCGCGTATGGCGTCACCTGTGGAGTGGCTCGAAGGAGCCGTTCAACGGCCGCTTCCAGTCCTTCGAGGAGTTCAACTTCGAACCGCTGCCCGCCCAGGGAGCTGCGGTGCCCGTCCTGGTCGGCGGTCGGGCCGATGCAGCCCTGCGCCGCGCGGGCCAGCTCGGGGACGGGTATCAGGCCACGTCCACCTCGCCCGCCCAGTACGTGGAGCGCGCGGCCGCGGTCCGCGCAGCCGCGGAGGAAGCCGGGCGGCCGGAGCCGCACCTCTCCGTGCGCGTCCAGGTCTTCTTCGACGAGACGCCCCACGGGTTCTACGCGCTCGCGGGCACGCCACAGCAGATGGCGGCCGACATCGAGGCGTTCCACCAGGCGGGCGCCGGCCACGTGCTCGTCGACCTTCGCGAGGTCGAGCCGGAGCGCACGGTGCGCGCGATGGAGCGCTTCGATCGCGAGATCGTGCAGCGGTTCCGCTCGCCGGAGCGGGGGGCACGCACCTGATCCTCGCGGCCCGATAGCAGCGCCGAGGAACGATGGGCGAGCTGCGGCCGGCCACCCCGCCCCAGCGGCCGGAGACGGCACGGCCCCGCTCCGAGCCGGATCCGACGGTCGCGCCGCCGAGCGGCGAGGAGGTCCACGGCATCGCCAGGCACCTCGCCACCCTGGCGGTCCACTCCGGCGCGACGGCCCGGGACGACGCGGAGCTCCGGGCGCTGCTCGTTCGTTCCCCCGGCGACGGGATCGCGCTGAACTACGCGGCGCTGCCGCGCTGGGACGCGGGCGCGTCGACGGATCGGCTGGGGCACGTGGCGGACCGGTTGCGCGCGCTCGGGGAGTGGCCGTCGCTGCTGATCGCCGAGGTCGACGATGCGCCCGCCGGGCTGTCGGAACAGCTCCCCGCAGCCGGCTGGACCCCGGTCGGGCGAGAGACGGTCCTCTGGGTCGGCGCGGCCTCGGTCGTGCCCCACCTGGACCCGAGCCTGCGGATCGAGGCGGTCCAGCCGCGCTCCGTGGACGACCACCAGGATCTGGAGGCCGCGGTCTTCGGGCTTGGCAAGCGCGAGGGCACGGCCCGGCGGCGGGCCTTCGCAATGGCGCTCCAGGGCGGGGACCTGCGCGCCTACGTCGTCCGGATCAATGGCGAGCCCGTGGCCGTGGCGCGCGTCTCCGTTGGACCGAAGGACGCGGGCCTCTACGGCATCGGGGTTGCCGAGGCGTGGCGCAACCGAGGCGTCGGCACGCTCCTGACCACGGTGGCGACGCGCGCCGGGATGGCGCTCGGCAAACGGATCGTGTGGCTCTCCGTCGAGGACACCAACGACGGGGCGCGGCGGATGTACGAGCGCCTGGGCTTCAGGCAGCTGTTCCGATGGGGCCGCTGGGTGACCCGCGACCGGTAGGTGCCCTTTCCTGCCGGGTCCTGCCGCGTGGTGCGGACGCCCGGGGTGCCTCCCATCGCCGACTACGCCGTCTGGATCACCGGCGCTACGGGTGGCTGGCCGACGGCGCGGAGGGCGGCTGCGTAGAGCTCGTCGCCGGTGCGGAGCTCGGCCAGCTCCGGGAGCGCGCCGTCGGCGATGTCCGGCGCCCGGACGGCGGCGAGATCCTCGACCAGGCGGCGCTCCAACGCGGTGCCGAGCGTCGCGTCGGCGAGCCGCGCGGCCAGCGCGGCGTGCCTCAGCACCTGGGCCGTCTCGACCCGCCGGGGATCGCCCCAGAACCAGCCGTCCGAGGCGTACATCTGGAGCCGTGAGGCTGTCGCCCGCATCAGCGTGAGGACGCCGTCGCGGTCCGAGCCTGCCAGCGACGGATGGCCGCTCCGGGACAGCTGCCCGGCCTCACGCTCGGCCAGCACGCCGTCCAGCCATCCCGCGGGCTCCGCGAATCCCGCGGCCACGTCCACGTAGCGATCGCGGAGCGCCCAGAAATCCAGACCGAGGCCGGCCAGCCGCGCCTCGACCGCCGCGTCGAAGCCCCCCGCCAGCCGGTCGAACGCGGCGCGGAGCGGCCGCTTCCAGCGGCCGTCCGGCACGCAGCCGCATTCCCCGGACCACCGCGCGATGCCGTGGTGGCACGACCAGCTGCTGCCGTCGCGGAGCGGCACGGGCTCCAGCCCCGCGGGATCCACGCCGTCCATCAACGCCCCCGGCGTCGTGGTGGAGAAGCCGTCCTGGAGCGACAGGAGCCGTTCCAGGAAGAGGTCACGGAACGTCATGTGGTGGCCGTAGAGCTCGCCGTCGGTGGCGATCAGGACCACACCGGGATCGGCGGCGGGCAGCGCGGCCTGGCGCTTCGCCGGCCCGCTCCCGGCGGCGCTGCGGTCGAGCCGCGGGCGCAGGATGTGCCGCGCGAACTGGTCCGCGTCCGAGGTCGCGCCAGGATCGAAGCTCACGCGGGCCGACAGATCGGCGTCGTAGAAGAGAACACTCATGCGGTGGCCGTCACCGAGATCGATCCGGCGCGGGTGCTCGACCTCCACCGGCGCGTCCGCCTGCCACGGCGCGAGGACGGTCCAGCGGACGCCCTCCTCGGCACAGATCCGCAGCGTGAGGTGGTCGGCGGCCGTCTCCGGCAGCCAGACGCCCGTCGCGCGGCGGCCGAAGCGCAGCTCGAAGTCGCGCAGGCCCCAGCGGATCTCGGTGCGGCGGTCGCGAGTGGACGCCAGCGGCAGGATCGAGTGATGGAAGCCCTGCGCGATCCCGTTGTGGCCGTCGTCCTGGGCGACCCACGCGTCGTGGAGGTCAGGCTGCTCGTGGCGCATCCAGCGGGCCAGCGTCGGGCCAAGGTCCCAGCCAATGCGCCGGACATTGCCGCGCTGCACGTTCGGCCGGTAGCACTCGGCGGCGATCCGGGCGTTCCAGTCGTGGAACGGGGAAGCCGCCGGCTCGGCGGGCACGCGTCCCGTGAAGGGATCCTCGCGGCCCGGTTGATAGAAGTGGGCGTGGATCGCCAGCCGCGCGCGGCTCAGCTGCCGGGTTCCTCCTCGGCGCCGAGGTCCCGCGACTGCTCGGCCCGCAGCGTGACCCCCATTCGCTGGACACCCCCGGCCGCGAGCGCCACGGGCCAGCGCAGATGCAGACTGCTGGCCTGGTAGACGCGCTCGAAGCCTCCCTCCGACTTCGAGACGGTCTCGATCGGGTACCAGGTCACGCGCGCCGGGCGGCTCAGGTCGGCGGTCATATGCAGCCCCAGATCGCGGTTGCCGAAGGCCACCTGGCTCGTGCCAAGAAGGTCCCCGGTGCCGTCGTGCGGCCCGGTCCGCGGTTCGCCAGCCGCCGTCCACTCGTAGTAGGCAGCGGGGTTGTGGCCGCCGCCCGACAGGTTGAGCGCGAACATGAGGTCCAGCTCGAAGGCGACGGGAGCCGGCTCGGCGTTCTCCAGCTCGAGCTCGACCGAGAGGGACGGAGCGAGCCGATCCCCCTCGAGGCGCAGGCGCTTGGTCAGCATCAGCCGATGGTTCACGGGCTCGGTCCCACCGGCGCGGCGGAGCGAGCCCTCCCGCCGGACGATGAGCCGCCCGTCGCCGAGCTCCACCACCTCGTGCGGCGTGTCCACGAAGTCGCCGAGGTCCTCGTCCTCGAGCGCGGCCAGGCTCTGCGGCCCCAGCTCCCGGGCGGCGGCAAGGTCCCGGAGCGTGACGAGTGCGCTGCGCTGCTCGTGCCGGTCGTAGACCAGCAGCTCGGCGATGCCCTCGTCCTTGAGGACCACGGC
>JAXDKU010000138.1:0-21429 GCA_034667005.1 Chloroflexota bacterium
TGGTGCGGCGACCACTGCCGAGCCCGGGGTCTCTGGGCTCCGCGACGGGCGGTCGAGCCGCTTCCTTCCGATGATTAGCACTCTCGGGGTGAGAGTGCCAATAAGGCTATCCGATGGCCCGTTCCGCTGTCAAGGCCGTGCTCGGCTCGAACGGCGGATCCGCACCCGCTGAAGGTGACGGTCCGTCGATCGAATCGACGAGCTTCGTCATCGCGGCGGCTCCCAGCCGCTGGAACGTCCCGCTGGCCGCCGCGAGCTGTTCCGCGGCGTCCGGCTCGCCGCGGATCGCGGCGTGGAAATCCATCTGGCAGAGCGCCACGTCCCACGCGAGCGCGCCGTCACCGAAGCGGCCGATGGCTTCACGATAGAGCCGAACCGCCGTCGAGCGGTCGCCGGCCAGCGCGGCTTCGCCGGCCCGCATGGCAAGGCGGTCCGCGTCGATGGCCAAGCCGTGGGCGCCCGTCTCGTCGAGTGCATCGATGGCGGCCCTGAGCCGGGACGCGTCGCCACTCCACAGCGCAGCCCTCCCGGCGAGGGGCAGGGCCTCGGGCGCGTAGTAGGGGCTGGCGGCCGCCGCCCGCTCGGCCGTGGTCAGCGCCTCCATGAAGCGGCCGTCCGCCAACGCCGACCAGGCGGACGTCAGCTCGTGCCAGGCCACGGACTGTGGATCGTCGAACCCGGACACGAGGGTCCCGATGCGCTCGAGCTCGGACTGCACGTCCTCGCCGCGGAGTGCCCGGATCAGCGTGTGGATGTCGGTCAGCTCGGTCTCATTGCTGGCTTCGACGCCCCGTTCGAGGGCCTCGTCGATCGCGGTGGTGACCCACTGCCAGTCGCCCGTGCGGATGGCGCAGCGAGCGGCATTGCCGAGGATGTCCAGGATGGCCCGGCGGTTGCCAAGGCGCGTCGCCAGCTCGATCCCCGCCTGGCCGGCGGCAAGCCCGGACCTGGGATCGGAGTAGGCCTCCATGAACGTCTGGAGCGCGTACGCACGTAGCAGCTCACGGGTGTGGCCGTGGAGCATCGCGAGGCCCTGTGCGCCGGTGATCAGGGCGCGCGCCTCATGGGTCCGCTGGAGCAGGATCAGGGCGCCCGTCCGGCTCAGAAGGCCGTTTACGACGAGCTTCACCAGGTTCAGGTGCTCGGCAGTCGCCAGGGAGCGGTCGAGGAGTGCCAGGGCCTCCTCGGGCTGGGTCTCCGCGATGTTCCGCCCCAGGCCGATGTTCAGGGCGACCCACTCCGGCGTGTCCGAGAGGTCCTCGATCTCCGCGATCGAATCCTTCAGCATTCGGCCAGCCGTGCTGAACGCGCCGCTGTTCCCGAGAAGGCGCGCCAGCTCGTCGTGGACGCGCGCGCGATCCAGTCGTGCGCCGAGCGCGAGGTACCGATCCGCCGCATCGGTCAGCTCGCGCTCGGCCTTCTCGACGCCTCCGGACGCCACCGACGTGAACCCGATTCGCTCGTGAAGCTCGGCGCGCTCCCGGTCGTCGGCGGCAACCGCGAGGGCCTGCTCGTAGTAGGTCATGGCCTGCTCCGTCGACCCGAGCGAGACCGCCCGCTCGGCCGCGGCGCGCAGCGCCACGCGTGCCTGCGCCGCCAGCGCATCCGACTCCGGCCCTTCCGGGGATGCGTGGTACGCGTCCAGGTAGTGCCGCGCCAGTATCCCGGCCAGCTCGTCGTCGCCCAGCGCCTCGTAGTAGCGGGCCGCGGCCACGTGGCGGCTGCGGCGCTCCCGCTTCGCGAGCATCCCGTAGGCCACCTCGCGGATGAGCGCCTGCACGAAGCCGTACTGGCCGCGCTCGGGCGAGCGCGGATCCGAGTCGAGGGCCAGGGCCTCGCGGCGGACCAGGCTGCGGAGGCGCGGCTCGAGCGTCACGGCATCCTGGCCGCTGACCGCGCTCAGCGCCGCGACGGAGAAGCTCTGGCCGAGGACGGCCGCGTCCTGGAGGATGGACCGGTCGCCCGGGTCGAGGGCGTCGAGGCGGGCGGAGATGAGGGCCTGGAGCGAATCGGGGACCTCGATCCTGGAGAGGTCGCCGACCGTCCGGTACGACCCATCGACGAGCTCCAGGCGGCCCTCGTGGAGCAGCATCCGGACGGTCTCGACCGCGTAGAGCGGCACGCCCTCGGCTCGTTCGACGATCGCCTGTGCGACGGGGGCTGGCAGACCCGGGATCAGCCCGTCCAGCAGCTGCCCCATCGTCGCGGCGGCGAGGGGCTCCAGGGAGATCGAGGTGAAGCTGCGCTGGGCCGCGCCCCACGTTGGACGGCGTTCCAGCAGCTCGGGGCGCGCCATCGTCACGACGTAGATCGGCAGGCTCCGGCTCCACTCGATCAGGTGCTCGATGAAGTCCAGCAGGCCCGAGTCGGCCCAGTGCAGGTCCTGGAAGATCAGCACCGTCGGCGACCGCGCGGCCAGGCGCTCGAAGAAGGTCCGCC
Organism: Chloroflexota bacterium; assembly: GCA_034667005.1. GTDB lineage: Bacteria > Chloroflexota > Limnocylindria > Limnocylindrales > CSP1-4 > JAFMJV01. The sequence continues at coordinate 2,440 of JAXDKU010000138.1, forward strand.
ACGCGGCGAAGAGCTCCTCCCGCTCCTGTGGCGCCCCGTCGTGGACGCCCAGCAGCTGCCGGAGCGCCGGCTCGATCCAGCGGCGGTCGGCCTCCTCCGGGACGTACTCGACCATCGCCGCGGAGAGCTTGGCGCGGGTCGTCTCGGCATCCTCGCCCTCGAGGATCCCGGCGCGCTGACGGATCATCTCGCCCAGTGCCCAGAAGGTGACGCCCTCGCCGTACGCGGGCGAGCGGCCCTCGTGCCACCAGAGGTTCTCGGCGAGGCCGTCGGTGTACTTGGAGAACTCCCAAACCAGCCGGCTCTTGCCGATGCCCGCCTGCCCCACGATCGAGATGAGGCGCGCGCGGCTCTCGTTCGCGGTCGCGTGGTACAGGTCGCGGACCAGCCGCAGCTCCGCGTCCCTGCCGACGAAGGGCGCCTCCAGCGCCTGGCTCCGGCCGACGCCGCCGCGCTTCCCGACGATCCGCAGCGCGCGGTGGGCGACGACGGGCGCGGCACGGCCGCGGAGCAGCTGTTCCCCGGCTGCCTCGAACGCCACCGCGCCGGACGATCCCTGGGCCGTGGCGTCGTCGACCAGCACGCTGCCCGGCTCCGCGAGCGCCTGGAGGCGCGAGGCCGCGTTGACGAGGTCCCCCGCCACGAGACCCTGGTTGCGCGCACCCAGCGTGACCGCCGCCTCGCCCGTCATCACGGCCGCCCGCAGCCGGAGCTCGGGCCCGCCCCCTTCCGTCGAAAGGGTGGCGACGGCCTCCACGAGGTCGAGCGCCGCGCGGACCGCGCGCTCGGCGTCGTCCTCGAACGCCACGGGCGTGCCCCACACGGCCATCACCGCATCGCCGATGAACTTCTCGATGGTGCCGCCGTAGCGCTCCACGACCGTGGTGGCTCGCTCGAAGTAGCGCGTGAGCGTATCCCGCACCTGTTCGGCGTCGCGCTGCTCGGATGCCGTCGTGAACCCGACGAGGTCGGCGAAGAGGACGCTGACGAGCTTGAGCTCGGCACCCGGCCCGGCTCCGGCTCCGGACCCTGCTCCTGCTCCTGCTCCGGCGGCGGTCGGTGTGGGCGGCCGGCCCCACGCGGGTGACGCTGTGCCCGCGGGCGCGACGGGTCCGCTGGCCACGACGGGGATCCCGGAGGCTGGGCCTTGCGAGGGTCCTGCGACACGATCTCCGCTCGGCGTTTCCAGGGCGTTGCCGCACTCGCCACAGAAACGATCCGCCGCGGAGTTCGCGGCGCCGCATGACGAACACGTCACGGCCAGTCGCGTCCCGCAGCTTCCACAGAACTTGCGGCCGGGCTCGTTCGGCGCCCCGCACGCGCCACAGCGCTGCGCGGCGCCGGGAGAAGGGGATTCCATTCCGAAGAGCGTAGCAACTCCGGCCGCCGGCAGGCCCAACCCTAGACTGGCGGCATGACCATTCCCCGCCGGCTGGAGCTGGACTACCGGGTGCGCTTCGATGAGGCCGGCCCGGACGGGCTGTTGCGCAGCTCCGGCTATCTGGCGTTTGCCCAGGACCTGGCGTGGCAGCACAGCGAGGTCGCCGGCCTCGATCGTGCCTGGTACGCGGAGCGCGGCCTCCAATGGCTCGTCCGCGCCGTCCGACTGGAGATCGCCCTGGGCGTGGAGTACGGCGAGACCGTGCGCGTCTCGACGGAGGTGATCGGCTGGAGGCGCATGTGGGCCCGCCGTCGCAGCACGTTCAGGACGGATGCGGGCCTGCTCGCCGTGGCGCTCACCGACTGGGTGCTGCTGAACGCCGAGGGGCGGCCCGTCCGCGTGCCGGGCGACGTTGCCGAGCGCTTCGCCGACGTGCGCTCGTTCGAGCCCGCCCGCGTGTCCCTGCGGAAGGTCGGCGAGCCGCTGAAACGCCTCGACTTCACGGTCCGCGCTCGCGACCTCGACCCGCTCGGCCATGTGAACAACGCCGCCTACGTCGATTACCTCGAGGAGATGCTCAGCGCCGCCGGCGGCCTGCCGAGCCTGCCCAGGAGCTACGTGATCGAGTATCTCCGCGGCGCGACGCTGGGCGAGCGCGTCAACGCCAGCCTGTGGCAGGACGAGACCGGCTGGGCCGTGCGGCTCACGGGCTATACCGACGACGAGGTGATCCGCGCCCGCGCGAGCGGCGCTCAGGACAGGGCGGCGCCGAAGACCCGGTCGTAGTTCGCGACGAGTTCGTCTCCGAGGGCGGCCGGGCTGACGCCGCGACGCTCGGCCAGCCACGCGGCGGTCACCGCGACCCACTCGGGCTCGTTCCGCCGGCGTGGCGCGCCGGGGGGCGACAGATACGGCGAGTCCGTCTCCACCAGCAGCCGATCCCCGGGGACGAGCCGCGCGACCTCCGCGCTGGCCTCCTCCCCTCGCCGGAACACGAGGCCGCTGAAGCTGACGGCACAGCCCAGCTCCAGGGCACGCACGCCGTAGTCGACGGGTCCCGAGAACGAGTGCAGCACGGCGCGCGGCCGACCGCCGAAGCGTGACGCGGCGACCGACCCACCGACACCACCGCGATCCAGCTCACGCAGCAGGTCGTCCTGCGCGTCGCGCGCCCCGGGCTTCGACCGGCAGTGCAGGATCAGCGGCTTGGCGAGCTCCAGGGACAGCACGATGTGGCGGCGCAGGTTCTCGAGCTGGTCGTCGCGCGGAGAAAGCCCTCGGTCGTAGTCCAGGCCGGTCTCACCGATCGCCACGACGGCGGGATCGCCCGCCAGCGTCTCGATGATCCCCCAGGCCTCCGCGTCGATGCGTGCTGCCACGTGCGGATGCGCGCCGGCGGTGGCGTCGACGCGGGGCTTTCCCTCGACGAACGCGATCGATTCCCGAGAGGAGGCAACGTCCCAGCCCGGCACCAGGATCCGCTCGACGCCCGCGAGGCGTGCCGCTGCCAGCACCTCGGGCGCGTCGGCATCGAAGGCGCCGTCCTGGAGGTGGGCGTGTGAGTCGATGAGGCGCATCGCCGGGTCGTCCTAGCGGCCGACCGGGTCGCGTCCGGCACGGGCCCGTGGCTCGCACGCGGCGCGGACGCGTCGCCACTCTTGATTGCGGGCACGGCGCGCAGCGGATCTCATGCGCGCATCGTAGGCAATCGTCGTGCCCCTGAGGGGCGAATGGGCCCGATGACCCCGAAATGCATCCCGGGTTAAGGTGACTCCGTGCTGAAGCGCCGGCGAGGCCACCGCCGCCCTCCGCGTCCCGCGGTCGTCGCTGGCCTGTCCGTCGCGCTGCTCCTGCTCGTGTCCACGATGTCCGCGCTCGCGTCCGCGGGCCAGTCACCCCGGACCGTGACACGCGGCGGCCTGACCGTGAACGTGCCGCCCCCGGGCACCGGCGTGCGAGCGTCGGCGCTCCTCGTCACGGGCGAGACCCGTTCGCTCGCGGTCGAGACGGCCGTCGACGGCCGCGTTCTCATCGTGGAGGAGCCCGGAACTGCCGCCCTGGACCGCGACGCCCGCGCCGCGTCAGCGTCCGCGCCGCGTCCCGACACGGGTGTCGCCGGATCACCACCGGCATGCCAGGACGGCAAGCACAACGTCACCGGGTCGTGGTGGCACTCGACGTTTCACTGGTTGTTCAAGGCGGCGTCCAAGCCGTCGAACCTGACCATCGCGTCCGCCGAGTACCAGCTGAAGCGCTCCGTCTCGAACATCACGCACTCGCGGAACGACTGCGGGCTTGCGGACCAGGTGAGCGCGGTCGCCCGCTATGACGGCCGGACCACGCGCGGCACGCACATCGGTTCGAACTCGACGTGCACGACGACCGACGACGTCAATGTCGTCGCGTTCGGCGACCTCTCGTCGTCGACGGTCGGCTTCACGTGCTGGTGGTACCGGGGCACGACGACCGTCGAGGCCGACGTCCAGCTCAACAAGCACGACTTCGGCTGGGCGGCCTCGACCTCGAGCTGCTTCAACCAGTACATCATCCAGGGCGTCGCGACCCACGAGTTCGGCCACGTCTTCGGCCTTGGCCACGTCTCGCAGGCGAGCCACGCGAACCTGACCATGAGCACGGCGATCTACCCGTGCGACGCGTCGGACGCGACCCTCGGCCTCGGCGACGTCCTCGGGCTGCGGACGCACTACTAGCGCAGGCGGCTCCCGGAGCCACCGCTGGTCCGCCTCAGGCGGCCTCGTCCACGTCGAGCCTCGGGAAGAGCGGCTCCGGCGTCCCGATCCGTCCGCCGGCTGGCCCGGCGCCCCACGCCACCAGCTCTGACAAGCGCGGACCGCCGTTGCCGTCCGGCTCGTACGGGAACGGGACGCCCAGCTGCGCCGCGGCCTTCACGGCGGTCGCGGGCATGAACGGGGCTGCCGCCAGCGAAAGGACTCGGCACGCCTCCAGGAGGTCCCCGAGGACGCCTCGCAGCCGTTCGGCGGCGCCCTCGTCACCCGCCTTGGCGGCCTTGGCCAGCGTCCAGGGCTGCGACGCGTCCACGAAACGGTTCGACGCACCGACGAACTCCCACAGCGCCGCCAGCGCCTCGTGGAGCATGCAGGCCTCGATTCGCTCGCCGTACCGCTCAAGGATCGGGGCCCAGGCACGGCCGAGGTCTGCGTCCGGCGTGGGAGCCGGGCGCTCGCCGTCGAGATAGCGGCCCGTCATCGAGAGCGTGCGGTTCAGCAGGTTCCCGTAGTCGTTGGCCAGGTCGGCGTTGTAGCGGCGGATGAAGCTGTCCCAGGAGACTTCGGTGTCGCGGTCGAAGGGCACCTCGCGGAGCGTCACGTAGCGCGCGCCGTCGCTCCCGAAGCTCGCCACGGCATCGAGCGGGTCCAGGAAGTTGCCGCGGCTCTTGCTCATGCGCTCGCCCTGGACGAGAAGCCAGCCGTGGACCCAGACCTGCCGCGGCAGCTCCAGGCCGGCGCTCATGAGCATGGCCGGCCAGATGATCGTGTGGAAGCGGTTGATGTCCTTGCCGATCACGTGCAGGTCGGCCGGCCACCAGAGCGCGAACGATGCGGGGTCGTCCGGGAAGCCCGCGCCGGTGATGTAGTTGATCAGCGCGTCAAACCAGACGTAGATCACCCCGGCAGTCGGATCGGGCGAGCCGTCCGGAAGCACCGCCGGCGATCCGTCCTCGCGAATCGGGAACGGGATGCCCCAGTCCAGGGTCTCGCGGCTGATCGAGATGTCCTCCAGGCCCTGGCGGATGAAGCCCAGCATCTCGTTCTTGCGGTATTCCGGCCGGACCCAGTCCGGGTGCTCCGCGTAGTGGCGCTCCAGCTTCTCCTGGTAGGCCGAGAGCCGGAAGAACCAGTTGCGCTCCTTGAGCCACTGGAGCGGCACGTCCGGGTGGTTGGGGCAGTGGAAGCCGTCGGCGTCCTCGACCAGGTCGCTGACGTTGCGGAAGCCCTCGTTGGGGCAGTACCAGCCCTCGTACGTGCCGAGGTAGATGTCGCCGTTGCGCCACGCGCGCACGACCATCTCCTGCGACGCGCGCCGGTGGTCGGGATCCGTGGTGCGGACGAAGCGGTCGGGCGCGATACCCAGGGCGTCCTCGGCCGTCTTGAAGAGCGCCACCATCTCATCCACGAACGCCTTGGTGTCCTTGCCGAGCTCCTTGGCCCGCTCGTGGATGTTCACGGAGTGCTCGTCGGAGCCCGTCAGGAAACGGGTCGGCACGCCGTTCATGCGGTACCAGCGCGCGATGACGTCCGCGCCGATGACCTCGTAGAGCGTGTGCAGCCCGGGCCGGTTGTTCGCGTACGGGATGGAGGTCGTGAGGTAGTAGCGGGACGCGTCCATGGGGAGCGCGATGGTACCGGGTCGGGGTCTGCCGGGTCGCGGCCACCCAGGACGCCTACTTCGCCATCGTCCGCCAGCCGGAGGAGCGGGGTCTCACCAGCTGAAACGGCTCGCGCTGGGTCGAGCTCAGCGCTCTCCGCGACGGTTGGGATGTGCTCGGACGTTGCGGCCATCCGTGCGGCGCACGTTCCCGTCCGCGTTGCGGCTGGTCGCCGGCGGGCGCTGGAAGCCGCCCTGGAGCAGCGAATGCCCCTCGACGTCATCCTCGATCGCCGGCGTCTGCCCCTGGGCCGCCTCGTCCCGGTCCTGTGGACCGAGCTCCGTTGGCTCCTTGTTCGTCATGGCTTGGCTCCTTCTCGTGTCGCCGGCTCAGAGGATGCGCGCTCACCGGTCCGGGCGCTGTCGCGGACCCGACGCCGCGGCGGTCGAATCTGCGGGTTGTCCGCCACGGCAGCGAGCACCGCCTTGACCTCGAACGGCGTCAGCCCAGGATGCTTGGACAGGATCGCGGCGACGAACCCCGCCACGTGGGGCGCGGCGAAGCTGTTGCCCGTGGCGACCGTGGAGCCGCCGTCCTTCCAGGCGATCGGAACGTCCACGCCCCAGGCACCGAACTCGACGGGCGGCTCCGGGTTGTAGAAGAAGCGCCATGGCTCCGCGACGGCGTGCGCAGCCACGGAATACACGGACGAGAACAACGACGGGTAGCTCGGGCCGGCGACATTGTTCGCGGCACTGACCAGGTGCACGTTGCGGAAGTAGGCGCGATCCACCACCTCGTGGAACAGCGGGAACAGCTGCTCGCTCTTGGACGACAGGCTGAGGTTGACCACGTTCACGCCGCGGTCGATGGCCCACTCGAGGCCGCCAAGGAAGGCGGCGCCCTTGCCCTTCAGGTCCGGGCCGAGGACGCGGACCGAGACCAGCTCCACCTCCGGGGCAAGGCCGAGGATGATCCCGCCGCAGGCGGTGCCGTGGCCGAACAAGTCGCCCGACTCGTCCTTGACGACGTTCGGCTCGCCGTCCACCAGCTCCACCGCGATGCTCTCGACGACCCGGCCGCGGAGCGCGGGGTGATCGACCTCGAGGCCACTGTCGACGATCGCCACGGTGATTCTCCGGCCGGTGGCGCCGGCGAAGGCCCAGTCGCGGTCGATGAGGTGGTCCAGCCGGATCGCGCGCGCGAGGCCGGACTGGTCCGCGCCCGTGAAGGGCTCGGACCAGGCGGGGATGTACGGCTCTTCCATCGTCGTGCCCGGCCGGGCTCAGCCGGAGCGGCGAGAACGGCCGGCGGAGCGCGCGACCACCTCGAGGATCTCCGTGACCAGGTTGAGCTCCCGGTCACTCAGGCCGCGGATGCGGCCGAGCAGGTCCACCAGCCGCCAGAACGGCTCGCCCTCGTCGGGGTCGAGCGCCTCGGCGGCGGACGCCGTGAGACTGTCGAGCTGCGCCTCTGTCAGCTCGCCGTCCCCGACCTCTCGCATGATCGATCTGAGGAGGCGCGCGCCGTCGCGCTGGACCTTGGTGGCTTCGATGGCCGCGGCCGCCTGGCGGGCGAAGACCGCGAGCAGCTCCATGTCCTTGAGCGTGAATGTTGGCGTCGAGCGCTTGTCAAGGACCTGGAGCACGCCCACCGGCGTGACCCCGTCGATGAGCGGCACGGCCGCGATGGACCGCGGGACGTAGCCCGTCCGGCGTGCCGTGGCCTGGTCGAAACGGGGATCGGACATCACGTCCGAGAGGGCGATCGCCTGTCCCGTGGAGAAGACGTAGCCGACGATCCCCTTGGATGTCGGGACGCTCAGGCCGACGACCCCCGCCCCCTGGACGCCCGCAGCCACGCGGAACTCCAGCCGGTCGGGATCCCGCTCGAAGAGCGCGATCGACGCCGCCTCGGCATCGAACAGCGACACGGCGGCATCCACCACGGACTGGAGCAGGGCACTCTCGACGTCGCCCTGGAGCCGTCGCGCGGCAGCAGAACGCCGCGCTGCAGCCTGGAGGGCCTGCAACGCGGCGCTGCGTTCGGTCGGATCCACCGTGCGGCTGACCGCTGGTGGAAGCTGACGCTACCTGGGGATGGCGTTCTTGCCCATGGCGTGGCCTTCGACATCGTCGTCGCCCGCCGCCTTGGGATAGCGGCCACCGTGGCCCTCGACATCCTCGTCATCCGATGCCTTCGGGTACCGGGCGCCGTGGCCCTCGACATCGTCGTCACCGGCCGCCTTGGGATAGCGGCCTCCGTGGCCCTCGACATCGTCGTCGCCAGCGGCCTTGGGATAGCGGCCTCCGTGGCCCTCGACATCCTCGTCGTCTGATGCCTTGGGGTACCGGGCGCCGTGGCCTTCCACGTCGTCGTCGCCCGCGGCCTTGGGATAGCGGCCGCCGTGGCCCTCGGTGTCGTTGTCGGTCATCTCGTTCTCCTTGCTCCCGTTCGTCCACATGGCGTGGCCTTCAACGTCGTCCTCGGTGGACCGTTCGCCACCGCGCCGGACGGAGAAGCCATCTCCCAGCCCGGTCCTTCTGTCGAAACTCATCCAGTTCCTCCAGGTCGATCGCGGGCCTGACCACCGCGTTGACCAGAAGAGTATGCCCGCGGCCCGGTCGTCCCAATCCGGGACTGGACACGCGGCGTGTCGTCCGCCCGACACCCGGAACACCGTCCCGGCCGCACGTCCTACCGCTCCGCCTGACGCGCGAGCGCGTCGACGTCCGGGATGATCAGGGTGTCCCGCTCGATGATGACCAGGCCGTCGTCGACCAGGCCGCTCAGCAGTTTGTTCACGCTCTGGCGCGTGCCGCCGATCATCGAGGCAAGGTCGGACTGCGTGTAAGGCCAGTCCAGCCGCACCTCGCGCGAGACCGGATCGGCGTCCCGCGCGAGCCGGCTGAGGCGCATCGCCAGCCGACCGGCGAGATCCAGGAAGTGGAGCTCCTCCACGTGCCGGGTGAGGCTGCGCAGCTCGTGGGCGAGGCCGGCCAGGAGGGCATCCCGAAGGCCCGGGTCCGCGTCGAGCAGATCGCGGAAGACCGTCCGCGGCAGCGCCATTGTCTCGGCGCTCTCGAGCGCCACCACGGTCGCCGAGCGTGGCGCGCTGTCGAGCAGCGACAGCTCCCCGAAGAAGTCACCCGGCCGGAGCGTGGCGATGATCGCCTCGTCTCCCTCCGCCGAGGGCAGCACCACCTTGACCGCGCCGGCCGTGACCACGTGGAGCGCATCCCCGGGATCGCCCTGGTGGAAGATCACCTCGTTCCGGCGGAAGCGGCGACGCCTCAGCTGGCGCGCCACCTCCTGCAGCGCGGCCTCGTCCACACCCTCGAACAGGGCGCATTGGCGCAGGCTCGCGGTGATGAATCCTTCGTCCACAGGCTCCTCTCCCCTAGCCGCTCGCGGTGACGCCACGATGGGCGTCCATCACGGGGAACGTCAAGCCCGGGCTGGACTCGACGAGCGCCAGGAAGTCCGGCTTGTCGAGGGCCAGCAGGGTGAGGCGAGACGCGGCCGTGACGGTGGCGGTGCGCGGGACCTCGCTGAGGAGGCCGATCTCCCCGAAGACGTCCTTCGGGACCATCCGCCGCAGCACCCGGGGAGGGCCGCCGTCCGGATCCCGTTGGGTGACCTCCACCTCGCCGTCCACGATCACGTAGAAGCGGTCCGCTTCGTCACCCTGGCGGATGACCACGTCGCCGGGCTCGGCCGTGACGACGTGGGCGCGGCGCTCCGCGGTCTCGAGGGCGGCCGGACTGAGGCCGGCGAAGAGCGGCACCTTGGAGAGTTGCGCCCGCACCTCGTCCATCGGCGGCACCTGGACGGCCCAGTGCCCGAGGAACGGCACGCTGACCACGGCGATGACCGCCAGCCCGATCCCCGAGCCCAGCAGCACCGGTCCAATGCCGTTGGTTTCCACGAGCGCGGGAAGCGCCAGCGATCCGATCGCGAAGCACAGGATGCTGACCGTCTCGATGACGCCGACGGCACGCCCGCGGACCTCGTCCGGGACGATGCGCTGGAACATCGTGGTGGCCACGATCGACATGAGCAGCGCTCCGATCGTGGCGCCCGCCATCGCGAGCATGGCGAGAACGAGCGAGCCGCTCTGGCCGAGCACGGCAACGCTGACCCCGAGGACGCCCGCGCCGAGCAGCAAAGGCGGCGCGAGGCGCCGACGGAGCACGAGCGCACCGGAGATCAGCGCGCCGATCACGCCGCCGACCCCCGCCGCCGCGTTCAGCGCGCCGGTCGCCTCCTCGCCCGAACGGAGCACGTCGAAGGCGATGACGACGCTCAGCACGCTGAGGCCGCCGAACACGATGCTGGCCGCCGAGTCCGTGACGACCAGCGCCGTGAGCGGCACCAGCACGCCGCGCAGTCCCTTGACACCCTGCGCTGGGGCTTCCGGGCCGGACGGCGCGCCGTGCGCCACTCCCTCGGTCGGTGCCGGCTCGGCGGTCGCGGCCTCCGCGCCGAGGGCCCCCTTTTGACCGGGCTTCGCGCGCGACGGCGGGAGCCTCCAGAGGACGGCCGCCACGACCACGAACGAGATGGCGTTCAGCAGGAATGCCACGGCCAGCCCGCGGTCGCCCTCGGTGAAGATCTGGTTGGAGATGCCGATGATGATCGCGGCCAGCGCCGGACCGATGATGTACGCGGCGTTCTCGAGCGTCGCGTACGTGGTGTTGGCCGGGCCGAGGTCCGCCTCGTCATGGACCAGGCTGGGCATGTACGCCCCGATCGCCGGCCCGAAGAACGACGAGAAGCACGTCGCGAGGATGGTGAGCGCGACGATGACCTCGATCGGCCCGTTGGCGTAGACCACCACGGCCAGCGCGACCATCACGACAGCCCTGGCCAGGTCCGTGGAGAGCAGCACGAGGCGCCGGTCGAAGCGGTCGGCCACGATGCCGGCCGGCACCGACAGCACCAGGTACGGGAGGATGCGTGCCGCCCCCACGACGCCGAGCAGGACCGCGTCCTGGGTCCGGTCGTAGACGATGATCAGCAGCGCGACGAGATAGAGCCAGTCGCCGACCGAGGAGATGAACTCGCCGAGCAACAGGCGCGACAGTGCCCGATTCGCGAGCACCCGCCGGTACGCGCCGAGCATCGCTCGCATGCCCACTCCCTCCTGGCCGCCCTGTCGGCCACTTTACAGGCTGGCGGTCACCCGGATCGTTGACTTCGACGCGCCGTGAGGCGACGCTACGAAACAGGCAGCGGGCATGCCGCCCGCCTCAACAGCAAGTGGAGTCAGACATGCCCCCGCGAGTCCCGAAGAACAGCGACGACCAGAAGCCCGACGAGACCGGCCAGGACACCGAGGGCCACAACCTCTGGGTGAACCCCGGCGCGTCACGCGAGCTGGCCCGCGGCCGCAACGCCGACCGCGAGCGCGAGATGCGCGAGCGACAGCGCGCGAAGGAAGCCAAGGGCCGCTGAGCCCGAGGCATCCGAGCCCGAGTCAGTGAAGCCGGCCGAAAGGCCGGCTTCTTCGTTTCCCGCGCCGCCACGCGTCGCCACGGTCCGCGGCCGCACGTCCGTCAGTGCCGGAAGTGGCGCACGCCCGTCAGCACCATCGCGGCGCCCAACCGGTCGGCGGCCGCAATCACCTCAGCGTCGCGCTGTGAGCCGCCCGGCTGGACGAACGCGGTGACGCCGGCCTCCGCGCAGACCTCCAGCCCGTCGGGGAACGGGTAGAACGCGTCCGAGGCACAGGCCGCGCCCCGCGCTCGGTCGGGGCCGGCCTTGGACACCGCCAGCCGGGCGCTGTCGACGCGGCTCATCTGGCCCGCGCCCACCCCGACGAGGGAACCGTCGCGCACGAGCACGATCGCGTTCGACGAGACGCGCCGGCAGATGCGCCATGCGAGATCCAGGTCCCGCAGCTCGCCTGCGGTTGGCGCCCGAGCCGTGACCGTCCGCCACGCCGATGGATCGTCGGGACGCGTGTCGGACTGCGTGGCGAGCACGCCGCCGCCGGCCGAGCGGACCTCCAGCGTGACCGCGGGGGCAGTCAGGATCGAAGCGTCCTGGAGCAGCCGCAGGTTGGCTTTCACGGCGAGGATTGCGCGAGCGGCGTCGTCGAAGGCGGGAGCGACCACGACCTCCAGGAAGAGACCGGTGAGCAGCTCGGCCATCGCGGCGTCGACCGTGCCGCGGATCGCCGCCACGCCGCCGAATGCGCTGATGGGATCCCCGGCCAGCGCCCGCCGCCACGCCTCGGGGAGATCTGTCGCTTCGGCGGCGCCGCACGGGTTGCCGTGCTTGACGATCACCGCGGCCGCTCCCCGGAGATCGCGGCAGAGCGCGGCCGCGGCCGACGCGTCCAGGATGTTGTTGTAGCTGAGCTCCTTGCCCTGGAGCGGAGCGGCACCGTCGGCGAACGGGCCGGAGGCCGGAGACGAGCCGCGCCACCGGTAGAGAGCCGCGGCCTGGTGCGGGTTCTCGCCGTAACGGAGCGATGCGGCGCGCTCCAGCTCCATGTCGAGCCGCTCGGGCATCGGCTCGGGTGCGCCGGAGGGGGCTTCCGAGGCCGCCGAGGCCGCCGGCGCGTTCGGGCTCGCCATCAGGCGGCGTCCGAGCTCCTCGGCGATGGCGGCGTCGTACGCGGCGGTCAGCCGGAACGCGGCCAGAGCGAGGCCGCGCCGCGTCTCGTCGGAGAGCGCCCCGCGGTCGCGGAGCTCTGTGAGGACACGGGAGTACGACGCGGGGTCCGTGACGATCCCCACGCTGCCGTGGTTCTTGGCCGCGGCGCGCACGAGCGTCGGGCCGCCGATGTCGATCTCCTCGATCAGCTCGTCGAGCCCGATCCCCGGCTTTGCGGCCGCCTCCGCGAACCGGTAGAGGTTGACCACGATGAGCTCGAACGGCTCGATGGCGGCCGCGGCCAGCTGGGCGCGATGGTCCGCGTTGCGCCAGTCGGCCAGGATGCCGCCGGCGATCCGCGGGTGGAGCGTCTTCACGCGTCCGTCGAGCATCTCGGGGACGCCGGTCACGGCCGCGACGTCGGTGACCGCCAGGTCCGCCGAGCGCAGCGCGCGCGCCGTGCCACCGGTCGAGACCAGCTCGAAGCCCAGGTCCGCGAGGCCCTGCCCGAGCACGTCCAGGCCCGACTTGTCGGAGACGGACACCAGCGCCCGCCGCGGCCGGGGCAGACGCGCCGCCGCGTCCGCGTCGACCTCCACCCGTGGCCCTTCGACTCGGAGCGCGCCCGCAAGAGCGAGGGCCACGACGCGCGGGAGCAGGCGGTGCTCGACGGCATGGATCCGCTCGGCGAGCGCGCCGTGGTCGTCCTCGGAGAGGATCGGGACGGCCTCCTGGAACACGATCGGGCCGCCGTCCAGCGTCGCATCCACGAGGTGCACGGTGACGCCGGTGGTCCGCACGCCCGCCGCGAGCGCATCCCGGATCGCGTCGCGGCCCGGGAAGGCGGGGAGCAGCGACGGGTGCACGTTCAGGATCCGGCCCGCGAACCGTTCGAGCACCGGCGGGCCAAGGACGCGCATGAACCCGGCGAGCACGACGACGTCTGCCCCGGCCCCGACGAGAGCGTCGCGGACGGCACGGTCCCAGGCATCGCGATCGGCGTGGTCCGTGGGCACGGCCACCGCCGTCGGGATGCCGGCGGCGCGCGCGGCCTCGATCGCCGGGCACGTGCGGTCCGCGAGGACGAGCACGACCGTCCCGCCGAGCACGCCGCGTCCCTGGGCCGCGAGCAGCGCCCCGAGATTCGTGCCGCGCCCGGAGACGCAGACCGCGACCCGGCCCGCAGGCGTCAGGTCCCCGCCTCCGCGTAACGGCCGCCGGCGCCGTCGACGGCGCCCGCCACGACGCGCCCGATCGCCCACGCCGGCAGCCCGGCCTCGCCGAGCCACGTCAGCGCAGGCTCCACCGCGTCGGGCTCGACCACGACCGCCATGCCGATCCCGCAGTTGAAGATCCGCCGAAGCTCAGGCCCTGACAGGTCGCCCAGCGCCGCCATCAGGCCGAAAATCGCGTCCTCGGGCCAGGCTCCCGGGTCGACAACCACGGCGAGCCCCTCTGGAACGGCGCGCGGAAGGTTGCCCGCAAGGCCGCCACCGGTGACATGCGCCAGCCCACCCAGCCGCAGACCGCGGGTTTCGAGCTCCTCGCGCAGGGCCAGGAGATGACCCGCATAGATGCGCGTCGGCGCGAGCAGCACGTCGCCGAGGGTCGCCGGCGTGACGGCCGACTCGGGAGCGACCGCGGTCGCCTCGAGACCTCGTGTGGCGTCCCGTCCCAGCCAGCGGCCGAGCACCTCCGCGTACGGATCGGTGACCTCGAGCCGGTGCCGGTCGAGGAGCGCGCGCACCAGCGAGAACCCGTTGGCGTGCAGCCCCGACGAGGCGATTCCCACGATGGCATCCCCCTCGCGAACGGCCCGCCCATCGAGGATCGCGTCGCGCTCGACGATGCCCACGCAGAAGCCCGCCAGGTCGAACGCGTCGTCGGGCATCACCCCCGGATGCTCCGCGGTCTCGCCTCCGACGAGGGCGCAACCGCATTCCGCGCAGCCGTCCGCCACGCCGCCGACCAGCGCGGCGATCCGCTCCGGCACGAGCCTCCCGACCGCCACGTAGTCGAGGAAGAACCAGGGCCGCGCGCCATGGCAGACGACGTCGTCCGCGCACATCGCGACCAGGTCCCGCCCAACCGTGTCGAGCCTGCCCATTCGCCTTGCGATCTCGAGCTTCGTGCCGACGCCGTCCGTGGCACTCACCAGGACCGGCTCGCGGAGGCCCGGAGGCAGCGGGATCGCCGCACCAAAGCCGCCGAGCCGCCCGAGGATGTCCATCGGCGCGATCCGCTGCCGCAGGAGATCGACGGCCAGCTCGCCGGCCGCCACGTCCACGCCGGCGTCCGCGTAGGCGGAGCGGGCGTCAGCCACCGGCGACCATCGGGAGCGACGGCTCGAGCATGAACTTCCGGGATCCGGCGTCGTACGGGACAGGAACGGGGTAGTTCCCGTCGAAGCAGGCGAAGCAGAAGCGCTCGCGGGGCAGGTCGATCGCGCTGAGCACGCCTTCGATCGAGAGGTAGGAGAGCGAGTCGGCGCCCAGGAACTCGCGGATCTCCTCCACGTCCATGCGCGACGCGATGAGCTCGGTCTCGATCTGGGTGTCGATGCCGTAGAAGCAGGGATGGAAGATCGGTGGCGCGCTGATCCGCAGGTGGACCTCGGCCGCTCCGGCGCGCCGGAGCAGCGCCACGATCTGCTTGGTCGTGTTGCCACGCACGATCGAGTCGTCAACGACCACCAGCTTGCGACCTCGCACCGTCTCCCGGAGCGGGCTCAGCTTCATGTTCACGCCCCGCTGGCGCATCGATTGCGTGGGCTGGATGAACGTGCGCCCCGCGTAGCGGTTCTTGACCATGCCCTCGCGATACGGGATCCCGCTCGCCTCGGCGTAGCCGGCGGCGGCCGGCGCGCCCGTGTCTGGGACCGGCATCACCAGGTCCGCGTCGACCGGCGCCTCCAGGGCCAGTGCCTCGCCCATCCGGCGGCGGACCTCGTAGAGGCTGCGGCCGAGCATGTAGGAGTCCGGCCGCGCGAAGTAGATCATCTCGAAGACGCACAGCTTCTCCTCCGATGGCGCGAAGCGGATCGACCGCGGCCCGTCCTCCTCGCCGAGCACCACCATCTCCCCGGGCTCGATGTCACGGACGTACTCCGCGCCGAGCACGTCGAGCGCCGCGGTCTCCGACGCCAGCACCCAGCCATGACGCCTGCCGCCGCTCTCGGGCTCGGGCGCGTCCCACGGCAGCGGCTCGGAGGGAGTCTCGTGCGGCTGGCCCACGTCGTGGGTGCCCTCCGCGGAGCCGTCGGCGAAGAGGGCGGTGGCGGGCAACCGGCCGAGCACCAGCGGCCGGAACCCGTGCGGGTCGCGCACGCCGATGACGCGGCGCTCGTCCATGACGACCAGCGAGTAGGCGCCGCGCACGCGTGGCAGCAGCGCGACGAGTGCCTCGACCAGGTCTCCGCCCGGCTCATTCGCCAGCAACGCGGTGAGGAGGTCCGTGTCGCTCGTGCCGACCAGCCGCGACTTGCCGCCGGGCAGCTCCTCCAGCAGCGCGCGCGTGTTGACGAGGTTGCCGTTGTGGCCCATCGCAACCGTTCGGCGCGGGCCGAGCCGCAGCGTCGGCTGGCTGTTCTCCCAGACGGTCGAGCCCGTCGTCGAATAGCGGCAGTGCGAGATCGCGCGGTCCCCGCGCAGCGAGACCAGGCGGCGCTCCTCGAGCACCTGCGCCACCAGCCCGAGGTCCTTGTAGACCATGACGCCCTCGCCGTCGCTGACCGCCACGCCCGCCGACTCCTGGCCGCGGTGCTGGAGCGCGAACAGGCCGAGCGCCGCGATTGCGGCCGCGTCCTGTCCGGGCGCGAAGACCCCGACCACGCCGCACATCTCAGCGGCCTCCCGACGGGTGCTGCGCGGCGAGCCACGCCTCGTCGCCGAGGGCGCGCGGCAGCCCGGCGTCCCACGCGTGCCGGAGCTCTGCCAGCGGCTCGTCAAGGTCGTCGGCCACGCCGGCGCCGCGGCCCTCCGCCGCGCCCGTGGCGCCCTCCCCGACCAGCCGGATGCGCAGGCGGTCGCCGGTCGTGGTGCCGAGGCGGCGAAGCGGCACGCCGTGCTCCTCCGCAAGGCGGCGGAGTCCCTCGAACGCGTCCGCGCCACAGCTGACGACGGCGCGGCTGGCGCCCTCCCCGAAGAGATCGAGCGCCGGCGTGGCGCCGACAGGAAGCTGGAGGTCCGCACCGACACCGCCCCACAGGGCGCACTCGGCCAGCGCGACGGCGAGCCCGCCGCCGCTCACGTCCTGCGCCGAACGGAGCAGCCGGTGCTCCGCGGCGACCTGGAGGAACCGCTGGAGCGCCGCCTCGCGCACGAGGTCGAGGCCGGGCGGCCCGTCGTCGGGGGCGCTGCCGGCCAGCTCCGCGTAGATGGATCCGGCGAGGCCGGGAACGGTCACGCCGGCCACGCAGACGACGTCATCGGGGCCGGCGAAGGCGGGTCCGACCCGCAGCGAGAGATCCTCGAGCAGGCCCACGACGCCCACCTGGGTCGTCGGCGCGATCGCCCCCGCCTGCGACTCGTTGTACAGGCTCACGTTCCCGCCGGTGACCGGCAGCCCGAGCGCCCGGCACGCGTCGCCCAGTCCTCGGACGGCCTCGCGCAACTGCCAGAAGGCCTCCGGCCGCTCCGGATCCCCGAAGTTCAGGCAGTTCGTCACGCCGAGCGGCCGCGCCCCGGTGACCGAGACGTTGCGCGAGCACTCCGCGACGGCCATGGCGGCCCCCAGCCACGGGTCGATGAGGCCGACGCGTTCGCACGCGTCGGTGGCCATGACCAGGCCCTTCGAGGTGCCCTTGATGCGGATGGTGGCGGCACCCAGGCCGCTGCCCGCGAGCGTGTCGGCACCGACCGTGGCGTCGTACTGCGTCGTGACCCACGCCCGGCTGGCGAGGTCCGGGTGTCCCAGGAGTGCCTGGAGCACGAGCCCGGGATCCATGCCGCGCTCGGGGAGCAGGTCGAACGGGACGGCGGGCGCTCCCGGTGCCGGAGCAAGCCGCCGGTGCGCGGGCGCGGACCACGCCCGGTGGTAGACGATCGCCTCGCTCGCGAGGGCACGCGCGGGGATGCGGGCGAGCTCGACCGAGCCCGCTTCCGGCTTGCCGCCGGCATCGAGGCCGCCCGTGACGACGGTGACATCGCCGTCGTCCGTGACCCGGCCGATGACGGCGGCCCCGAGGTTCCAGCGCGTGCAGACCTCCAGGACGGCGTCGAGGCGAGCGGGCTCGACGATCGCGAGCATGCGTTCCTGCGACTCGCTGATCATCACCTCGAAGGGCTCCATGGCGTCCTCGCGGCGCGGGATGGCGTCGAGGTCGACGAGGATGCCGGTGCCTGCGCGGTCCGCCGTCTCCGACGTCGCGCAGGTGATCCCCGCCGCGCCAAGGTCCTGGAGCCCGACCAGCAACCGCCGCTCGATCAGCTCCAGGCTGGCCTCGATCAGCAGCTTCTCGGCGAAGGGGTCGCCGACCTGCACGGTCGGGCGCTTGGCGGCAGAGCCCTCGCCGAACGTGGCGCTGGCCAGCACCGACGCGCCGCCGATGCCGTCGCGGCCGGTGGCCGAACCGAAGAGCACGGCCAGGTTTCCAGGCCCCGGGGCCGCGGCGAGCGTCAGGTTGCGCGCCTCCATGACGCCGACGGCCATCACGTTGACGAGGGGGTTCTCGGCGTAGCTCGGATGGAAGACCAGGTCGCCGCCGACCGTCGGCACGCCGACGCAGTTGCCGTACCCGCCCACGCCGCGCACGACGCCGCGGACCAGGCCGCGCGTCCGGTTGGAGCGCGGATCGCCGAATTTCAGCGCGTCCAGCACCGCGACCGGGCGTGCGCCCATCGAGAAGATGTCGCGGAGGATGCCGCCGACGCCGGTCGCCGCGCCCTGGTACGGCTCGACCGCGCTCGGGTGGTTGTGGGACTCGAGCTTGAAGGCCACGGCCAGCCCGTCGCCGATGCTCACGACGCCGGCCTGCTCGCCGGGGCCCGCGAGCACCCCGGCTCCACCGATCGGCAGCGTGGCCAGCAGCGGCCGGGAGCTCTTGTACGAGCAGTGCTCGCTCCACATGACGCTGAACATGGCGAGCTCGAGGTCGTTGGGCTCGCGCGCGAGGCGCTCCCGGATCGCATCCAGCTCCTCGTCGGTGAGGCCAAGCGAGCGGTGGAGCGGCACCCGGACACGGTCCGCGGCCGGGGACGCGCCGTCGGGTCGCGCCGCGATCACCATCAACCCACCAACGCCGGTTCGCGAGCCGCGGTCGCCGCGGCGGCACTCTCGACCAGCGAGCGGAGCAGCAGCAGCCCGTCGTCCGAACCGAGGATGGCCTCGGCGGCGCGTTCCGGGTGCGGCATGAGCCCACAGACGTTGCCGGGCTCGTTGAGCACTCCGGCAATGTCCCGCGCCGAGCCGTTGGGATTGCCCTCGGGCCCGACGTAGCGAAACGCCACCCCGCCGCGTGCCTCCAGCGCGTCCAGATCGGCGTCCGGCAGAAAGTAGTTGCCCTCCCCATGGGCGACGGGCATCCGGAGCGTGCGTCCCTCCGGGATCGCGGACGTGAACGGCGTGTCGAGGCGCTCGGCCGCCACGCGGACCCAGCGGTGCTCGAAGCGCAGCGACGCGTTCCGAAGCAGCGCGCCCGGCAGGAGACCGGCCTCCGCCA
>JAXDKU010000139.1:0-63982 GCA_034667005.1 Chloroflexota bacterium
GTCACACCGTGCCGTCCGGCGGTGCCGGGTCCGCCGTCGCGGCGTTCCCCAACGCGCGCTACCCCGTCCGGCAGCTCGAGTGGGACTACTGGATGGCGGATGCCCAGCGTGGCGAGCCGACCGTGGACGCCTGCGTCGTCCCGCTGGCCGCCTCAGGCCACCTGGAGATGGCCGGTGAGGGCTTCGCGGCGTCGCCGAGCGTGCGCTACCTGGACACACCGGGCCACACACCCGGCCACGTCTGCATCGTGGTCGAGTCGGGAGACGAGGGCGCGATCATCACCGGCGACATCACGCACAGCCCCGCGCAGGTGCAGCACCTCGACTGGGCAGACGCGATCGACACGGACCTCGAGGCGGGCGAGCGCAGCCGCCGGGAGGTCTTCGACCGCATCCATGACGACGGCCTCGCGATGTGCTCCGGCCACTACCCGTTCAACGAGGGGCTGGGCCGGCTGGTCCTCGTCGAAGGCCGCCGGGTGTGGCAGGGGATCAGCCTCCGCGGCTGATCCCCCGGGCGGCTCGGCCCCTACGCGAAGGGCTTGCGCTGGCGCTCCTTGGCAACCACGAACACGGCGCGGCCACGGGCGACCTCCATCGCCGGCTCCAGGATCTCCGCGCCGCCGCCGAACTCCGAGTCGGCGGCGCTGTCGAACTGGACCTGGGACCCGTCGATCACCTTCTCGACCACGAAGTCCATCGTCCGGGACGTCTCCCCGATGCGGACGATCTCGCCGCGGAGGCGCACCCAGTCCGCGGAGAAGACGGGGCCCGTGAAGTCGACGTCGTAGTGGGCCAGCGGGCCGAAGTCGCCGTCGAGCCGGATGGCGATCTCGCTGAGCAGCCAGCCGACCTCCTTCATCACCCACCAGCCGCCCACGAATCCGCGCGGTCCGCCGCCCCACTCCTCGTGGACCTTCTCGACCATCTCGGCCTTGTACCGATCGTCCGGCAGCGTGGACACGTCCACGACGCCCGGGGTGAGCGGCGGCAGGGCGTACTTGAAGGTCGCGGGCGGGACCTGGTCCTCCGGGACGTCGATCCAGGGAAGCGGCTTCCGCTGCCGGGACTTGGGCACCACGATGACGAACTGACCCCGCAGCGCCGGCACGGGCGGGTCGAGGATCACGGCGCCGCCGCCGTACTGCTCCTCGGGCAGCGTGTCGAAGACGATGTGCGAGCCGTCGATATACCGCTCGACCTCGAAGTCCACGGTGCGCGCGGTGTTGCCGATGCGGCTGACCTCACCCTTGATGCGCACCCAGTCGCCCGCAAAGATCGGCGACAGGAAGTCCACGTTGTAGTGCGCCAGCAGCGAGGTGTCGCCGTCGAGCTTGATGCCGACCATGCTCGCCAGCCAGCCGACCTCCTTCAGCGCCCACCAGCCGCCGACCAGGCCGCGAGGGCCGCCGCCCCACTGCTCGTGCACCTTCTCGGTCATCTCGGCCGTCACCCGGTCCGCGGGGAGGCTCTGCAAATCGACGATCTTGACCATCTCGTCCCTCTCCGATCGGCCGACGCCGATCTCCAACTGTGCGGGCCCGATAAAACAACGTATGCAACATTGTCGAAATGCTGCGGGATTTCGCGGCCCGGACTCGTACCTGGATGGAACACCGATTGCGATCTTCCCGAACGTAGGGCCGATGCATTGCCGGTGACGGTCCGGAAACTTCAACAAACATTCTGCTTGCGAATACCGGCCCGACCGTGATAATAGCTGTCAGACAACTCAAGCGTCAAGGTCCGGAGGCCCATGGTCACGCATTCGAGACCCTCGTCGTATGCGGTCGCAATGGAAGTGCGCCGCTGGCTGCGCGAGGGCACCTACCAGCCCGGGGAGCAGCTGCCGCCGGAGCCGGCGCTGGCGACCCAGCTGAACACCAGCCGGGTGACGCTCCGCGAGGCCCTCCGGGAGCTCCAGCAGGAGGGCCTGCTCCAGCGCCGCCACGGCGTCGGCACGTTCGTCTCGGAGCCGGGCCGGATGAAGGAGAGCCTGCACCTGAATTTCGGGGTGACGCACCTCATCCGGCAGATGAACCGGGATCCGGGCACGAAGGAAGCCAGCTACCACGAGGAGAAGGCGAGCGACCTGATCCGCGAGCACCTGGAGCTCGAGGATGACGACGACACGGTCATCGTCCTGGAACGGGTCCGCACCGCGGACAACCAGCCCGTCGTCTACTCGCAGGACTACGTGCCGCGGAGCCTGGTCCCGAACGGCGCGCTGCCCGTGGGAGAGTCCATCTACCGCTTCCTGCGTGACGTCTGCGGGCGCACGGTCGTCTTCGGCGAGGCCCACGTGAAGCCGGGCCTCGCGGACAAGCGCATGGCCAAGCTGCTGGACGTCCGCGTCGGCGAGCTGCTGCTGGTGCTCGACCAGATCGACTTCGACGAGCGCAGCCAGCCGGTCCTGTTCTCCCGCGAGTGGCACCTGGCCAGCGCGTTCGACTTCGTCATCCTGAGGAGAGACGCCGGGCTCGAGAGCTGATGCTCTCCGTCCGGACCGTTCGGGTCGGCGATGTCGAGGTCGCCATCCTGCGGGACACCTCCATCCCGAATCCCGTCGAGGAGGCGGTCCCGGCCGGCGCGGTCGAGGCCCTCCGCCGGGACTACCCGGAGCTGATCGCCGACGACGGGCGGATCTGGGTGCCGGTGACGTGCTACCTCGTGCGCACGCCGCAGCGCACCGTCCTGGTCGATTCCGGAGTCGGTCCCCGCCCCCGCTGGGACTGGGGCACGGGCTCCCTGGACGCCCGGCTGCGTGAGATCGGCGTCTCCCCGACCGAGGTGGACCTGGTCGTGAACACGCACTTTCACGACGACCACGTCGGCTGGAACACCGTCGACGGTGAGGATGGCTCGCCACGTCCGTTTTTTCCGCGCGCGCAGTTCGTTTGGCAGCAGACGGAATGGGACTACTGGGTGCAGCCGGAGCGCATGGCCGAGGCCCACAACGAGTACATCGCCGAGTGCGTGGGAGCGCTGGCAAATGCCAACGTGTCGTTCGTGGACGGAGAGGCGGCCATCACGCCGGAATTGACGTTCGTGGCCACCCCGGGTCACACGCCCGGCCACGTCGCGATCGGCATCCAGTCCGCCGGCGAGCGTGCCCTGATCGTGGGCGACGCCTCGCACTTCGAGGCGCAGCTGGAGCACCCGGACTGGTCGCCGTCGTGGGACGTGGACCCGGACCTCGCCGCGGACACCCGCCGCAGCCTGTTCGATCGAATCTCTGGCGATGGAACCGTGCTGATGGCCGGCCACTGGCCGTTCCCCGGCTACGGCCGGGTCATCCGGCTCGCGGACCGGAGGGTCTTCCAGGCCGGCTGAGCCGTTCCGCGGAGACGTGCCCCTTCCGGGGGTGCCGCCCCGCTACCGGTAGGGCAGCGCGTCCAGGACGGCCGCGCCGGACTCCCAGAGCGCCACGGGGTTGACCTCGAGCTCGCGCAGGTCCGACAGGTCGCTGGTGAAGAGCTGCGCCAGCAGCATCGCCGACTCCGCGAAGCGCTCCACGTGGGCGGGCTTCTGGTCTCTGAGCCGCTGGCCGACATTGGTCTGGAACAGCAGGTTCCTGGCGTCCTCGGCCGTCTTCGGAAGGCGGCCCACGGCGACGTCGCTGTCCTCTTCCACGTCCGTGCCACCGGCACCGACCATCCAGCCGCTGCCCTCCCGGCCGTCCCGCCAGAGCGAGACGATCAGCTCCTCGTCGTGGCGGACGAGCGGGCCGACGCGGATGAGCGGCTCCGTGCCATGCTTCCTGGCCACGGCCGCGAGGCGGTCCCAGGCGGCCGGCAGCTGCTCCCCGCTGAGCCCGACCTCGATGCCGCCGATGCGCACCTTGTGCGCGAACGCGTCGAGCCGCAGGACCCAGGGGCCCGGATCCGACGTGGGCAGCGCGTCGCGCTCGACCAGGTGGCCGATGCCGTGCGCGATGCCGGCCCGGTCCAGGACCTGGACGATCCGCTCGGTCTGCTCCGCGAGCTCGCGATCCGCGGCGTCGGGCGCGTGGGCCGCGGTCCTGGCCGCCGAGTCGCCGAGGGCGGTGGTCCGGGCGCGCAGCACTGCGACGGTCTCCGACGGCCACTCGACCGCGGGCACGCCGGCGGCGCGCAGCACGGTGAGGGCTTCGGAGTCCTCGGTGGCGTACACGGTCTGCACCACGACGGGCGTCGGGTCCTTCGCGGCGCGTTCGGCGATGCGCCGCGCCGCGCCGAGCTCGACCTCTCCGAGCTGCTCGTCGAAGAAGAGCCGGTAGCCGCCGAACATGCCGCCGATCACGGCCGCGTCGTACTCGCCGGAGTCGAGGACGGTCTCCAGCATCGGCGCGTAGATCGAGGGATCCCGGTCCGCGCGGCCCTGGAGGTCGAGCGGGTTCACCCCGGCGATGTCCTCGCCCATGAACGTGGCGAGCTTGGCCGCCAGGTCCGCGCTCGGACGAACGAGCGTGAAGCCCGCTCGCTCCAGGCCGTCGGCCAGCAGGACCGAGTGGCCGCCGCCGTCGCAGAGGACGTACACCTTCTTCACGGCGACCCGCTGGCGCCGGACGCCACCCGCGACGGCCGCCGCGGCGAGCTCGAGCCGTTCCTCGACCACGACGCCCGAGTCCCGAAGGAGCCCCGCGACGCGGTCCCAGCGGCTGATGATCGAGCCGGTGTGCGAGCGCGCGGCGCTCTGGCCCGCCGTCGTCCGGCCGGCGAGCAGCGCCACGACGGGCACCTGCTGCGACAGCTCGGACAGCAGGTCGAGGAAGGCCTCGCCCTCGTCCAGCCGCTCGAGATAGAGCAGGATCGCCTGGGTCGACGGCCGCTCCCCGAGCGCCCGGAGCGAGTCGGTGAAGCCGACGTCGATCTTGTTGCCGAGGGCCATCAGCACGTCGAAGCCCGAGCCGAGCTCCGTGAGACGCCTGGCGACCTGCTGGGCGAGGCCGCCCGACTGGCTGACGAACGAGACGCCACCGCGCGTGAAGCCCGGCATCGTCGTGACGTTGAGCTTGTTGGGGCTCGAGTAGAAGCCGACGCAGTTGGGCCCGATGACCCGCACGCCGGTGTCGCTGATGGCCTTCCGAAGCTGGCCGTCCAGCTCCGCGTTGCCGACCTCGTTGAACCCGCCCGCCTCCACGACGGCCGCGCCGATTCCCAGCTCGGCGAGCTGCTCGATGATGCCGGGGACCGTCGGCGCCGGCGTGGAGATGACCGCCAGGTCCGCGCCCTTCGCGTGACTCGCATCCACGAGGGGCCTGCCGAAGGCAGTCCCGCCGCGTGGGTTGACCAGCGTGAGCCGGCCCTCGTACCCGTCGGCGAGGAGCTTGTCCACGACGTTGTAGCCCCATTTCCCGGGGGTCGCCGACGCGCCGAAGATGGCGACGTGGTCGGCGTTCAGGGCGCGCGCAAAAGCGTCGTCGGCGCGGGTCACGGCTCTTCTCGCTCCTGGCGCTAGAACGGCTTGCGCTGCTTGTCCTTCTTGACCACGATGACCGACTGGCCCTTGATCACCACGCGGGGCTCGTCAAGGTAGTCGGCCTCGGAGAACGGCAGGTCGGGCCGCGAGTCGATGACCTTCTCGACCAGCACGTCGATCGTCCGCGAGGTGTTCCCGATCTTGACGATCTCGCCCGTGAAGCGAAGGTAGTCGCCGGCGTAGACGGGCTCGATGAAGGCGAGGTTGTGGTTCGCCAGCAGCGAGAGGTCTCCATCGAGCTGCACGCCGAGGGCGGTCACCAGCTCTCCGATGATCCGCACGGACCACCAGCCGCCCATGAAGCCCTCGGGCCCCTCGCCGTACTCCGCGGCGACGCGCATGTAGATGACGGCCTTCTTTCGGCTGTCGGGCAAGCTTGCAAGATCGGCCACGGAACCCTCCTCATCACTCACGGTCGCGACGAAACGCCGCGACACTATCAGGTTGTCAGACGTCTGTCCATCAATTCGGAGCGCCGATGATGCGGTCCGGCTCCTCGTACAGAAGCCCCGCCTCGCGCAGGCTGTCGACGCGTTCCTGACCGTACCCCAGACGCCCCAGGAGCACCTCGTCGTTGTGCTGTCCGAGCAGGGGCGTGGCGCCGACCCGGATGGGCGTCCGCGACAGCCGCAGCGGCGTGGCGATCGACATGAACCGGCCGCCGCCCGGATACGCCACGTCGCGAACCATCTCGCGCGCGGCGATCTGGGGGTGCTCCACCGCGTCGCTCGAGCTCAGCACCGGCGATGCCAGGACGCCCGCACCGGACAGCGCGTCGAGCGCGGCAGCCTCCGTCGGGCAGGCTGCCAGCCAGGCTTCCACGAGGCCGGTGAGCTCGGCACCGTGCCGCACCCGCTCGACGGGATCCGTGAAGCGCGGATCCGTCGCGAGGTCGTCTCGCCCCATTCCACGCAGCAGGCGCACCAGCCCGGAGTCGGAGCCGGCGCCGTCGAGCTGCACGACCAGGAACCGCTCGGGCCCGCGAACCGCGAGGCTGTCGCCGGCGTGGTGGATGCTCCCCGACCGGGTGGGGCGGTAGGTGCCGCCGGAGGCCGCCACGGCGGGCAGCGTCATGCAGTCGGAGCCGAAGACCGTGTCCATCAGCGAGAGGTCCAGGTGCTGCCCCTGCCCGGTCCGGCCGCGGCGGTACAGCGCGGCGCTGACCGCGATCGCCGACGACGTTGCCGTGAGCGTGTCGCACGGTGCGCTGCGATCCAGGTAGGGGGTCTCCCCCGGCTGGCCGATCATGGAGGCGACGCCCGTCCAGCTCTGCATGGCCGGGTCCGTGGCGCGGACCGAACGCCAGGGTCCGTCCTGGCCGAAGCCGCTCACCGAGCTCATCACCAGGCGGGGGTTCAGCACGCGCAGCGTGTCGTAGCTGAGGCCCATCTTCTCCATCGTTCCAGGCGTGAAGTTCTGGATCAGGACGTCCACGTGCGGGATCAGGTCCAGGATCACCTCGCGGCCGCGCGGGTCCGTGACGTCGACGCAGAGGCTCTTCTTGCCGGCCGACGTGAACGCGAACGAGGCCCAGGGCTCGAGGCCCGGCGCGGCGTACTCGCGCATCATGTCGCCGCCGGTCGGGCGCTCGACCTTGATCACCTCGGCGCCGAGGTCGGCCAGCAGGCGCGGCCCGTAGGGGCCCGCGACCGCCTGGGTCATCTCCAGGACGACGATGCCGTCCATCGGACGGTCCGACGCACCGGCGTCTCCGCGCGCGGCTGCCGGTGCGTTCTCGGTGCCGGCCGAACGCCACGCGGCCTCGCCCTCCCAGCCGCCGACGGCGGGCACGGGACCGACGGTGATCGGCGTGTCGGAGAAGCGGTACTGCGTGGCCGGCACGAGGGTGGTGCCGCCGCCGGCAGCCGCGACCGTCCGGATGATGTTGCGTGCCTTGACCTGGGGGAGGTCCAGCGTCTGCCACGGCTCGAGGACGCGGCCGGACACGACCTTCTCGCGCGTGAGGGTCTCGAGCGCGGCGTCGTCCGAGGGGAACGTCCCGAGCCAGCCCTGGATGATCTCGACCCAGCGATCCCAGTTCCGGATGCGCGCGGAGTCGGTCGCGAAGTCGGGGTCCGTCAGCAGGTCCTGGCGGCCCATGGCCATCGCGAGGCGGCCCCACATCGAGTCCTCGCCCTCGCCCCACACCTCGACGGTGATCCAGCCCTCGGGTCCGCGGTAGAGGCCAAGGGTGTCGGAAAAGCTCAGCCGGCCGATGGGCTGCGGGCGGTAGCGGCCGCGCTCCGAGGCGACCACCGGGTTCGTCTCGCAGTCCATGCCGAAGGCCACGTCCAGCATCGCGACGTCCAGGCGCTGCCCCAGGCCGGTGCGATCCCGGTAGATGAGCGCCTGGATGGTGGCCAGCGCCGCGTGCATGCCGGCCATGGTGTGCGGAAAGCCGGCTCCCGCCAGGTACGGCGCCTCCCCGGGCTCGCCGTTCATGTAGGCGACCCCCGACATCGCCTGGATCATCGCCTCGCTCGCCGGCCGCCCCGCGAGCGGGCCGGTGAGGCCGAACGGCGTGACGGAGCAGACGACCAGGCCGGGGTTGTCGCGCTCCAGCTGCCCCACGTCCAGCCAGCCGGCGCGCTCGTCGAGCGCGGTGACGATCAGCACGTCGGCGGTCCTGGCGATCTCCGCGACGCGGCGGGCACCGGCGTCGTCCGCGGCGTCGAGCGCAAGGCTCTGCTTGCCGGCGTTGAACACCGGGAAGAGGTGCGCATGGGCCACGTCCCGCTCCTGCCGCAACGGGTCGCCGTCCGGACCGATCTCCACCTTGACCACCTCGGCGCCGAGGTCGGCCAGGATGCGTCCGGCCCACTGGCCCGAGAGGAGGTCCGCCACCTCCACGACGCGGACGCCATCGAGTGCACCCGACATTCCGGTCCCCTCTCCACAGTCCGATCCAGGGCTGCCGCCAGGCCGGCGCACACGCGGTCCGGCATGCCGCCCGACGGCCCGTGCGCCCACGGGAGAACCGGCCAGCGTCGGGAAGGTAGCATGTTGTCAGACGTCAATCAATGCGCTCCGCGACGCGACTGAAAGAGGGGATTCCATGCCCGGGAAATTCGAAGGCCGTGCCGCCATCATCACCGCCGGCGGGTCCGGGATCGGGGCCGCGACGGCCCGCCGTTTCGTGGCCGAGGGCGCGTCCGTGGTGATCGCCGACCTCAGCGGCAAGCGCGGCGAGGCGGTTGCGAACGAGCTGCGCGAGGCGGGCGGCCGCGTCGAGTGGATCAAGATGGACGTGGCGGACCCGGATGCCGTCGAGGCCACCGTCAAGCTCTGCCTGGACACCTTCGGCAGCGTCGACATCATGTTCAACAACGCGGGCCTGGCGGAGCCCGGCCGCATCGAGGACCTGACACTCGAGAGCTGGAACCGCGTGCTGGCGGTGACGGTGACCAGCACGTTCCTCTTCCTCAAGCAGGTCCTCCCGATCATGCGCAGCCAGGGGCGCGGCGTGGTCGTCAACACCGCTTCCGTCTCCGGCCTCCAGGGCGACCCGGAGATGTCCTCGTACAACGTCGGCAAGGCCGGCGTCGTGAACCTGACCCGTGCGGCGGCCCTGGAGAATGCCAAGTACGGCATCCGCGTGAACTGCGTCTGCCCCGGGACGATCAACACGCGGGTCGCCCAGGTGCTGGCCAAGGGCCGCGAGGAGGAGTTCAACCGGATCGTCGGCGGCGGCCACCCGATCGGCCGGCTCGGCGAGGCCGACGAGGTGGCGAACGCGGTGACGTTCCTCGCCTCCGACGAGGCATCCTTCATCACCGGGGCGGCCCTCGTGGTCGACGGGGGCATCACGGCCTTCACCGGCATCCCGACCATGCCGCCGATGCCGCAGGTCGCCTGAGCGCGGGCACCGGCGTCCGGGCACAGGGCCGAGGGGCCGGCCGTGGCGCACGGTCTGCTGTTCGGCCTGCTCACGGCGATCCTGTACGGGTCGAGCGACGCGCTCCTGACGTACGCCTCGCGGCGCGTCGGGACGGTGCGTGCGGTGGTCGTGGGTCTGGCGTTGAGCGTCATGCTGCTGGCCGGCTACGCGTTCCTGATCCACCTGACCATCCCGTCGGACTCGGATTGGATGATCCGCTCGGCCGCGATCGGCGCGGCCAACGGCCTGTCCTATCTGTTCTTCGTCCAGGCGCTCAGGCTGGGCCCGATCGTGGTGGTGAGCCCGATCAGCGCCGGGCTCGGGGCAATGACGGTGGTCTTCGCGGTCGTGTTCTTCGGGGAGTCGGTGACGCTGCCGCAGCTGGCCGCAGTCGGGATCACCGTCGTGGGCTGCTTCCTTGCTGCCGTCGTGGTCGAGCAGCGCGTCCAGCGGCCGCGGCTGGTCGGGCGCGGGCCCATCTTCATGCTCGTGGGCATCACGCTCTACGCCGCCTACACCGTCGCGCTGCGCGACCCCGTGCGGCTGTACGGCTGGGAGCCCACCCTCCTGATTGCGCGCATCTCGGCCTTCCTGGTAGTCGCGGGGCTCGGCTTCTTCATCCTGCGGATGTCCGGGCGCAGCTCGCGGGCGACGCCTGCGGAGCGAGCCACGGCGCCGGGGGGCCACCCGCCGGTGGCCGAGCCCGCCGCGCCGGTGGTCGATGCGCCCGCGCGCCCGAGCCTCGTCATGCCGGCCTTCGTGCTGCTGCTCGTCGGCCTCTTCACGACGCTGGGGATCATCGCCTACTCGCTGGGTCTCCAGGGCGCCCCGGCCTGGCTGGTCGGGCTGGTCGTTTCGACCAGCCCGGTGATCGTCGTGGGGAGCGGAATGATCTTCCTGAAGGAGCGCCTGAGGCCGTCGCAATGGCTGGGCGTCGCCCTGATCGCGGCAGGCCTGGTCCTGCTCTCCGTCGCCTGAGGCCGGCCCGCGGAGCCGGCACGTCCCCAACCACGCAGCCGAGAGGGTAGGAACGATGCGCTTCGATGCAGCCCAGAGGAAGCTCTTGCTCGACAGCGTCGAGCGGCTCGCACGCGACCACATCGCGGCACGCATGTCGCAGATCGACCGCTCGGACGAGTTCCCGTGGGACGTCTACAAGCGGCAGGCGGACCTCGGGCTCTTCGCGCTGTGGGTGCCCGAGGAGTACGGCGGCGCGGGCGCGGACCTGCTCACCATCCTGCTGGTCGCGGAGCGGATGGCGCGGGTGAGCGGCAGCTCGGCGCTGACCTTCTCCAACTGCGGCGACGGGACCATGCCGCTGGTCGTGGGGGGCTCCGAGCGCATCAAGCGGGAGTACCTGCCCCGCATCGCCACCGGCGAGGTCATCCCCTGCTACGCCCTGACGGAGCCCGGTGCCGGCTCCGACGCCGCCGCGATCATCACCCGGGCCCGCCGGGTGGAGGGCGGCTACCGGATCACGGGACGCAAGATCTTCTGCACGAACGGCTCGATCGGGCACGTCTTCACCGTGTTCGCGACGCTCGATCCGGCGCTCGGACGCAAGGGCATCGGGGCATTCGTGGTCCCCGCGGGCGCGGAGGGCCTGTCGATCGGCCACGACGAGGACCTGATCGGGCTGCGCGGCAGCCCCGCCTCCGAGGTGGTCTTCGACGACGTCTTCGTGCCGGAGGACGCCCGCCTTGGCGCCGAGGACGAGGGCTTCAAGATCGCCATGGCCGGGCTGGACGAGGCCCGTCTCAGCGCCTGCGCGATGTCGATCGGCATCGCGCGCGGCGCCACCGTGCTCGCGCTCGAACAGGCCCGCCAGCGTGTCGCGTTCGGCAAGCCCATCGTCGAGCACCAGGGGATCCAGTTCCTGCTCGCCGACATGGCAACGGAGATCGCGGCGGCATGGGCGCTCACGGAGAAGGCCGTGTCGGTCACGGAGCGCCGCCCCGGCCGCGAGGCCAGCACCTACGTGGCGATGGCCAAGCTCTTCGCGACCGATGCGTGCATGCACGCCACGACGGAGGCCGTGCAGATCTTCGGCGGCTCGGGCCTCTCGCGGGAGCTGCCCGTGGAGCGGATGATGCGCGACGCCAAGGCGTTCCAGATCTTCGACGGGACGAACCAGATCCAGCGAATGATCATCGGCCGGCAGCTCCAGTTCTCGGGCCTCCCGGACGACGCGGACTGGATCATGGAGTGACCCGGACGGGACGCCATCGACGGCCGTCACCGCCCTCGTGATCGGAGGACCGCTCCTCGGACTGCTGTCCGCCTTCGGGTTCGGCGTCAGCGACACGATCACCACCTACGCGGCGCGCCGGATCGGCACGTTCGAGACGGCGTCGCTGGGGCTGCTCGTCAGCTCCCTGGCGCTCGGCGCGTTCGTGCTCGTGTCGGGGCTGCCGTTCTCCAGCGATCCGCAGCAGCTGCTCCCGGCGATCGCGCTGGGGGTCGTGCTCGGGATCGCCTACGTCTCGATCACGCGGGCGCTGCGCCTGGGTCCCCTGATGGTCGTCGGGCCGATCACGGCCAGCGGCGGGGCCATGACCGTCCTCCTGTCGGTGCTGGTGCTGCACGACGCGCCGTCACCGATCCAGTGGGCGGCCGTGCCGATCACGATGCTCGGCGTCGCGCTGGCGGCGCTGGTCCTCGACCGCCCCGGAGGCAGGCCATTCGGGCGCGGCGCGCTGTTCGCCGGGGTCCACGCGGTGTTCCTGGCGGTCTACTACGTGGGCTTCGGACGGGTCGTCGACACGCTCGGCGCGGCACAGACCGCGTTCGTGACGCGGACGGTGAGCGCCCTCTTCGCCTGGACGCTGCTCGTCTTCGTGCTCGGACGGCGGAGCGCCGCCCGCCGCGCGGAGCATGCGAGCGCGACCCTCCAGAGCACCGCAGTGCTGCCGTCGGACGCGGAGGACTCCGGCGCGCCGGCCCCGAGGTTCTGGTCGTGGCGGCCGCCCAGGCGCGTCCTCGGCGCGATCTTCGTCGGCGGCCTCGTGAATGCCGCTTCGCTGATCGTGGTCTCGTACGCCCTGGTGCTCGGCCCGACGTCCATCGTCGGCCTGCTCGCGCTGCTCAGCCCGGCCGTGGTGATCACGGCGGGCTTCGTGCTCCTCCGGGAGCGGCTCTCCCGCGTCCAGTGGCTGGGCGTGCTGCTGACGGCGATCGGCGCGGTGCTCGCGACGAGGGGCTGACGGCGCCGTGCCGGAGCCCGGCGCCGCGGTCGGGCTAGATGGTGCGGGCCGACTCCTCGAGGTAGGAGTGGACGTCCTGGCCCCAGTCGATGTAGCCGACGAACGGCCCGTACGTGCTGTAGCCGAGCAGCCGCTGGAAGCGCTCGGGGTAGCTCCGGACGACGTCGATCGGGACCGCCAGGTACTGGTTCTCCTCCTGGCGCAGGTAGCCGAGCATGTAGATCAGCAGGATCCCGGTGCGGTACTCGTCCGCCGTCATGTTGGCGCCCGCCCCGTGGTAGACCGACCCGAGCCAGATCAGGGCCGAGCCCTTCGGCATGACCGCCTGGACCGCCTCTTCTCGGGTGGGCCTGCGCTCGTCGTCCCACTTGTGGCTGCCCGGGATGATCCACGTCGCGCCGTTCTGCGCCGTGAAGTCGGTCGCCGCGTAGAGGCACGTCAGCTCGCTGTCCGGGCCTGGGTGGCGCCGGTCGCCGCGTGCGCCATCGTCGCGATGCAGGGTCTGGGGCGCCGAGCCGGGACCGACGCGCATCGCCTGGGTCGCGCCCACCTGGATGCCCTGGTGGGGCTGGAGCACGCGTTCGGCGGTGTCCAGGAAGCGCGGGTCCATCATCAGCTCCGCGGTCGACGGCGCCCGGCCGAGGAGCCGGTTCGTACGGGTCGTCTCGAAGCCGCTGAACTTGTCCTTGCCCTTCTGCGTGACCTTGATGTACGGGTCCAGCTCCGACAGGACCCGATCGATCATCTCGGTCGTGGCCATGTTCCGGACGATGACGCCGCCGTCCTCCTCGATCACCGAGCAGACGTCGTCGACGGTCGCGGTCGGTTCGAGTGTCCTCAGTCCCACTGCGATCCTCCTGTGCGCTCCAGGGCCTCGGTCAAGGGTCCGTCCCCCAGACCGTTTTGACGATACTGCAACCTCCGCAGCCCTCGCTCAGTGCTCCAGCAGGTACTGGTGCGGATCCTCCATCCAGTCGATGTAGCCGGTGAAGCGGCCGTACAGGCTGTACCCGAGGAGGCGCTGGAGGCGCTCCGGATACTGCTTGACCATCTCCAGGGGCACGGACAGGTACTGGTTCTCCTCCTGGCGGAGGTAGCCGACCATGTAGAGGAACAGCAGGCCGATCCGGAACTCGTCGGCGGTGCGGTTCTCTCCGGCGCCGTGGTAGACGGACCCCAGCCACATGAGCGCCGACCCCTTGGGCATGACGGCCTGGACTGCCTCGGAACGCGACGGCTTTCGCTGGTCGTCCCATTTGTGGCTGCCCGGGATGACCCACGTGGCGCCGTTCTCCTCCGTGAAGTCGGTGCCCGCGTAGATGATCGTCAGCTCGCTGTCCGGACCGGGATGCGCTCGAGGCCCGCGTCCTCCGTCGTCACGGTGCAGCGATTGGGCTGCCGATCCGGGCCCGACCCGGATCCCCTGGGTACCGCCGATCTGGATGCCCTCGTGCGGCTGGAGCACGCGCTCGGACGTCTCCAGGAAGAGCGGGTGCATGACCAGGTCCCCGCATGAGCGCGATCGGCCGAGGAGCCGGTTGGTGCGGGTCGTCTCGAAGCCCGTGAAACGGTCCTGACCCTTCTTGCTCGCCATGAGATACGGGTCGAGCTCGGCAAGCACCCGGTCGATCAGGGCGCTGCCGGCCATGTCCCGGACGATGACGCCGCCATCCCGCTCGATGACCGCGCAGACATCATCGACCGTCGCCGTCGGTTCGAGCGTCGTCAGTCCCATGGCCGTTCTCCTCCTCCGCGTGCATCGCGGCGACCGCCGCCGCCCGGGTCACAGCGTCGAGATCAGGGCTTCCCGAAGCGCTCATCCCTCCAGGCCAGGGCCGCCTTGAGGCCGCTCGTGCGGGCGATCTCGGCGAACTCCTGCTGCTCCGGCGTATCGGCGCCGTTGAGGATGGCGGAGGCTTCCATGTTGTAGTCCACGGCGTTCACCAGGCCCTGCATCTCGTAGGCCTTGTTGATGGCCTTCTTCGTGAGCTGCATCACCGCGGGCGGCACGGTCGCCAGCAGCCGGACGTACCGCTCGGCGGCCGCCTCGAGCTCCGTGGCAGGGACCACGGTGTTGACCAGCCCGTGGATCTCCGCGGTCCGCGCGTCGATCGCCTCGCCGGTCAGCAGCAGCTGCTTGGTCTTGCGCATCCCCATCACGAAGGGCATCAACAGCGTCACCGGGCCGGACCCATAGCGGATCTCCGGCTCGCCGAGCATCGCGTCCTCGCTGGCGACGGCCAGGTCGCAGGCCATCATCAGCTCGCAGGCCCCCGCGAGGGTCCAGCCGTGGACCACCGCGATCGTGGGCTTGGGAAAGTGGAACAGCTCCATGGTCAGCGCGATCTCGTTGGCCAGCCGCGAGCGCCACATCCAGGCGGTCGCGCCGACCATGGACTTGCCACCCTCGCTGCCGGTCAGCGACGCCGCGATGTCGTAGCCGGCCGAGAAGGCACGCCCCGCCCCGCGGAGCACGACCACCCGCACCTCGTCGTCGGCGGCAGCGCGCCCCAGGGCCGCGCGCAGCTCCAGGACCATCTCCTGCGAGATGGCGTTGAGCTTGTCGGGGCGGTTCATCGTCAGCCAGACGGCCGGTCCCCGCCGTTCGGAGAGGACGACCGCGGAACCGTCGGGGTTGGGCATCTCAGCCTCCGTGGCCCGCGCCGGTGCGCGAGCCGATCAAGCGCTCCTGGAACGCGGCGCTGGCCGTCTGGCTCGCGTCGGCCAGGTACTCCATGTGGCGCCGTGCCGCGTGCGACCCCTCGAAGGCCGAGTAGCTGATCAGCCGCTTGGCGCGCGCATTGGTCTCGGCGTCGGTGCCGTCCGCGATCGCGTGGGCGACCTCGACGGCCCGGCTCAGGGCCTGGCCCGTCGGGACCACCTCGGCGATGAGCCCCCAGCGAAGGGCCGTGGCGGCGTCCACGTGCCGTGCGAACATGATCATCTCCTTCGCACGGCCGAGGCCGATGACCTTGGGCAGGCGATAGGTCGTGCCCCACGACGGCACCCCGCCGAGCGGCACCTCCGGCAGGCCCAGCAGCGCGTCCTCGCCGCAGATCCGCAGGTCGGCGGCGAGCGAGAGCTCGAGGCCGCCGCCGACGCAGTAGCCCTCGATGGCGCAGACGATGAGCGCCGGGTGGGCCTCCAGCTGGTCGGTCAGCGCCTGCCCCGTGTCCGTGCTGTAGAGGCGCTGTGCCGGCGTCGAGGCGGCGTACTCCTTGACGTCGCCTCCCGCGCTGAACGAGCGCGTGCCGGCGCCGGTGATGACCACCACGCCGATCCCATCGGTCACGGCCTGCTCGAGGGCCGCCTGCATCGTGTCGCGCGTCGCCTGGTTGAGCGCGTTGAGGCGTCGAGGCCGGTCGATGGTCAGCACCATCACGCCGCGGTCGACCTCGACGCGCAGCTCGTCCACGTCGGCGACGGCGTTCGTGGTCGTGCCATTCGTGGCGGTGCCGTTCGTGGCCGTGCCGCTCGCCGCGGCGCCGTTCGTTGCGGCCATCACTTCGTGCCCGAGGAGCGCGAGACCCCCGGAACCGGCCGCTTGCCCTCGTTGGCGAACGCGGCGACGCCCTTTTCGAACGCGTCCGACGCCGTCTGGCTCTTGTCCGCGAGGTACTCCATGAAGCGCGCCGATCGGGCCGGGGCATCCAGGCCGAAGGTGATGAGCTGCTTCGCGATCGTGATCGTGGAGGTGGCCGAGGACGCGAGCAGCAGGCGCGCGACCTCCTGGGCACGCTCGAGGGCCGTGCCCTCGGGCACGACCTCCGACACCAGCCCCCAGTCGAGGGCCTGCTCCGGGGTCAGCTGCCGGTTGAAGAGGATCAGCTCGCGGGCGCGCCCGATGCCGACCACGCGGTGCAGCCGCACGAACGAGCCACCTGTCGGCAGCGCGCCGAGGCTGACCTCCGGGAGGCGGAACTTCGCGCCGCCGCCCGCCACGCGGTAGTCCGTGGCGAGCGCGAGCTCCAGCCCGCCGCCGAAGGCGAAGCCCTCGATGGCCGCGATGACCGGCCGCGGGTGGTACTCGACCTGGTCCAGCGTGTCCTGCATCAGGTCGGTGTTCCGCAGCCGCTCGGCCGGGGTCATGGTGGCGTACTCCTTGACGTCGCCGCCCGCGCTGAAGGCCTGCCCGCCCGCGCCCGTGATGACCACCGCGTCGACGTCGTCGCCGAAGCCGGCCAGGGCCTTCCGGATGCCCATCAGGGTGGCCGTGTCGATCGCGTTCCGGCGCGTCGGCCGGTCGATGGTCAGCGTGGCGATGCGGTCGACGACTTCGACCCGGAACTCCTCGGTCATGCGTTCCTCCTCCAGCCGAACGGCCCCCGCCCTCTCAGTTGAGGTCGAGCGGCAACCCTGACTTCTGCAGATAGCGTCCGATGATCAGCTTCTGGATCTGGTCGGTGCCCTCCACGACCTGGAACACCTTCGCGTCCCGCATCATCCGGCCGACCGGGAAGTCGCGAGTCACCCCGACGCCCCCGAACACCGTGATCGCCTCCGTGGTCGCGCGCATCGCCACGCCCGTGCAGAAGAGCTTGGCCATGCTCGCGTAGGTGCTGGCCTGCCTCGTCCGCTCGTGCTCGATCATCTCCGTGGCCTTGAGCAGCAGCGTCCAGCCCGCCGCGATCTCCGTGGCAAGCTCCGCCAGCAGGAACATGAGGCCCTGGTGCTCGATGACCGGCTTCCCGAACGCGACGCGCGACCTGGCGTGCTCGATCGCGGCCGCCACCGCGCCGGAAGCGACGCCCAGTGAGAGGGCGGCGGTGGACAGCCGGCCGTCGTCCATCGCGGTCATCGCGATCTTGAAGCCCTCGCCCTCCTCGCCGAGCCGCCACGCCGCGGGCACGACCACGTTGTCGAGGTTGACCTCGGATGCCGGGCTGCCGCGGAAGCCCAGGAGGTCCTCGTCGCGGCCGATGCTGAGGCCAGGCGTCTCGCGCGGGATGGCGAACGCGGTCACGCCCTTGGCGCCGCGCTCCGGGTCCACGGTCGCGAAGACGACGAACACGCCCGCGACCGAGCCGTTGGTGATGAACATCTTGCGGCCGGAGATCGTGTACTCGTCGCCGGAGCGGACCGCCAGGGTCCGCATCGCGGCCGCATCCGACCCCGCGGCCGCCTCGGTCATGCAGATGCTGGGAATCAGCTCACCGGCCGCGATGGCCGGCAGGTAGCGCTGCCGCAGCTCCTCGGAGCCGCCCAGCAGGATCGGTGTCGCGCCGTCTCCGCAGTTGGCCACGAACAGCCCGGCGATGCCGAGGACGCGCGCCAGGCGCTCCTCGACCAGCATGATCGTGCGCAAATCGGCCGCGACGCCCCCGTATTCCTCGGGCAGCCAGAGGCTGAAGAGGCCGAGCTCCGCCAGGCCGCGGTAGACGTCGTGCGGGAACTCCGCGGTCCGGTCGATCTCCGCGGCCCGCGGCGCGATCCTGTCGCGCGCGAACCGCTCCACGGTCTGCAAGAGGAGCTCTCGCTGGGTCTCGTCGAACGCCATTACCGACCTCAGCTGTCGCCGAGCAACCGCTCGGCGTTGGTGTGGAGGATTGCCTCGATCGCGCCCGGGCTCAGGGGCAGCTCGCGGATCGCCTGGACGTTGGCTCCGATCGTGCTGGGGATGCCCGGGTAATCCGACCCGAACACGGTCTTGGGCGCGAGCCGCTCCAGCTGTGGCAGATAGCGCATCAGGTGGCGCGGCGGCAGCCCCGCGATGTCCAGGTGGACGTTGGGGTAGTGCAGCGCCATGAACGAGCACTGCTCGTACCAGAAGCCGCGGCCCGCGTGGGAGAGCAGGAGCTTCAGCCTGGGGAACTGTCGGGCCACCTCGTGCAGGTGGATCGGATCGCAGTACTTGATCTGCGTGAAGCGGAAGGCCGACGAGCCGACGTGGACCATGACCACGACCCCGGCCTCCTCGGCGAGCGCGTAGACCGGGTACATACGGGGGTCGTTGGGGTAGAAGAACTGCGACGACGGGAGGAGCTTGAGCACGCGGAAGCCGAGGTCCCGGACATAACCGCTGAACAGCCCCGCGACGTCGTAGTCCTCGTTCGGGTTGACGCAGCAACCCGGGATCAACTCGGGGTGGCCGGCGCAGTACTCGGCCACCGCCTCGCTCGAGAGCCGTCCGGATGTGGCCGAGGCATGCTCGGCCAGCACCACGGCGCGGTCGACTCCGCCGTCGCGAAGATCCTGGACGAACTGGTCCGCCGACGGCTCGTGTCCGCCGAATCGGGCCAGGTACCCGGGATTCTGCTGCTCGACGAAGTCGACGATCTCCGGCACGTACGCACCCGGTCGGATCAGGTGCGTGTGCATGTCGACCACGGTCATCAGTCGAGGCCGAAGACTCGCGCTGCGTTGTCGTGGAGGAGCTTCTGCTTGTTCTCCGGCTTCAGCCCGAGGTCCTCGAGCTGCGCCAGCGCCTCGCTGTGGTTGAACAGCGGCCAGTCCGTGCCGAACATGGTCTTCTCGTTGCCTCGACGCGAGTTGAGGAACTGCACCATCTCGGGCTTCCAGTACTTGGGGGCATAGGCGGAGGTGCCAAGGTAGACGTTGGGGTGCTTGGACGCGATGGCGATCGCCTCCTCGACCCACGGCCAGCCGGTGTGTGCGCACACGAGCTTGAGGTCCGGGAAGTAGATCGCGATGCGGTCGAGCAGGATCGGCCGCGCATTCTCCTGGGGCATGAAGTCGAGCGTGTGGCCCATCGAGATGACGACCGGGACGCCGAGCTCCAGGGCCTTGGCGTAGAACGGGAAGTAGAACGCGTCGTCCGGACGCAGCCCGAAGCCGTGCGGGTGGATGTGGATGCCGCGGAAGCCGTGCTCCTTGACCGCCGTCTCGAACTCGCGGACACCCCGCATCCCGCGGAACGGGTTGACGCCGTAAAGGCCGGACATGCGCTCCGGGTAACGGTCGGTGTAGGCCGCGACCTCTTCCCACGTGGTGTGGACGTGGGCGTGCTGGTCGATGTAGTTCCACGTGAAGATCGAGGCGATCAGGACGTGCTGGAGCCCGTCCTTGTCCATCTGCGCGATGAACTCATCGGGCTCGTACGCCTTGGGCACGCGGCCGACCGATGCGAGGCGCTCGCCCTCGCCGCCTTCCAGGTAGTTCTTCTTGATGGCCTCGGGCCAGAAGGGGTTGATCAGATAGTCGATGACGCCTGACACCGGGTGTGCTTCCTCCCGTGAGATGACCGGACCGCGGAGGCGGCCGGGCCGTGACGCCGGCCCGGCCGCGTGAGAGAGCCCCCGGCTCAGATCATCGTCAGGCCGGCGCTCACGCTGTAGCACTGGCCGGTGATGTAGCTCGCGTCGTCGGAGATCAGGAACGACAGCACCGCGGCCTGCTCGCGCGGCTCGGCGCGGCGGCGGAACGGGATCAGGCGGACGATCCGGTTGATGACCTCCGGGTCCAGCCCCTCGTCCAGCGGCGTTGCCGTGGGACCGGGCGCCGTGCAGTTGACGTTGATGTTGAAGCGGGCAACCTCGCGGGCGATGCTCTTGCTCCACGCCACGAGCGCGCCCTTGGTGCCGGCGTAGACCGCCTCGGCCGACTGGCCGACCTTCGCGGCGTCCGACGCCACGCTGACGATCTTGCCGCCGCCGCGCTCGATCATGCCGGGCAGCACCGCGTGGGTCACGTAGAGGATCGACTCGAAGTTGATGGCGATGACCTTCCGCCAGTAGCTCGAGTCCTCGGTCAGGAAGCGTGTGGTGTCGGTCCAGCCGATGGTGTTGACCAGGGCGTCGATCTTGCCGTGATCCTTCTCCACCTCGGCCACCGCGTCGCGGACCTTCTGCTCGTCGGTCATGTCAACGGTGTAGGTCTTGACCCGGTCGCCGTGGCCTTCCGCGGCCGCGGCCAGGCTGGCGGCGTTGATGTCGAACGCGGCAATCTTGTAGCCGTCCTCGACCAGCCGCTTCACCGTCGCGGCACCCATGCCGCCGCCGGCGCCCGTGACCAGGGCCACCTTGCCGTTGTCCTTCGCCATTCTTCAGCTCCCTCGTGTTACGGGCAGAGTCGGCCGCGGGCGCGGCCTCGTCATGCGGATTGCTACCGACCGAGATAGAGGCGGCCGACGTCCTCGTTCTCGAGCAGGTCCCGGGCTCGTCCGTCGAGCCGGTTGTTGCCCATCGCAAGGACGTAGGCACGGTCCGCCAGCGACAGCGCCACACGGGCGTTCTGCTCCACCAGCAGGATCGTGGTCCCCAGTGCGTTGATCTCCATGACCTTCTGGAAGACGACGTCGACCATCTTTGGCGACAGCCCCGCCGACGGCTCGTCCAGCAGCAGAACCTCCGGCTCGAGCATCAGCGCGCGGCCCATGGCCAGCATCTGGCGCTGCCCGCCCGACAGGTGCCCGGCGCGCAGCTTGCGACGGCCGGTCAGATCCGGGAAGAGGCCGTAGACGGTCTCCATGCGGCCCTCGATCCCGTTGGGGCGCAGGAAGCCGCCCATCTCCAGGTTCTCGTGGATCGACAGGCTGGGGAAGATGTTGTCGGTCTGCGGCACGTACGAGAGCCCGTGACGGGCGATCTGGTCGGGCGCAAGGTTGGTGATGTCCTTGCCCTTGAAGGTGACGTGGCCGCCGGAGACCTTGACCAACCCGAACATCGACTTCATGAGCGTGGACTTGCCGGATCCGTTGGGGCCGATGACGGCCACCACCTCCGACGGGAACAGCGACACGGAGATGCCGTGGAGGATCTCCTGCTCGCCGTATCCTGCGACGACGCCCTCGACGTGGAGGATCGGCGTGGCAGGGGCGGCGGCGGGCTCGTCCGCCGCTGGCGGCGCCGCGACGTGCATAGTCATTCGCCCTCCGACCTTGCTGGAGCGCTCGCGGGCCGCGCCCGGTGGTACGGTTCCGACGCCCCGGCATCGCGGCAGGCTCGCTCGCATGCCGGCCCCGGTGAAGGCCGGCCACTCCCCTGAGGTGGCCCGACTCCGACGGGTTGTCTGCTGTCTAACATACCCCGACCGTCAAGGGTGCGAGCGCCCATCCGGCAGGATCTCGCGCGAACAGTCTGCACCCCGTGCGCGCGTGACGCCGGAGCGCGGAGAAGCGCGTTTGCAGCGCCTGTCCCCCGCGTTGACAGATGTCTGACCTCCCACTAGCATCCGGGCGGCCCACGTACGCTCGCCGAGCGGCTCGGAGTGGCCGCGCACGTCAGCAGGAGGAGGGTCCCACGTGAGGGCGTTCGCCTCCCCCTCGCGGTACTACCAGGGCCCGGGCCTGCTCGCGGACCTCGGCGCGCGGACGGTCCACCTCGGGGACCGCGCGGGCGTGCTGCTGAGCTCCCGGAACACCGAGACGCTCGGCGAGGGGATCACCGCGTCGCTGACCGCCGCCGGCATCGCATCGACGCTCGTGCCGTTCGGCGGCGAGGCAAGCCACGAGGAGATCGACCGAGTAAGCGATGCGCTGCGGCCGGACGGCCTGGCCTTCGTCATCGGAGTAGGCGGCGGGAAGGCGCTCGACACCGCAAAGGCCGTGGCGTGGAAGCTCGGCCTGCCGGTCGTGATCGTGCCGACGATCGCCGCAACGGACTCGCCGACGGCCGCCTCTTCGGTCATCTACACGCCGGACGGCGTGTTCGTCGAGGAGATCCCGTACCCGGTCAACCCCGCGGTCGTGCTGGTCGACTCGGAGGTGATCGCGCACGCCCCCGCGCGCTACCTCGTCTCCGGCATGGGCGACGCCCTCGCCACCCGCTTCGAGGCACGCGCGTGCCTGCGGTCGGGCGCCGTCACGTTCGTCGGTGGCCGGCCGACGCGTCTCGCCGGCGCCATCGCCGAGCTGTGCTACGAGATCGTCATGGCCGACGGGCTGGCGGCCGCGGACGACGTCCGCGCACAGCGGGTGACGCCGGCCCTCGAACGGGTCATCGAGGCGAACGTCCTGCTGAGCGGCCTTGGCTGGGAAAGCGCCGGGATGGCCGCGGCTCACTCGATCCACAACGGGCTCACCGCGATTCCCGGGACGCGGCAGACGTACCACGGAGAGCTCGTGGCGTTCGCGACCGTGGCGCAGCTGGTGATGGAGGACGCCGAGGACGAGGCACTGGCGCTCTCGCGCTTCTGCCGCCGGCTCGGGATGCCCGTCCGGCTGGCCGAGCTCGGCGTGGACACGAGCGATCGCGCCGGCCTGCTCGATGCGGCCGAGAAGGCCTGCGCCCCTGGGGAATCGATTCACAACATGCCCATGCCGGTGTCCCCGGGTCAGGTCGCGGACGCGATCGCCCGTGCGGACGCCATCGCCCGGGATGCGGGCTCCGAGAACGATCAGGAGGGATAGTCCGGTTGTCCGAGTTCATCTTCATGCTCACGCTCGACGACGAGACGATCCCCGACGCCCTCGCCGTCTACCGGGAGGTGCGCGACATCCCGGGCCTGCGCTACCTCGGCTTCAAGGACATCGGCCTTCCCGAGGCAGAGCTCCAGGACCTGGCGGACGAGATGCGTGCCGGCGGTCACGAGACCATGCTCGAGGTCATCAGCCTCACGGAGGCGGACGAGCTTCGCGCGGTCGAGGTCGGGCTGCGGCTCGGGGTGGACTACCTGATCGGCGGGACGCGCCCGCACAGCGTCTGGCCGCTGCTCCGCGGGACGTCCATGCGCTACTTCCCGTACGTGGGCGAGGTCATCGGCCACCCCGCGGCCCTGGCCGGCGAGATCGACGCGATCGTGGATGAGGCCTGCGAGCTGGAGGCCCTCGGGGTGGACGGCATCAACCTGCTGTCGTTCCGCTACGTGGGCGATCCGCTTGCCCTCACGCGCGCGGTCAAGAAGGCAATCTCGATCCCGCTCATCTGCGCGGGCTCGGTCGACAGCGTGTCGCGGGTCAGCGAGCTCTCAGATCTCGACGTCTGGGCGTTCACGATCGGCGGGGCGGTGATCCAGAACGCGATGGCCCCGGAGCCGGGTGTGCGCCCGCAGGTCAGCGCGGTGCTCGCGGCGGCGCTGGACGGACGGTCGCCGCAGGCCCGTGAACCGGGCACGGCAGCCTAGGGCCGTGGGCTCGCTCACGGCCGGAGGAAGGGCCGCGACGCCGTCGCGGCCAGTGGACGAGGAGGTACGAATTGACGACAGAACCGCAGGGCTACGAGGACATCCTGTACGAGAAGGACGCGGGGATCGCGACGATCACGATCAACCGCCCGGACCGGATGAACTCCTTCCGCGCGAAGACCACCCATGAGCTGGTCCGGGCGCTGCACGCCGCGTGGCACGACCCCCAGGTCGGCGCGGTCATCCTCACCGGCGCCGGGGACCGCGCGTTCTGCGCCGGTGGCGACATGAAGGAGCGCCGTGCGACCGGCCACGAGCGCGACGCCGAGACGGGCCAGGACGCCGACACGATCGGGCTCTACGACGCGATCCGCAACATCCCCAAGCCCGTCATCGCGGCGGTGAACGGCTTCGCGATCGGCGGCGGGCACGTGATCCACGTGCTGTGCGACCTGTCCATCGCGTCCGAAACGGCACGCTTCGGGCAGGTCGGGCCGCGCGTCGGCAGCTTCGATGCCGGCTACGGCACGGTCTACCTTGCGCGCGTCGTCGGCGAGAAGAAGGCCCGCGAGATGTGGTACCTCTGCCACCAGTACAGTGCCCAGGAAGCCCTGGACATGGGCCTCGTCAACAAGGTCGTGCCCCAGGCCGAGCTCATGGACGAGGCG
Organism: Chloroflexota bacterium; assembly: GCA_034667005.1. Classification (GTDB taxonomy): domain Bacteria; phylum Chloroflexota; class Limnocylindria; order Limnocylindrales; family CSP1-4; genus JAFMJV01. Next base: position 24,228 of record JAXDKU010000139.1, read on the forward strand.
CGCCAGTGGGCGCGCGAGATCGTCGAGAAGAGCCCCACGGCGATCAAGTTCCTCAAGTACTCGTTCAACGCCGATACCGCGAGCGCGGGCGGCCTCTCGACCATGGCCATGAGCGCCCTGGAGCTCTACCTGGACACCGACGAGGCGCGAGAGGGAATGCTGGCGTTCAACGAGAAGCGTCCCGTCGACTTCACCCCCTACCGGTGACCACCGGCTGACTTTCCCCGCGAGCGCCGCCCGCACCTCCTCCACGGGCGGCGCTCGCACCTTCACGGAGGTGACGGTCATGCGATCCAGCTCGTCCGAAGCGCCGGAGCCGATGGAGACGGCCTTCACCAGGCTCTCCGGCGCGACGTATCCGATCGCGAACGCGGGCATGAGCTATGTCGCAGGGGTCGAGATGGTCGTGGCCGTCTCGGACGCCGGTGGCTACGGCGTGCTGGGCGGCATCAACTACTCCCCGAACGAGCTGCGCGAGGCCATCCGCGAGATCCAGCGCCGGACCGACCGGCCGTTCGGCGTCGACCTCGTCGGCGACCGGCACGCGCTCGAGCCGCCGCCGGAGTTCCGGGCGCGCATGGATGCGGTCAAGCGACGCGTCGAAGAGGTCGGTGAGCTCCACGGCGAGCTGGCCAACTACCTCAGCCCCGAGCGGATGCAGGAGCAGATCCAGGTCGTCTTCGACGAGCACGTCCCGGTCCTGGTGTCGGCGCTGGGCGATCCGTCGTGGCTGGTGCCCCTGGCGACCCGTGCCGGGGCCGAGGTCTGGGCCGTTGTCGGCAACGCTCGCCAGGCACGCCGCGCGGCTGCGGGCGGCGCGACCGTGATCATCGCGCAGGGCTACGACGGGGGCGGCCATACCGGCGTCATCGGCACGCTGTCTCTGGTGCGGGAGGCGGCCGCCACAGTGGACGTGCCGGTGCTCGCCGCCGGCGGCATCGGTGACGGCCACGGCCTTGCCGCGGCGCTGTCCCTCGGCGCCGCCGGCGCCTGGGTCGGAACCCGGTTCGTGGCCTGCCACGAGGCGGAGGTGCACGCGAACTTCGTGGCCAGGGTGCTGGCCGCAACGATGGAGGACAGCGTGATCACGCGTTCCTACACGGGGCGGTCTGCGCGGGCCCTGAAGGACGAGTGGATCGCGCAGTACGCTGGCCGGGAGCACGAGCTGGAGTACCCGGATCAGATTGCCGTGTCCGCCAAGGTGGTCTTCGCTGCCTTCGACAGCGACCGTCCCGGCATGGTGAACGCCGGCCAGGGTGTCGGGCTGGTCAACGAGATGCGGTCCAGTCGCGAGATCATCCACGGCATGGTGAACGAGGCGCGTGCGGTGCTGGGCGGCCTTGCCTCGATCTGAGGCTCCGCGCCCGGCGACGACGATTCCGGTCAAGCGTCAGGTCGCCGGCAACCCCGGCCCCTACACGCTCGAAGGCACGAACACGTGGATCGTCGGCCGGAACCCCTCGGTGGTGATCGACCCGGGCCCCGACGATGCGAAGCACCTGGCGGCCGTCGCGAGCGCGGCGGGCCCCACCCTCGCGATCCTCATCACGCACCACCACAGCGACCACGAGGAGGGCGCCGCGGCGCTGGCCGCGATGCTCGGCGCGCCGATCCGAGCCTGGCGCCGCGCGCCGGGACGCCTGCGCCTCCGCGACGGTGACGAGCTGGCCGTCGGCGGCGGCACGCTCCGTGCCGTCCACACCCCCGGCCACACTCGGGACCACCTCTGCTTCCTCGGAGAGCCGGGACGGCTGCTGTTCACCGGCGACACGGTCCTCGGGAGAGGCTCGACCGTCATCGAGCCGCCCGACGGCGACCTGTCCGCGTACCTCGCCTCGCTGGAGCGCATACTGGCGCTGGAACCGCGGGTCCTCCATCCGGGCCACGGCCCGACGGTGCACGACGCGGGGGCAAGGCTGCGCGCCTACCTCGATCATCGCCGCGAGCGGGAGCGCCAGGTCCTCGGGCTGCTGGACGACGGGCCGGCGTCGGCCGCGGCACTCGCCCTGCGCATCTACCCGAGGCTGCCCGCCGGCCTCGGCGAGGGGGCCACGCGCACGACGTACGCGCACCTGCTGAAGCTCGAGCACGACGGCGTGCTGGACCGAACCGGACGCGGCATTCGCGGCGTCTTCTCGCGATCGCCAGCCAACAAGGAGGCAGCCAGATGACCGACGCTCCCGACCTCACCGGCCGCAGCGCCACGATCGAGGTCCAGACGACGCCGGAGATGTCCGCCTCGGCGTACGGCAACACCGGGCTCGAGGTGCTCGCCACGCCGGCCCTCGTCGGACTGTTCGAGCGCGCGGCCATGGCGGCCATCGACGGTACCGCGGAGCCGGGCTGGCGCTCCGTCGGCACCTCGATCGAAATGCGCCACCTCGCCGCCACCCCGATCGGCGAAACCGTGACGTTGACGGCAACCGTGACGGCGGCCGACGGGCGCGCGCTCACGTTCGCGATCGAGGCGCGCGACCAGGTCGCGCTCATCGGGGACGGCACCCATTCGCGCTTCGTGGTCAACGACGAACGCTTCATGGAGCGCCTGCGGCGCGGCCGGGAAGCCTGAGGAGGCTGGGAGATGCAGATCGGAACACTGGTCCCGCAGGGCTGGACGGGGGAGTACGACGGCTGGGAGCCGCGCAAGGCCTGGGAGCGGACGATCGCGGTGGCGCTCCAGGCGGAGCGGCTCGGCTTCGAGTCGATCTGGGTGTACGACCACCTGACGACCACCCCCGATCCGACCGACGAGATCGTGTTCGAGTCGTTCACGGTGCTCGCGGCCCTGGCGCCCATGACCGACCGCGTCCGCCTCGGCCACCTCGTCATCTGCGCGCCGTTCCGCAACCCCGCCCTGACGGCCAAGATGATCTCCACGCTCGACGTCATCAGCGGCGGCAGGATGGACCTGGGCATCGGGGCCGGCTGGAAGGAGGACGAGTTCCGCGCCTACGGCTACCCCTTCCCGGACACGCCGACGCGCCTGGCCGTGCTGCGCGACCAGCTCGAGGTGCTGACCCGGATGCTGGGCGCCGGGCGCGCCACGTTCGACGGCCCGCACGCCTCGGTCGACGGCGCCATCAACATTCCCAAGGGACTCCAGCAGCCCCGCGTGCCGGTCATGGTCGGCGGCAACGGCCCCAACGTCACGTGGCGTCTGGCCGCGAGGCTCGCCGACGAGCTGAACCTCGACTGGCTCAAGCCGGACGAGGTCCGCGCCGCGCTGCCCGTGATCCGGTCGCGCTGCGAGGAGGTCGGCCGGGATCCCGCGACGCTGCGAGTCTCGTTGAACATCGAGCGCGGGTCCATGCCGCCCGGAGCCGAGCGGATCGACCAGCTGGGCGAGTACGGGGAGCTGGGGCTGGTCCGGGTCATGCACATGATCCAGGCCGCGGTGAACACCGACGAGGCACTCGAGTCGCTGGCCGAGGACGCGCGGGCGGCCGGGCTGGAGCTGACGCCCGCCTGACCGCGGCGGCCCTGCCCCGACACGGGCAGGCCGCTCCGCGGCGATCCGCACAAACGGCTGTTCAGACGCGCCGCGCCGCGCTATTCTCGCCGTCGCGGCAGCCAAGATGTCTGTGGACTAGCATCTCGGCCGCCCAAGGTTCGTGGAACGGTCGCACGCTCGGAGGCTCAGATGGCGAAGCCCGTCTATCCGTACATCCCGAACTCGGAGCCGGCGCAGAAGCAGCGACTGCTCGACGGCATCGGGATCGACAGCGTGGAGGACATCTACGCCGAGATTCCTGACCACCTGCGTTTCAAGGGCAGGATGAACCTGCCCGAGCCGCTGCTCTCCGAGTACGCGATGAAGCGGCACGTGCTCCAGATCCTGGCCAAGAACCGCAACTGCCGCGACAACCTGAACTTCCTCGGCGGCGGGACGTGGCAGCACCACGTGCCGTCCGTGTGCGACACGATCATCGGTCGCGACGAGTTCCTGTCCGCGTACGTCGGCGACGCCTACTCGGACCACGGCAAGTTCCAGGCGCTGTTCGAGTACGCCAGCATGATGGGCGAGCTCGTCGGCATGGACGTCGTCGCCACGCCCACCTACGACTGGGCCAACGCAGCGGCGTTCTGCGCGCGGATGGCGTCGCGCAAGAACGGACGCGCCGAGGTCGTCATGGCGAGCACGACCAGCCCGAGCCGGCTGATGGTGATCGAGAACTACCTGAAGCCGCGCATCAGCCTGGTGCAGGTCGCCCACGATCCCGAGACGGGCGCGCTCGACCTCGAGGACCTGCGTTCGAAGGTGTCCGACGCGACGGCCGCGGTCTACTTCGAAAATCCCTCCTTCCTCGGCTTCATCGAGATGCAGGGGGCCGCCATCGCCGAGATCGCGCACGCGGCGGGCGCCGAGCTGATCGTCGGCGTCGACCCGTCGTCGCTGGGCGTCCTGAGCGCACCGGCGAGCTATGGCGCCGACTACGTCTGCGGCGACGTCCAGCCCTTCGGAATCCACATGCAGTGGGGCGCCGGGCTTTCCGGCTTCATGGCGACGCGCGACGAGCCCGACTACGTGGCCGAGTACCCGAACCTCCTGTTCGGCATCACGACCACCACGAAGGAGGGGGAGTACGGCTTCGGCGAGGTGTTCTACGAGCGGACGTCCTATGCGACCCGCGAGGAGGGCAAGGACTTCGTCGGGACCACGACCGCGCTCTACGGAATCATCGCCGGCGTGTACCTCGCGTTGATGGGGCCCCAGGGCATGCGCGAGCTCGGCGAGGGGATCATGCAGCGAGCGGCCTACGCGATCGACGTGCTGGACGACATCCCCGGCGTCCAGACACCGCGCTTCAAGTCTCCCGTGTTCAAGGAGTTCGTCGTCAACTTCGACGGCACGAACCGCTCGGTGCGGGACATCAACAAGGCGCTCCTGGACCACGGCGTGTTCGGCGGCCACGACCTCAGCCGCGACTTCCCCGAGCTCGGACAGAGCGCGCTCTACTGCGTCACCGAGGTGCACACCCAGGCGGACATCGACGCGCTGGCGACGGCGCTCCGTGCGGTGACCGCATGAGCGCCGGCCTCCACATCACCCTGCGACTCCAGAGGTACGCGTGATGGCAACCGTCAAGGTCCGGCGCAACTTCCAGCAGGCCCGCTGGGACGAGCCGATCATCTACGACATGTCCGTGCCGGGCGTGCGCGGCATCCTCCCGCCGCCGGTGGAGCGCGCCGTCGTCGACCGCGTCGGCGACGTCGTTGGAGAGCTCGGAAGCATGCTCCGCAGGGAGCTGCCGAACCTGCCCGAGGTCTCCCAGAAGCACGTGCTGATGCACTGGATCCACCTCTCCCAGGAGACGATGGGTGCCAACCTCACGAACGACATCAGTGAGGGCACCTGCACGATGAAGTACAACCCGCGGGTCAACGAGGACCTCGTGGGCGAGCCCGACTTCGCGGACCTCCACCCCCACCAGGACGACGACACCGTCCAGGGCATCCTCCAGATCTACCACGCCTTCGAGCAGATGCTGAAGGAGGTATCCGGCATGGACCGGTTCACCCTCCAGCCCTCCGGCGGCAACCACGCGGTGTTCACGGCGGCCTCCATCGCGCGGGCCTACCACGCCGCGCGCGGCGAGGGCGACCAGCGGGACGAGACGATCACCACGATCTTCTCGCACCCCTGTGACGCGGCCGCGCCGGCCACCGCCGGCTACAAGATCATCACCCTCCCGCCGGACGAGAACGGCATCCCCGACCTCGACGCGCTGCGGGCCGCGGTCTCCAACCGCACCGCCGCGATCTTCATGACCAACCCCGAGGACGTCGGGATCTTCAACCCGCGCGTCGACGAGTTCGTGCGCATCGTGCACGAGGCCGGCGGCCTCGCGTTCTACGACCAGGCGAATGCGAACGCGTTCCTCGGCGTGGCACGCGCGAAGGAATCGGGCTTCGACATGTGCCACTTCAACGTCCACAAGACGTTCTCGACGCCGCACGCGTCCGGTGGGCCCGCCACGGGCGCGTTCGGCTGCATCGAGGCGCTCGCGAAGTACCTTCCGACGCCCACCGTCGAGTTCGACGGGACCCGCTACTTCCTGGACCACGACCGGCCGGAGACCATCGGCAAGGTCAAGGACTTCTACGGCAACGCGAACAACGTCCTGCGCGCGTACGCGTGGACGATGATGCTCGGCGCGGACGGCCTGCGCGAGGTCGCGGACATCTCCGTGCTCAACAACAACTACCTCGAGAAGAAGCTGCTCACCGTCCCCGGCCTCACCAGCGCCTACCAGGGCAACGGCATCCGGCGCCAGGAGCAGGTCCGCTACTCGTGGCAGACGCTCAAGGACGATACGGGCATCGGCACCGACGAGGTGAACCGGCGGCTGATCGACTTCGGCATCGCCAGCTACTGGACCAGCCACCACCCGTGGATCATCCCCGAGCCGATGACCCTCGAGCCCTGCGAGACCTACTCCGTCGAGGACCTGGACGAGTACTACGAGGCGCTCAGCCAGGTATCCGAGGAGAGCTATCGCGACCCCGACTTCGTGAAGGAGGCGCCCTACGCGTCGTCCTCGCATCGCCGCAACGACGAGGCCGCGCTGGACGATCCGAAGCGCTGGGCGATGACCTGGCGCGCCTACAAGCGCAAGCAGGAGGTCTGACGGCGCTGTACCGCCGGATCGCGGCTCACGCGCGAAGGCTCGCGGTCTAGCGGCCGTGGGTCTTCGTTTCGGCCTGATCGTCAATCCGGTCGCGGGCCTCGGGGGGCGCGTCGGCCTCAAAGGCAGCGACGGCGAGGCGCTCCAGGAGCGAGCCCGGCAGCTGGGGGCGCAGCCGGAGGCGCACGTGCGTGCGGGGCAGGTGCTCCGCGAGCTCGCTCCGCATGCCGCTCGCTTCGAGCTGCTGACCTACCCGAGCGAGATGGGCGAGCGTCCGGCGCGGGACGCCGGGCTCATACCGACCGTCATCGGGGCGATCCGCGACGGACACACCACCGGCCGGGACACGCAGCGCGCCGCCGCCGAGCTGCGCGATTCCGGCGTGGACCTGCTGCTCTTCGCGGGTGGCGACGGAACGGCACGCGACGTCTGCGACGCGGTCGGCACGACCGTCCCCTGCCTGGGCATCCCCGCCGGCGTGAAGATCCACTCCGCCGTCTACGCCATCAGCACGCGCCGCTGTGCCGAGGCCGCGATGCGCGTGCTGGACGGCCGCGTCCGCTCCTACCGCGAGGCGGAGGTGATGGACATCGACGAGGACGCGGTGCGTGCCGGACGGGTCTCGGCCGCGCTCTACGGCTACCTCAAGGTGCCCAACGAGAGCGGGCTGGTCCAGAGCCTCAAGTCGGGCGGCCAGACGGGCGAGGAGGCTGCGCTCGCGTCGATCGCGCGGGCCGTCGTGGAGCAGATGACCGACGACCGCCTCTACATCGTCGGCCCGGGCACGACCCCGCGTGCCGTGATGACGGCGCTCGGCCTGCCCAAGACGCTGCTCGGCGTGGACGTGGTACGCAACCGGGAGCTCGTGGCGTCAGACGTGAGCGAGCGCCAGCTCCTCGACCTGCTCGGCCGCGAGGGCGCTCCGGGCGCCCAGATCGTCGTGACGGTGATCGGCGGCCAGGGCTACGTCTTCGGCCGCGGCAACCAGCAGCTGAGCCCTGCCGTGATCCGGGCCGTCGGCACGGATCACATCACGGTCATCGCCGCGCGCACGAAGCTCGCCGCGCTCGAAGGCCGCCCGCTCCTCGTCGACACGGGCGACCAGCAGCTCGACCGCGAGCTGGCCGGCTACGCCCGCGTGATCATCGCCAAGGGCGAATCGATGATGGTGAAGCTGGCCCCGTAGGCCGTAAGTTAGCCGCCGCGCGAGCTCTGGCGTGCGTCGCGTTGGCCATGTCCCGTGGCCGAGTCGGGTGGCCATGCCGCCGCACCCGCGTCGGGGCGGCCATGCCGCCGCACCCCCGTCCGGGTGGCAATACCGCCGCACCCCTGTCCGGGTGGCAATACCGCCGCACCCGCGTCGGGGTGGCCATGCCCCGCGACCGCGCGCCGATTGCCCAATGCGGAAGCGGCGCCCCTGCCGCGCCGCTGTAACCGCCGCGAGCGGTGCCGATGCCGCTCGGCGCTCGCGCCCCTGCCGCGCCCCTGTGACCGCCGCGAGCGGTGCCAATGCCATCGGCGGGGCACCCGCTGCGTCGCGCCGTGTCGATGCTGTCGTCACCGGATGCACTTGCGCGGCGATCGCCAGGTACATGTGCTGCTTCGGAGCCGGAATGTCGACGTCATCGACGTTCCGAGCCGCAAGGTCGCCCAAGTGCCAGCCGCACCGACGCGACCGACCTGGACGGGCCACAGTGGGGCCGACAAAACCGTCGCCTTGACGATGCCATCGACATCGCCGTGAACAAGGGGGTTCTGGGCGCCCGCACCCGTTGAGGCGTGTCGCCCGCCGGCCGGAGCGGTGCCAATGCCATCGGCGGGGCACCGGTTCTCGCCAAATTCTCGCCGCGAGGGCCGTACGCCGGACTTGAGCCCCACCCGAGGTCTCGACTCGCGCGCCTGGCAGCTGGTTCGGCAGATTTCACGCTCAGCCGCGCATAGCCGAGGTCCGGCGCCGACACTCACGTAGCCCTCCAGGCCCAAGAAACCCGCGTAAGGACCGTGCCACGGGAATGTGGCAGAAACCTCGGCCGACGAAGGCCTATCCAAGGCTCAGAGCCCGACTTGCAGCAAATCGGAGGCCTGTTCGAGCTCGGGGCCCGACTTGCAGCAAATCGGTGGAACTCAAGGTCGAGATCGACGGCCCCGGGCGACCCTGACCTCGGCGGGGAGCCACACCGTGGCTCACTTCGGTGGTTTGCGGCCGTTCTGCGGAGAGTTCACCGCGGAGCGCGCCTCAGGGGCGGCGTCCTGCTCGTTGTCGACGGCCTCAAAACCGCCGGGCCGCTCGACCGCTGCGGCGCTGGGCCGCTGGCGCGCTCGGGCGCCGCGCCGCTCGTGCGCCGACTCGCTGCTGCGCCGATCCGTTGCGGCGCCACGCCGACGGGCCACGCACCGCGGACCAGCCGCGGGCGCTGCCCGAGCCTGCCTCAGATCGCGCTGGCGCAGGCGCGGCACTTCGAGGCGTCCAGCGCGTTCGGCTCCTTGCAGAACGGGCAGGTCTTGACCTCGACCGGGTCCGGTTCCTTGATCAGCAGCTTGGAGATCCGCCAGACGATGAAGAGGATCACCACGAACGCGATCACCGCGTTCAGGAAGAGGCCCCAGCGGATCGCGACCTCCGTTGCCGGATCGCCGTTCGTGGCCGCCTTCAGCACGATTTTCAGCTCTGTGAAGTCCAGCCCGCCGAGGAGCAACCCGATCGGCGGCATGAGGATGTTGTTGACCAGAGAGGTGACGACGGACCCCAGCGCCGCCCCGATGATCACGCCGATTGCCAGCGCGAGCGCGTTGGACTTGATCAGGAACGCCCGGAACTCACTCGTCATCGGAGCCTCCCTCGCGCGCTGGTTGGCCATGCGCCGGCCGTAGGCGGTCCAACCGACCCTCTTGAGATGGAAATGGACGCGGGACGCAAGGGAGTAATGAAGAGGGTTGGGCAGCTAAGGGCCAACGCCAAACGCCCGCTCGTCCATACAGCCAAGCGTGGAAATGGTGTCGCGCGAGGGCTCGCGCATCGTCACGCGTAATTGCCGCTCCAAGGGCCTCAGGCGCCGCGGGAGGCGGCCGGTCAAACGACCCTGCCACCGCGGCGGCGTCAAACAGGTCCATGGCCACCCTGTCTATGCCTGGGTACCCGGTCAGGCGGCCGCCGTAGTCGTCCTCGATCCTGTTAACCAGCCGAACGAGCGCCTCCCAACTGCCATCTAACAGCCACTCGAGGACGCTGCCCACATCCGCGTCCGATGCCATTGCCCGCTCGATGATCGGGGTGAAGGCCGGAGTGGGCCATTCGTCCGCCTGACCCTGAGCCGCCGCGCTCTCTGGCTCATGCGGCTGTGGATGAACTACGACCCCTTCCTCTTTCGTTTCTGCGATCTCTACCAACTCCAGCCGGCCGTGATCCCCCGATGAGATTCGGCGAACGAGCCGAATTCGACCTAGGAATGTCTCGGCTTCCGCACGAACCAAGCTGACGTCGTCGAGCGAGCCAAACCGCTCCGACCGGATCCATATCCCCCCGATCTCTCGAACGAGCTGCGGATCCGAACTTGGGGTCGCAAATTCCTGCAGAAGCGTTTCCAAATCTTCCGAGGGTCCGTCGACTCTGACCAGCCAGCGCTCCATGGGTGCCGGGCGCCCCAGGACATCGCGTTCGAACGTCAACCCGAATTCGGTCAACGTGAATCGAGGTGTGCCAGCACTGGCCTCGGTAACGACACCACTGCGCTTCAGGGCGCTCCAGTCGAGATCAACGCGGTCTTCGTCCGCGCGAAGCACCGACGCAAGCGAGGTGCGCAGATTCCTAACGTCTGGATCGGGAAGTCGATGTGGCTCCGATGCGAGGCGCAGCATCCGCAGGTGACGCAGCGTCAAGGCATCTAATGTATCGAGAAGACGAACGCTGTCGTCGTCCGGTTCAAACGACGCTTGTCCGGCGGTCGTGGCTAATTGTTCGTAATACTCGATTTTGGTGCGATGCTCGGCAGAGGTTGCACTTACGAGGATCCGTTCCACGTAGGTCCGGAACTCCGGATCGCTCGTGATGCGTCCTCGTGTAACGTCCGAGACTAACGTCACCGCTTCGATCACCCGACGGATTGCCTCCACCACCCAAGCATCGCGTCCTCGCTTGATGTCAGCTGCCACGAGCCCAACCGCGGGACTCACGCCGGGAACAAGCGCAACGGCGTCCAGGCCACGCTCGAGTAGGGAGCGACCCGCAGAGGCCTCGGCTAGAGCTGCGTCGGCCTCCCCTAGTCGCGCGCGGTAATGCCGCTCGGCCTGGGACAGCTCGTCCGTTTCGGAGCCAGTCAACTGCGTCCCGACTACACCGCCGCGAGCGCGCCCTTGAAGATGCCCAGCGCTTCCTGGCACTCCGCCGAGGTGACGTTGAGCGGCGCGATCCAGCGGACGATGTTGTGGGCGGCGCCGCAGGTGAGCAGCACCAGGCCGTCGTCCAGGCAGCGTGCCATGACGGCGTCGGCGAGAGCACCGTCGGGCTCGGCCGTCCCGCCGGGATCGGCCGTCCCGCCGGCCTTGACCAGCTCCACGCCGATCATCAGACCGGGGCCGCGGACGTCGCCGATGCGCGCGTCGGACGCGGCGAGCTCGCGAAGGCCTGCCGTCAGCTCGGCTCCGCGCGCCGCCGAGTTGTCCACCAGCTCGGCCGAGCGGATCTCCTCCAAGACGGCCACGCCCGCCGCGCAGGCGACGGGATTTCCGCCGAACGTGGACCCGTGCGCGCCGCGGCCCCAGCGCTCCATGCGCTGCCGGGAGGCAACCACCGCACCGAGCGGCAGGCCGTTGGCGATGCCCTTGGCGAGCGTGATGATGTCCGGCACGATCCCTGACGACTCGAAGCCCCACATTCGGCCGGTCCGCCCGTAGCCGGTCTGCACCTCGTCCGCGATCAGCAGGATGCCGTGCTCGTCGGCCAGCTCCCGGAGGCCGCGCAGGAACGCGTCCGGCGCGGGGTAGTACCCCCCCTCCCCCTGCACGGGCTCGATCAGGAACGCGGCCACCTCGGAGGGCGGGATCTGCGTCGCCAGGACGGTCCGGAGGAAGCCCAGGCATGCCTCGGTCGCGAGCGCCTCGTCGCCGCCGAAGTCGCGGTAGGCGGCGGGGAACGGCGCGATGAACGTCTCGGGCAGGAACGGCCCGTGCCCGACCCGGTAGTTGAGGTTGCTCGAGGTCATGCTCAGCGAGCCGTAGCTCCGCCCGTGGAAGCCGCCGGCGAAGCCGATCACCCAGCCGCGCCCCGTCGAGCGCCGCGCCAGCTTGATCGCACCTTCGATGGCCTCCGTGCCCGAGTTGCCGAAGAAGACGGAGTCGAGCCCCGCGGGCAGCACCTCCGCCAAGGCGTCGGCGAGCTGCGTCACGGGCTCCAGGTAGCCGAGCCCGTTGCACATGTGCCAGAGCTGGTCGATCTGGGCATGCGCAGCCGCGGTCACGGCGGGGTGCTGGTGGCCGAGGACCGTCGTCGCGATGCCGCAGGCGAAGTCGAGGTAGACCTTCCCATCCGCGTCGTAGAGGCGGTGCCCCTCGCCTCGCGTCCAGGCCGTCTGGAAGTAGCGCGCCATCACCGGGGAGAGGTGCGCGTCGGAGCGCGCGGCCAGCTCCTCCGAGGCGGAGGTGGCTGACTTGACGAGCGTGTCGGTCATCGCAGTTCGGTCCTTCGGTGCGGTCGCGGTGGGATGGAGATGAAGCTCAGTAGCGCCGGCCGCGCTGGCGGTCGAGCGTGAAGCGGGCCGTGTCGGCGATCGCCATGACCGCCATGGTGCCCGCCTGGACGGGATCGGTCACGACCAGGTCGGCCGCGTCGGTGACCGAGCCCACCTGGTTCAGCGAGACGACGGGGATGCCGACGGCCTGGAGCTCGCGCACGGCCAGGGTGATCTCGCCGCCCATGATCGAGCCCGCGAGCACCAGGATGTGCGCGCGCGGCAGGTCCGCCACCGCCCGCACCGCGGCGGCAATCTCCTTCTCGCCGACCAGCGCGATCGTGTCGACGCTGATCCGCTCGCCACGCAGGTTGTGCCGGTCCGCCTCGCTGACGGCACCGAGCGTCACCTGGGCCACCTGGGCACCGCCGCCGATGACGATGACGCGCTTGCCGAAGATCTGGCCGAGCGTCGGGCGCGACTCCGCGACCACCACGCCGGGCACGCTGCCCGCAGCCGCCGCCGCGAGCTCCGCATCGCAGTCACGCAGCTCGATGTCGAACACCCGCGTGACGTCCGGCTCGCCGCGCGTCGCCGGGAACGAGTTGACCGTCACGACCTCCGCCCCGAGCTCCCGCAGCCGCACGAGGATCTCCACGAGATCCGCCTTGGCGGTCGCCCGGACGCTGACCGCGGTGAGCGTGTGCCCGGCCTCCGGGATCTGGAAATCGGGTATCTGGGCCTGCGGCAGCAGCCCTGCGTCGTCCATTCGGCGAGTATGCAGCACGTCGTATAGTCATGCGATGACACAGGCGACCGCGCGGCGCGATCCGGAGCCCTCGATCGAGCCCTTCGGCATGCCCGGCAGCGCCGGTAGCGCGCGCATCCGCGTGGCGATCATCGGCGCCACGGGGTATGTCGGCGGAGAGCTGGTGCGGCTGCTTGACCGCCATCCCAACGTCCGGATCGTCGGCCTCCAGGGACGCGGACGCCAGGACGAATCGATCGCCGGGATCCATCCGCACCTGGCTCGTACGGGCCATCGCATCGACGCGGCCATTCCGGAGGCTGACGCCGTCTTCCTGGCGCTCCCGCATGGCGCGGCCGCCGAGATCGTCCCGGACATCGCCGGGCGCGGCACCCGCGTGATCGACCTCGGGCCCGACTTCCGCCTGCACGATCCCGCCGACTACCCTCGCTGGTACGGCTTCGAGCACCCGCGGCCGGAGCTGCTGGCCGGCGCCGTCTACGGGCTGCCCGAGCTTCACCGCGACGAGCTGGTGGCGCTCGCCGGCAGCGACCGCGCGATCGTCGGCAGCCCGGGCTGCTTCCCGACGACCTCGCTGCTGGCGCTGGCGCCCCTCGCGCGGGAGGGTCTGATCGGAGACCTCGTGATCGACGCGAAGACGGGCGTCTCCGGCGCGGGGCGCGAGCCGAAGCCCGAGCTCACGTTCTCGGAGGTCAACGAGAGCGTCAAGGCGTACGGCATCGACGGCCACCGCCACGTCGCGGAGATCGAGCAGGAGCTTGCCTGGCTCGGAGCGGCCGGGGCGTCTCGCGGCATGGCGGACGCCGCCACCGTGAACCCCGGCGCTCGGGGGGTGGACTTCCTCCCGCATCTCGTGCCCATGACGAGGGGAATCCTGAGCGCCTGCCACGTGCGCCCGACGCGGCCCATCGGCGCCGCCGAGCTGCGCTCGCTCTACCGCGACGCCTACCTCGGGGAGCCCTTCGTCGAGGTCGCCGACTCGCCCGTCAGTACCGGCCAGGTGCTCGGGAGCAACCAGGCCCGCGTTCACGTCACGCTGGACGAGCGCAGCGGCCGGATTCGCGCGATCGGCGTCACGGACAACCTCGTAAAGGGTGCCGCGGGGCAGGCAGTGCAGTGCTTCAACCTGCTCTTCGGGCTGCCGGAGACCAGCGGGCTGGAGCAGCTGCCACTCGCCCCGTGACGCCGGCCATCTCCGGGGCGGCGACTCGCCAGAGCCTGCCTGTCGTCGAGCTTCGGGCCGCCCTCCCACGAGGATTTCGCGCGGGCGCCGTCGCCGCCGGGATCAAGGCGTCCGGCCGGCCGGACCTCGCGATCGTGGTGGTGGACGGGGAACCTGCCGCGGTCGCGGGCACGTTCACGACCAATCGCGTCCCGGCCGCGCCCGTGCTTCTCGACCGCCGCCATCTCGCGGCCACCAGCCCGGACGGCGGCACGGGCCACGGGTACGTCCAGGCGATCCTCTCGACCAGCGGCTGCGCCAATGCCGCGACGGGCGCGGAGGGCATGGCGGAGCAGGAGCGTCTCGCCCGGACGCTGGCGGACGCGGTCGGCACCGACCTCGAGCGGACGCTGGCGGTCGCGACGGGGCTGATCGGCACGCGCCTGCCGGTCGATCGGATCGAGCCCCGCATCCGGGAGCTCGTGGCCACCGGCCTCGGCTCGGACGACGCGGCCTACGCGCAGGTCTCCGAGGCGCTCCGGACCACCGATTCACGGGCCAAGGCGGCCACGGTCCGCGTGCGGCTGCCGGACGCGAACGGCACGGCCGTCGAGGTCACCGTCTCGGGCATCTCCAAGGGTGTCGGGATGATGCATCCGCGCATGGCCACGATGCTGTCGTTCGTCCTCACGGACGCGGCCGCCGAGCCCGCGGCGCTCTCCGCGATCCTGCGGCCCGCCGTCGCGCGCACCTGGAACCAGCTGACCGTGGACGGCGACACCAGCACCAATGACACGGTGCTGCTGGTGGCGTCGGGCGCGTCGGGGGCGGGCCCGATCGCGGCCGGCACGCCGGAATGGTTCGTCCTTGCCGGCGCGATCGAGGCGGTGGCACGCTCGCTGGCCCGCCAGCAGGCCGCGGACGGCGAGGGGGCCACGACGCTGATCACGGTCGTCGCGACGGGCGCCGAGGACGACGCGGACGCGCGCGCCGTGGCTCGCTCGGTTGTGGCGAGCAGCCTGGTCAAGGCCGCCGTCCACGGGCGCGATCCGAACTGGGGCCGCATTGCCGGGGCCGCCGGCAATGCCCTGCTGGCGGGATCGGAGACGCTCGCCACGGCGGGCCTGGATGCCAGCGAGGCCGCCCGGCGCGGCGGCACCCCCGTCGAGATCGACGTCGACAGGCTGCGGATCGCGATCTGCGGAGTGCCGGTGTTCTCCGGTGCGCCCGTCGCGTTCGATCGGGCTGCGGTCCGGGAGCAGATGGGCGCGGACGAGGTGGTCATCTCGCTCGACCTCGGCCTCGGTGACGGGGTCGGCGAGGCGTTTGGCTGCGATCTCACCGAGACCTATGTGACCGAGAACTCCGAGTACTCGACCTGATGGCCGGCCCCGCGGGGTACGCCGGGCGCGAGCTGCTGGTGGTCAAGCTCGGCGGCACGACGCTGGCCGAGCAGCGCGCGGTGCTCGAGGAGGTGGCCTCGGTCTCCGCCACGCACGACCTGGTGATCGTGCACGGCGGCGGAAAGCGGGTGACCGAGTGGCTCGCCCGGCTGGACGTCGAGACGCGTTTCGAGGCCGGCCTCCGCGTCACGGACGATCGAGCCCTCGAGGTCGCTGTGGCCGTCCTGCGCGGCGTCGTCAACACCGAGCTCGTGGCCACGCTGCGGAACCTCGGCGCGGACGCGGTCGGCCTCAGCGGGGTCGACGGCGGGCTCCTGATCGCGGAGCGGATCCCGTCGCTCGGGCGTGTGGCCACGGTCGTCGGCGCGCGGCCGACGGTGCTCTACGCGTTGTTCGCCGCGGGCAAGCTTCCGGTGGTCGCGCCGCTCGCCACCGACGAGAACGGCATCGTCTGCAACGTGAACGCCGACGAGGTGGCGGCAGGGCTCGCCGCGGGACTGCATGCACGGCTGATCCTGCTGACGGACGCCGACGGCGTGCGCGGCGCGGACGGCAAGCGCATCCCCAGCCTGGACGCGGCCATGGCCGAACGGCTCATCGAGCAGGGCGTGATCGGCTCGGGGATGGTGCCCAAGGTCCGTTCGGGGCTGCGTGCCCTCGCGCTCGCGCAGACCGACGAGCTGGCCGACTCGGCCGCGGGTGCGCGCGCTTCGATCGAGGTGGTGATCGCGGACGGAGCCGCGCCGGCCGCGCTCAGCCGCGCGCTGGACGACCCGTCGTTCGGGACCCGATTGCGAGCGGCAGCTGGACGGGCTCCGGATAGCCGAGGGTCGCGCGCCTCGGGCGGATGAGGCGCTGGAGCACGGCCATCTGCACCCACAGGCGGTTCTCCGCCTGATCCAGCACCACGCTCCGCGGGCCGTCCAGGACCTCGGAGTCGATCTCCTCACCGCGGTGCGCCGGCAGACAGTGCATGACGATCGCGTCCGGGGCGTTGGCCATGAGCGAGGCCGTGAGCGCATACGGCGGGAACGCCCTTTGCCGCGCTTCCTGCTCCGCCTCGTGGCCCATGCTCGTCCACACGTCGGTGTAGACGGCGTCCGCGCCCCGCACGCCGGCGACGGGGTCGTGCATCAGCTCGATGCGCGCGCCGGTGCCGCGGCCGATGAGCACGGCGCGCTCCACGATGGACGGGTCGGGCTCGTAGCCCGTCGGGGTCACGGCACGGACGTTCATGCCCAGCGAGGCGCCGACGAGGATCAGCGAGGCCGCGACGTTGTTGCCGTCCCCGACGAAGACGAGCTGCCGGCCGCGGAGATCGCCGAGCTGCTCCTGGAGCGTCAATGCGTCCGCCAGCGCCTGGCAGGGATGCTCGACGTCGCTGAGCGCGTTGACGATGGGGATCGAGGCGACCTCGGCCATCTGCTCGAGCAGCGAATGGTCCCGCACGCGTGCCACGATCGCGTCCACGTACCGCTCGAGCGTGCGCGTGGCGTCCTGCACCGACTCCCGGACGCCGAGGCCGATCTCGCTGTCGTGCAGGGAGATCGGCTGGCCGCCCAGTCGCGAGATCCCCACCTCGAAGCTGACCCGCGTGCGCAGGCTGGGCTTCTCGAAGATCAACGCGACCGAGCGGCCGGCCAGGGGAGCGCCAGCGGTCGTGGGAGGGCGACCAGCTTTCAGCGCAGCAGCATGCTCGAGCGTCTCCTCGATCGATGCGGGATCGAGGTCGGCCATGGAGAGGAGGTGCGCCACCGGGCGCGCGAAGGGAACGGTCACCCGCCGAGCATGACAGATGCTGCATGGGTATGCAATACTGTCGGCCGCGACGCATGTTAATGCAGGACCGTGATCCCCCACGTGCGCCGTGCTCGACTTCGCGCGCAGGGGGCGCCGAAGGCGTGCCGAGGAAACGCATCGCGCAGCAGCGCCGCTACGCCGCTGCGGAGGAAACAACCGTGAAGAAAGTGGTCCTGGCCTACTCCGGCGGGCTCGACACGTCGGTCGCTGTGGCGTGGCTGCGCGAGCAGTACGGGGTCGAGGTCGTCACGCTGACCGTTGACGTCGGCGGCGGGTCGCTGCGCGAGGGTGTTGCCCAGCGTGCCATGAGCGCCGGCGCATCGCGCGCCTACGTGGTCGACGCCCGCGACCGGTTCGTCCGCCAGTTCGTCTGGCCGAGCCTCCAGGCCAACGCCAGGTACCAGGGCGTCTACCCGCTCGCCACGGCGCTCGCCCGCCCGCTGATCGCGCAGCTGCTCGTCGAGGTGGCCAACCGGGAGCGTGCCGACGCCGTCGCGCATGGCTGCACCGGGAAGGGCAACGACCAGGTGCGTTTCGACGTGGCCGTTCACGCGCTCGACCGGAAGCTCGAGGTCGTCGCACCCATGCGGGTCGGCATGGGCCTCTCGCGCGACCAGGAGATCGAGTACGCGCAGGCGCGCAACATCGAGATCCCGGTAACGAAGTCGTCCCCGTACTCCATCGACGTGAACCTGTGGGGTCGCTCGATCGAGACCGGCATCCTCGAAGACCCCTGGGCGACACCCCCGAACGACGTCTACGAGTGGACCGTGAACCCGGGCGACGCGCCCGAGGTGCCCGCGGAGGTCGTCATCGGCTTCGACGGCGGCGTCCCGGTCTCCATCGATGGAGAGCTGCTGCCCGCGGTCGAGCTGGTCGATCGGCTGAACGGGCTCGGGGGCAAGCACGGCGTCGGCCGTATAGACCATGTTGAGGATCGACTGGTCGGCATCAAGAGTCGTGAAATCTACGAAGCGCCGGCGGCCGTGATCCTCCACGCCGCCCACGCTGCTCTCGAGGGGCTCACGCTGAGCAAGCAGTCACTGCGCTTCAACCGGATGGTCAGCGATCAGGTCGCCCAGGACGTCTACGACGGCCTCTGGTTCAGCGCGCTGGAGCGCGACCTGCGCTCGTACGTCGCCGCATCCCAGACGGTCGTGAACGGCCAGGTGCGCATGCGACTGGACCATGGCAGTGCCGTCATCGTCGGGCGCCGTTCCGACGACTCGCTCTACGACCGCGCCCTGGCGACGTACGACGAGGAGGATGCGTTCGATCACGAGGCCGCGGTCGGCTTCATCCGCATCTTCGGGCTCCCCTTGAAGACCGAGGCGGCGCGACACG
The DNA here is from genome assembly GCA_034667005.1 of Chloroflexota bacterium. GTDB lineage: Bacteria > Chloroflexota > Limnocylindria > Limnocylindrales > CSP1-4 > JAFMJV01. Next base: position 42,995 of record JAXDKU010000139.1, read on the forward strand.
GCTCAGCCTGGAGCTGGACCGAGCCGCTGCTCAACGGGCTGTCCGTGGAGGTCGCCGACGCGCCCCAGGAAGTCAAGGCAGGCTGAGGTGAACGCCCGCTGACTGGAATGCCGGGGGGCAGGGGACTCCAACTGCGCCTCCGGCCGTGAGGGCCTGGGGCGGACGCTTCGCCGCCGGGTCCGATCCGCTGGCGGCCGACTTCTCGCGATCCATCGAGATCGACCAAGAGCTCGCGGCCGACGACATCCGCGGCAGCGTCGCCCACGTGCGCGGGCTCTGGCGCGCGGGCCTCCTCACGCCCAAGGAGACCGCGGCGCTCCTCGAGGGGCTGCGAACGCTCGACGAGGAGGTCGCGGCTGGCACCTTCGCGTGGGACCCGGAGCTGGAGGACGTCCACCTCAACCTGGAGATGGCGCTCACCGAACGCGTCGGCCCGGTGGGAGGAAAGGTCCACACGGGACGGTCCCGGAACGACCAGGTCGCGACGGACCTGCGCCTCTGGTCGCGTCGCCGCGTCGATCAGCTGGACGAGCGGCTGCTCGACCTGGAGCGTGCCCTCGTCACGGTCGCCCTCCGCGAGGCCGCGACGGTGATGCCCGGCCACACGCACGCGCAGCCGGCGCAGCCGGTTCTGCTGGCGCACCACCTCCTCGCCTACGTGGAGATGCTGGAGCGCGATCGCGGCCGGTTCAGCGACGCTCGACGACGGTTGAACCTCTCCCCGCTCGGTTCTGGGGCGCTCGCCGGCGCGGGCCACCCCATCGACCGTGCCTCCGTCGCCGCGGAGCTCGGCTTCGAGGGCGTGACGGCCAATTCGATCGATGCCGTCGGCGACCGCGACTTCGTGGTCGAGCTGCTCGCCGACGCGGCCCTGGCCATGACGCACCTCTCGCACCTGGCCGAGGAGATCGTCTGGTGGTCGACGCCGGCCTTCGGGTTCGTGCGGCTCTCGGACTCCTTCTCGACGGGCTCTTCGATGATGCCCAACAAGCGCAACCCGGATCCCGCGGAGCTGGTCCGCGGCCGCACCAGCCGGGTGATCGGCGAGCTGACGACCGTGCTCGTGCTGCTGAAGGGCCTTCCGGCCGGCTACCAGCGGGACCTCCAGGAGGACAAGCCCGCGCTCTTCGACGCGCTGCACGTCCTGGACTCCTCGCTCGCCGTGCTCGCGGGAGCGGTCGCCTCGTTGAGCGTGGATCGCGAGCGGCTGCTCGCCGCCGTCGAGCACGGCTTCATCACCGCGACATCCGTCGCGGACGCGCTCTCGCAGGAAGGCATCGCGTTCCGCTCCGCACACCAGATCGTCGGCGGGATCGTGGCGGAGGCGGAGCGGCGCGGGATCGGGCTCGACGAGGTCGACGAGGAGATCGTCGCCGACGCGCTGATGGGGTCCGACGACCACACGGCGCGCGCCCTCGCCAGCGACCCGGATGCACCGGACCGGATCCGGGCCGCCGCCGGCCTGGAGGCCGCACTGGCCCGCTTCGACGTCATCGGTGGCACGGCGCCGCATCGCGTCCGCGCAGCCCTGGCCGCCGCCGCCGAGCGGTTGGGGATCGAAGACGAGGAGAATTCCGCGCCCGCTTGACGCGATGGCCCCGCTCCGTTCGATGCGAGGGTCCGGTTCTACGGGCTCTGGTCCGCTTGGATCAGCGAAACGGAACCAGCTGGCGGCTGAGCCCATCCGCCGGCTCCGACCGCAGCCGGGCTGCGCCAGCACGACCGTTCGCCGCCACCAGCTCGGCCGGCTGCGGATGCGACAGGAACAAGGGCATCGACTCCGTGAAGCCGTAGGCGCCCGTGTCCATGATGCACAGCAGGTCCCCGGTGCGCGGCTCCGGCATCCGCACGTCCGTGGCGAGCACGTCGAGCCCGGTGCACAGCGGCCCGACGACGTCCACGCGGCGCTCCGGCCGGCCTTCGTCCACGGCAGCCGCGCCGACTCGCACCACGCGCTGCGACTGGCCGATGAGCGCGGGCCGCACCAGCTGGTGGATGCCGCCGTCGACGACGCAGATGACGCGGTCTCCCCGAGGCTTCACCCGGACGACCCGGACGACGTAGGCGCCGATCGGCCCCGCGAGCCACCGCCCCGGCTCGAGCACGAGCCGCGCCCTCGCGAGCGCGGGACGTTCGACCCAGGACGCGGTTTCCGTGGCCAGGCCGTCGCGCAGGCGCTCGAGGTCGAGCGGTTGCTGGTCGTCGCCGTACGGGATTCCGAGGCCGCCCCCGCCGTCGAGCAGCTGGATCGGCAGGCCGTGGCGCTGGCTGACGGCTTCGGCCCGTTCGGCCAGGCTGCGGATGCCGTCGAGCAGCGCGTCCGCGTCGAGGACGTTGGATGCGCCGAACGCGTGCAGGCCAAGCAGCTGGTACGGCGAGCCCGGCCCGAAGGCGGCGCCAGATCGGTGCAGGCGGTCGATCGCCTCGTCGACCTCCTCCGGGAGGAGCCCGAACTTGGCCGAACCGGCGCCGATGATCGGCGTGCTCTCGGCGTGGCCGTCGACGGCCAGGCGCAGCATCAGCCCCTGGCCGGGGTGCGCCACGCCGGCCAGCTCGATCAGCGCGTCGAGCTCGTCCAGGGACTCCACGGTGATCGCGCGGACGCCCAGGCGCAGCGCGCCGCCGAGCTCCGCGTCGGTCTTGCCGGGGCCGGTGAAGACGATTCGCTCCAGGGCGATGCCGGCACGGATGGCCGCCTGGAGCTCCCCGGCCGATGCAACGTCCGCGCCGACGCCCAAGCGCGCCAGGCGCGACAGCACGGCCAGCGACGGATTCGCCTTGACCGCGAACGCGAGGTCCCCGTTGGGCGGCAGCGCGCGGCGCAGCAGCGCGACGCGATCCGCGAGCACGTCCAGGTCGTAGAGGAAGAAAGGCGTGCCGTAGAGGCCTGCGAGGTCCTGAGGATCGACGCCGGCAAGCCGCTCCCCCGCGACGATTCGCGGCTCGCTTGCGACAGCGGCATCCATCACGGCCGTCATCGGAGCGCGCCTTCCAGCGCCGTGCGCGCGTCGGTGGACGCGTCACGACGCTTGACGATCACCGGCACGGCCACGGCGATCCCGTTGGCCGCCGCGAACGCTCCGGCCGCGGGACGCGAACCCGGCACGACCACGGAGCCGTCCGGCACCCGGAGCGGTGCGTCGGGCGTGCCGCGGAGCTCGCGCCCGTCCACGAGGTCGACCAGCCGGCCCTGCCCCGTGAGGATGACCCCGGCGCCGAGGACGGCGCCACGGCCCACCACGACGCCCTCGTAGAGGCCGCAGCCGCCCCCGATGAATGCGTCGTCCTCCACGATGACCGGGCGCGCGCCGGCCGGCTCCAGGACGCCGCCCACCTGGACGGCGGCCGAAAGGTGGACGCGTTCCCCGACCTGGGCGCACGAACCGACGAGCGCGTGGGAGTCGACCATGGAGCCACGCCCGACCCACGCCCCGACGTTGACGAACGCGGGTGGCACGATGGTGACGCCCGGCTCGAGGTGCGCGCCGGCACGCACCGTGGTGCCGCCCGGGACGACCCGGATCGGTGCGCCCGCGGCCACCGCGGCCCGCGCCGCCGCGCCGTCCAGCAGATCCACGACGCCGACCGCGGCCCGGTCGCGCGCCGCGAAGATGTCCCCGGCGCGATAGTCCCGCAGCTCCGGCAGCCGGAACGCGAGCAGGATGCCCTGCTTCACCCAGGCGTTGACGCGCCACCCGCCAACGGCGTCCGCGTCGGGCTCGGCGGCTCGCAGCGAGCCGGATTCCAGCTCGCCGAGCAGCTCGGCGACGCCGGCGCGGACCTCCGACACGAGGTCGTCCGACGGGGCGCCGCCGGCCGACTGCCACTCTGCCGAGAGCCGCTCCAGGCGAGCGCGGAGGCCGGTCGTCGTGGCCAGCGTCATCACGCCACGGCCGCTTCGGCGGGGATCAGGCCGGCCGCGTCCAGCACGGCGTGAAGACGTGCCCGGTGCTCGTCGGCGAGCGGCAGCAGCGGCTGCCGGACCATGTCGGTGGCCAGGCCCATGGCTGCCAGGGCGGCCTTCACCGGCACTGGGTTGGGCGAGATGAAGTTGATGCGGAAGAGATCCAGGTAGCGCTCGTGGAGCCGTCGCGCCTCCTCCCAGTCGCCGACCCGCGCCGCGGCGCAGAGTGCCGTCATCTGGGATGGGATCTCGTTCGACGCCACGGACACGACCCCATCGCCGCCGTGTGCCAGCACCGTCAGCGTCCACGCATCGTCCCCGGCGAGGACGCTGAAGCCCTCCGGCCGGTCGCGGAGGATCGTGGCGATCTGGTCGAGGTTCGCCGAGGCCTCCTTCACGGCAACGATCCGGGGATGCTCGGCCAGCCGGAGCAGCGTGGCCGCCTCCACGTTCGTGCCCGTCCGCGACGGCACGTTGTACACCACGACCGGGAGCGCACCGTCGTCGGCGACCGCGCGGTAGTGCGCCTCGAGCATCCGCTGGTCCGGCCGGTTGTAGTAGGGCGTCACGACGAGGGCGGCGTCGGCGCCGAGCTCCGCGGCGCGGCGCGTGGCCGCGATCGTCGCCCGCGTGTCGTTCGTGCCCGTTCCGGCGATCACGGTGACGCGGCCCTGGGCTCGCGAGCCGCGGGCGGCCTCGACGGCCATGCCGATGACGGTCTCGCGCTCGTCCTCCGTCAGCGTGGGCGACTCGCCGGTCGTGCCGCACGGCACGAGCCCGTCGATGCCCGCCAGCACCTGCCACGAGACGAGGTTGCGGAAGGCCTCTGCGTCGAGGGAGCCGTCCCTGCGGAACGGGGTGACGAGGGCGGTGAAGGCGCCGCGGAGGGTGGGGGTGGTCGTCGTGCGGGTCATCGGGATCTCCTTTCCGTCGGTGGTGTTCGGTGGTCTTCCATGTCGGTCGGATGGGTCACGCGACGGCGAGCTCGGACTGGGTGGTCACCAGCTCGCGCACGAGCGCGTCGAACGGGATCAGGCCGGGCGCTCGGGCCGGCTCGGCGAGGAGGCGGTCCGCCGCAAGCAGAGCGCCCGACACGTACGCCGACCGGTCGCGCGCCGTGACGCGGAGCTCGATCGACTCCCCTGGAGCGTCGAAGCCGACGACGTGCATCCCGGGCGAGGCGCCGGCGCGCAGCGCCACGACCTCCAGGGTGTCGCGTTCGGGCGCGCCCGGCCCGTCCGCGAGCAGGGCACGCCGCTTGGCGGGGAGGTGCGGAATCAGGCGGTTCGCGATCGACAGCGCCGTGCCGCTCGGCCGGTCCGCCTTGGCGCGGCGGTGCCACTCGAACACGTACGGGTCGTACTCCTCGAACCGGCCGAAGAGACGCGCCGCCTCGACGGCGAGCTCCGCGAACAGGATCGCGCCGAGGCTGAACGTTGGAGCGACCACGGCCCGGGCGTTCGACTCGGCCAGGCGCTCGTCCAGTGCCGACTGGACCGCCACATCGGCGCTCCAGCCCGTCGTGCCGACGACCAGCGCGCGGCAACCCGCCCGCAGGGCGTAGTCCACGTTCTGCATCAGGCTCGACGCGTGGCTGAACTCGAAGCAGACGTCCACGCGTCCCAGCGTCCGCGGCTCGGGCCGCGGCGCGCTGTCCGGCCCGGGGCGGCCGACGAACGCCGCGACCTCGTCGCTGCGTTCCTCCAGCGCCGAGCGGATGGCGCGTCCCATGTTCCCGGTGCCCGTGATGAGTGCTCGCATCGTGATGCTCCCTCTGGTCGGTTGAGGAGCTGCTGGTCGGGTCCGGCTCCGATGTGCTCGATGCACACAAAAAGGCCGCAGTCACCACCCTGGTGTCTGCGGCCCTGGGAGCCTGCCCGGCAGGCTCCCTGTCGCGTCGTGTGACGCGCGAAGCCCGCTAGGCCGCTGCCTCCCGGCAGGGCCGCTCGAGCTTGCGCTTCGATACGACGAGGTTGAAGTTCATGGTCCGCGCACTATGCCACGGCCTGTCAAGCCGCGACGGTGCCATTTCGGTCGCGATGACCCTGGAGCTCGCCGTCACGGGTTCTCCGAGACCACGAATACGATCTTGCCGGATGTCGCGTCGCTGCCGCCGACCTGCACGTGATACGTGCCGGCAGGGAGCGCACCGGTGTCGTCGGGGACGCCTTCGAGGGCACAGGCCTCGGACGAGAGCCCTCCAAGGCTGGAGCCCGAGTAGACCGCGGCGAACATGTGCTCGTCGGATGACGAACCAACCTGGATGTTCAGGGAGCTGGTCCCACCCAGCACCACGCTGTACCAGCGTGTCGCGCCGGGGAACGTCGCGCACGGAGGGACCGGCTCGGTCGGCTGCCAGGTGGCTTTCCGCGTCGTGACGCTGGGCGAGAGCGAGTCGAGCTCGATCGGCTCCGCCGTCGCGTAATCGTCGTTGGACGGTCGCGTCACCGCCCGAAGCGTCAGCTCGGTGTTCCCGGAGCTGCTGTGCCAGCCACCGACCTGGAAGAAGTAGGTCTTGCCTTTGGCGGCCTTGAACGTGACCAGCGATTGGTAGGTGTCGTAGCCCCTGCTGGTGTCGTCGTTGCAGGCACCGAGGATGTCGCTCAGCGAAGCGGCCGACGTCCCCTTGTAGACGGCCAGGATCGTGTCGTAGTCGCTGCCCAGCGTGTCGACCTGGATGGTGACGTTCTTCGGCGCGGTATAGCGGAACCAGGTGTCGGCGCCGATGTCGTCGCACGATGCCTCGCGCTGTGTGGACGGGTGCGTGGCGCTCCGGTTCGAGAAGCTGGCGCTGAACGGCAGCTTCCCGATGGTCGTTGCCGCGGCTGCGTCGTCGTTGGACGGCCGCGTCACCTTCCGGAGGTGGAGCTCGAGCGTCCTCCCCGCCGGGTCCTCGAACGTGAGGACCTGGATCTTGTAGGCGACGTTGGCGTGCGCGACCCACGTGAGGCTGGAAGCCTGCACCAGGTCGTCCTGGTCGATCTCGTCCGCGCAGTCGACGAGGCTCAATGCGCCCAGGGACGACCCCGTGTAGACGGCGATGCCGCCGGCGAAGTCGCTACCGATCGTGTCGGCGCGAACCGTGACGGTGGTGGTGGGCGTGTACTGGAACCAGACGCTCCCCTCCGGACCGGCGTGGTCCTGGAGGCATTTCGACGCAGGCTCGCTGCCCTCCATCGTCGCCTCGGCGATGCTCTGGGTCACGTTCGCAGGGACGGAGCCGATCGAGGTCCGCGCGGAGAAGTCGTCGTTGCTCGGCGGCGCCGCGGAAACCGTGGGAGCGACGAACGCCCCGAGGCAGAGGCTGAGCAGGGTGGCCGCGGCCAGGCTGCGGATGGACATGCGGGACGTCATGAACGGGTGCCTCTCCATCATGGGATCGCGACCTGGAGGTAGATGACCCCGGAGTCGGAATCGGCGCCGCCGACCTGGACGTGATACGTGCCGGCGTCGAGCGCGACGGAATCGCCGGGACCGGCGAGCACGCAGAGCTCCTCCGACAGACTGGAGAGCGCGGACCCCGAGTAGATCGCCCCGAAGGCGTCTGTGTCCTCGGCCGAGACGGTCATCGAGACCGTGACCGGGGCCCCCAGCACGAACGTGTACCAGCGCGTCGCGCCGGGCAGGTCCACGCAGCTGGCTTCCGGCTCGCCTGCCTGGAACGTGGCCTTGCGGGTGGGAACCATGGTCTCCTGGGGCGGGAGGGGTGTCGCGCCGGCGAACGCATCGTTGCCGGGCGGCGTGACTCCCTTGATGGTCAGCTCCGTGTCGCCGGATGCCGCGGTGTAGCCGCCCACCTGGACGGAGTAGGTCCTGCCCTTCACGGCGCGGAAGGTGACCAGCGATTGGAACCCGTCGTATCCGCCCGAGGTGTCGTCGTTGCAGGCGACCTGGGCGAGCGAGCCAACGGATGTTCCCCGGTAGACCGCCAGGACCGTGTCGTAGTCGCTCGAGAGCGTGTGGACCTGGATGGCGCCCGTGTGTGACGGCGTGAAGGTGTACCAGGCCGTGGCTCCCACCGGCGCGCAACCGGGCACCGGCTCCTCGAGGCCATAGGTGGCATTGCGGTTGGACAACGACGCGTGGAAGGGCAGCGAGCCGACGGTCTTCGCGTGGGCGAAGCTGTCATTCGACGGCGAAGCGACCTTCTGCACGTGGAAGTGGAGCGTTCCGGCGATGTCGTCGCTGTCGTCCATGACCTGGATCCGGTAGGTCACGTTCTTCAGGGCCTTCCACGCCAGGCTCGAGGTCGTCAGGTCGTCCTGCTCGACCTGCCAGTTGCAGTCCACGAGGGCGAGGCTGCCGATCGAGGAGCCCGTGTAGACCGCGATCTCCGTGGAGAATCCGCTGCCGGAGGTGTCGGCACGGACCGTCATGGTCGATGCGGGCTTGAAGCTGTACCAGACCGTCGCATCGGGAGGAGACGCGCTCTCCGCGCAGTAGGGATTCGGCTCGGATGCCTCACCGGTGGCTCCGTCGATCGCGCGGCTGTCGCTGTAGGGCAGCGTCGCGATCGGCTGTTTGTTCGCGAAGGCGTCGTTGGCAGGATTGGCCGCGGCCGCGGCCGGCACGGCGAGCGACGCGAGCGCGAAGCTCGCGAGCAACGCAGGCAACAGCCTGCGGGCGATGGCGTGACGGCGCATGGATCCCCCTTCGGAACGACGGCGGCCGGATCGCGGCCGGGTGCGTTCCAATCCTACGCCGCGGCTCGCTCCTCGCGAACCCCCCACCACGCCTCGAATGCGTCGAACGTGGGCGCGATGGGCTCCGGGAGCGAGACGTCGCCACCGATCGCGTCCAGCGTCTTCAGGCCGTTGCCGGTGATGACGAGGACGACCTCGTCGTCGCGGCCGACGGATCCCTGCTCGATCGCGGTCCGCAGGGCCGCGAGCGTCACGCCCCCGGCCGTCTCCGTGAGGATGCCCTCGGTCTCGGCGAGCAGGCGCATGGAGTCGATCGTCAGCGCGTCCGGCACGCCGAAGATGCCGCCCTCGCTCCGCCGCGCCAGCTTCAGCGCGAAGCCGCCGTCGGCCGGGTTGCCGATGGCCAGTGAGCGGACGATGGTCTCGGGCCGCTCCACGGGCCGGACCACGTCGGTGCCCTCCGCGAACGCCGCGGCGATCGGGCCACAGCCGAGCGCCTGGCCGCCGATGAACCTCGGTGACGACGCCTCGATCAGCCCCAGCGTCGCGAGCTCTCCAAAGCCTTTGCCGAGCTTCGTGTAGAGCGACCCCGACGCCAGGGGCGCGACGATCACGCCGGGCGCGCGCCAGCCGAGCTGCTGCGCGATCTCGTAGGCCAGGGTCTTCGAGCCCTCCGCGTAGTACGGGCGCAGGTTGACGTTGACCACCGCCCAGCCGTCCAGCTCGCCGGTCAGCTCCAGGCACAGCCGGTTCACGCCGTCATACGGCCCGTCGACGCGGACGACGGTGGCCCCGAGCGCAGCCGCCTGGGCGATCTTGGCCGGCTCGAGGTCCGCCGGCACGAAGACGACGGCGCGCATCCCGAGCGCGGCCGCCGAGGCCGCCACGGACGCCGACAGGTTGCCGGTCGAGGCGCATGCGAGCGTGGAGAAGCCGAACTCTGAAGCACGCGCGGCCGCCACTCCCACGACGCGGTCCTTGAAGGAGAGGGTCGGGTTGCGGGAGTCGTCCTTGACCCAGAGCCGCTCGAGGCCGAGGCGCGCCGCGAGGCGCGGCGCATCGGTCAGGGGGCTGATCGGGACGGTGAGCCCGGCGGTCGGAATTCGGTCGAGCGGCAGGAGCTCGGCGAAGCGCCAGAGGTCGGCCGGACGGGAGTCGAAGCCGGCGCGGGAGACGCGCGAGGCGAGTTCGGGAAGGTCGTAGGTGGGCTCGAGGGGGCCAAAGCAGCGGGTGCAGACGAAGAGCGGGCCCGTCTCGTGGGGCGTTCCACAGGCCCGGCAGCGCAGGCCGGCGTAGCCCGGCACGAACGGCTGCGGAGGCGAGGTGCCCTCGGACAGGTACGGGTCGACGTGGGTGGTCGCGGTCTGGCTCACGGAGATGCTCCTTCTGATCGTGCTGGTCGTGTCGTGCTGCGGAGGTGGCCGGGAATCACGAAGGCCGCGACCTTGTCGGTCGCGGCCCCTGGATGCCGAGCCTGTGGACTCCGGTGCGGCGCTGGTCGTGTGCGCGCGGCGGTCCTCAGGCCCCCGATCCATCAGGGGCCCCGGGCATCGCCATGCGAATGTCCAGCGGCTTCACGTCCGGAGTCTGCCACGAAGTGGCATCGTCATGCAAGACGCGTCCTGAATCCGCGAAGGCTGGACACAGAAGTGCATAACCAACCCAGCCGGACTGTATAGTCGGTTCCATGGACAGCAACGGCTCAGCCCCCGAGCGCCCCGGCACGACGCGCGCCGCGAAGCGCGATCGCCACCGCGCCATCCGCGAGCTGGTCGCGCGCTTCCCGATCGCCAGCCAGCACGAGTTCGCCGAGCTGCTGGGCGAGCGCGGCTTCGACGTCACGCAGGCCACGGTCAGCCGTGACATCGCCGAGCTGGGGCTGGTCAAGGTCGTGCGGTCGGACCGCCACGTGTACGCGTCTCCCGAGGACCTCGCGCCGCTGCCCGTCCAGTCCGACGAGCCGCTCCGGCGGCTGCTGACGGACCTGCCGCTGACCGTCCGCCGTTCCGGGCTGATCCTCCTGCTGGTCTCGTCGCCAGGGAGCGCGAGCGCGATCGCCCAGGCCATCGACGAGTCGAACCTCCACGAGCAGGAAGGCACAGTCGCCGGCGACAACACCGTGCTGGTGCTCTTCGCGGACGAGGAGCGCCTGCTGCGCTGGCAGGCGAAGCTGGAGCGCATCCGCGGGCAGAGCACCCTCGCGGCGGCCGGAAGGGCCACCTCGTGAACGCAGACCCGGACCTGCTGCGCTCCCCGCGCGGCCCGCATCACGGCGGCACTCCGACCGAGCCGCTGAAGATCCTCGTCGTCGACGACGAGCCGGCGATGGTGGGCGCGCTCGGCGCGCTGCTCGGCCAGGCGGGCCACCGCATCGTGGCCGCCTACGACGGAGAGGAGGCGCTGCGCCGGTTCCGCAGCGACGCCCCGGACCTCGTGCTCTTGGATCTGGCCATGCCCGGCATGGACGGCGCCACGGTCGTGCAGCGCATCCGCGAGGAGAGCGACACCCCCATCGTGATCGTGTCGGGCGAGCGGGAACGGACCGCCACGGCCGAGCTGCTGGACCTCGGCGCGGACGACTACATCCGGAAGCCCTTCCGGGCCGACGAGCTGCTGGCGCGTGTCCGTGCGGTGGTGCGGCGCACGTCCTCGCGCAGCGCCGGGGTCGCGCCGGCCTCGGCCGCGCTCGCCGATTCCGGATGGGAGCTCGACCTGCGACGGCACGAGATTCGCTGGCAGGGCAGCGCCGTCCCGGCCACGACGATCGAGTTCCGGCTGCTGCGCATGCTGGTCGAGCGGCTGGGCGAGCTGGTGGCTCACCGTGACCTGCTCGAGGCGGGCTGGCCGGACGTGCCGGACCCCGACCCGCTCTGGCTCAAGTCGCACGTGGCGCGGCTGCGGGACAAGCTGATCGCGGTCGGCGCCCCCACTCCGGTCGCGGTCCGCGCCGTCGGCTATCGCCTCGAGGAGTAACGTCCCACGCCGTCAGGCGAGGAAACGCCCGCGCACGGTTGCGGCAGCGTCGCAGGGGCCCGAGGTCCGGGCACGATCCCGAAACCCAGATCGGACCGCCCGGGAACTTCCTCTCCACCGCCCTGGTGCTGATCCGCGGCTGACCGCCGCCTAGCCTCCAAACGTTGGCCCGGGTGCCCCACTTGTTCCGGGCGGCCAGAGGAGACACCGATGCCGGAAATCAACGCGGGCGATACCGCCTGGATGCTGACCTCGACGGCGCTCGTGATGATCATGCTGCCGGGACTCGCCCTCTTCTACGGCGGCCTCGTGCGCCGGAAGAACGTCCTTTCCACGATCATGCACAGCTTCTTCGGGCTGGCGATCGTGAGCGTGGTCTGGGTGATCGTCGGCTTCAGCCTCGCCTTCGGGCCGGACGTCGGCGGCTTCGGGCTGATCGGCAACCTCGACTACAGCTTCTTCATGGGCGTCGGGCTCACGCCGAGCACGACCTACGGCCTGACCATCCCGTTCGTCCTGTTCGCAGCCTTCCAGCTGATGTTCGCGGCGATCACGCCCGCCCTCATCACCGGAGCCTTCGCCGAGCGGAAGCGGTTCGCTGCCTTCGTCCTGTTCACGACGCTCTGGTCGGTCCTCATCTACTCGCCGATCGCGCACTGGGTCTGGGCGGCCGACGGCTGGCTCTTCAAGCTCGGGGCCCTCGACTTCGCCGGCGGCACCGTGGTCCACGCGTCGTCCGGCGTTTCCGCACTGATCGTCGCCATCCTCATCGGCCGGCGCGTCGTCAACGGCGACCGGATGGAGCCGCACGACGTCCCCATGACGGTCCTCGGCGCGGGCCTGCTGTGGTTCGGCTGGTTCGGCTTCAACGCCGGATCTGCCCTCAGCGCCGGCGGGCTTGCCGCCAGCGCGTTCATCGTCACCAACACGGCCGCCGCCGCGGCAACGCTCACCTGGGTCGGCGCGAGCTACCTCCGCACCAGGAAGGTCAGTGTGGTCGGTGCGGCCTGCGGGTCCGTCGCCGGGCTCGTGGCCATCACCCCGGCATCCGGCTTCGTGACGCCGGGCGGCGCCCTCGTGATCGGCCTCGTGGCCGGCGGGCTCTGCTACAGCGCCACGCTGCTCCGGGAGCGGATCAAGGTGGACGACGCGCTCGACGTCTTCGCGGTCCACGGCGTCGGAGGCGTGTTCGGGGCGCTGGCGACGGGCATCCTCGCCACGAGCGCCGTCCAGGCCGCGTACAAGGGAGCGATCGACGGCAACGTCGCCCAGGTCGCCACGCAGCTCGTCGCGGTCGGAGCGACGATCGCGTACGCCGTCGTCGGCACGTTCGTCATCGTGAAGGTGGTCGACGCGATCCTGGGCATCCGCGTCAACGCGGCCCAGGAGGAGGCGGGCCTGGACATGGCGCTCCATGGGGAGGTCGCGTACCAGGTCTAGCCGTCGCCACACGACCGTCCAGAGACGGGAGCTCCTTCGGGCGCGCCGCTTCCAGGCACCGCGCCAGACGCGTTCCCACTCACGCGCGGGTCGGCCGGCTCTTCTCCCAGGAGCCGGCCGGCTTGCGCGCCGTGACCGTTTCGCGACCGAAGCCACACCTCCAAACCACTGACCGAACTGCGCCCGAGGCAGACACTTGAAACCTCAAATCGCATCAGCTTGCCTGCTGGGCAGGAGGTCCCCTATGTACGGAACGATCACCGAGTGGCTACGCCCACCCGATCCCACTGGTCCGGTCACGTGTGCCGTCTGCGGCTGCCGGCTGGTCCAGTCCGGGCCCGAGAGCGCGGCATGGCGCCACTTCTCGTCACTCCACCCCGGCCAGGACGCCCGCGGATGCCGAACGGCGTGCGTGGACGATCTGCACACGCGAAACGGACGGGTCCTGGCGGACCGCCGTGAGCCGATCCCGTTCATGATCGACGAGGGCATGGACGAAGCCCTCATGCCCGGTCGCGAGGACGTCGCGGCCGCCTGACCCCCGACTCCATTCCTCCGCCCCAGGACCCGCGGTCGCTCGCCGCGGGTCTTGTGGCATCCAGGGGTTGTTCGAGGCTGCGCTCCGCCTCAGGCCGCGGCGGGGCTGGGGTTGAACGAGGGCAGGTGGCAATCGGCGGTGAGGCCTCCGTCGATCGTGTAGACGGCGCCCGTGATGAACGACGCGTCATCCGACGCGAGGAACGCCACCAGGTTCGCGATCTCCTCCGCCTCGGCGATGCGGCCGAGAGGATGGGCGCCCCCGATCGCCTTCTTGTACTCGTCCTCCCGGCCCTTGGCCAGGATCTGCGCGGCGCGGGTGCGGACGCTGCCGGGGCAGACGCAGTTGACGCGGATGCCATCCGGTGCGGCCTCGAGGGCGGCGGCCCTGGTGAGGTTCACGACCGCGGCCTTCGCGGCGCAGTACGAGGCCATGTTGCGTTCGCCGAGGAAGCCGTCGATGGAGCCCGTGTTGACGATGGTGCCGCGGCCCTGACGGCGCATGATCGGCAGGCTGTACTTGATGCCCAGGAACGTGCTCGTGGCGGTGACGGACATCACCCGGTTCCAGCTCTCGAGCGTCAGCTCCTCGACCGGACCGGGCTCCGCGAGGCCCGCGTTGTTGAACATGATGTCCAGGGCGCCAAAGCGTTCCATCGCCAGGTCGATCCCGGCGGGCACCGTCTCGGGCACGGCCACATCGCCCTTCATCCACGCGACCTCGCCGCCGGCGGCCTCGATCTCGGACGCGACGGCCTCCGCGCGCGTGCCGCTGATGTCCAGCAGGACCACCTTGGCGCCTTCGCGGGAGAAGAGCTTCGCCGTCGCCGCGCCGATCCCTGATCCGCCTGCCGTGACCACGGCAACGCGACCCTCGAACCTGTTCGTCATCGTGACCTCCAGCGCGGGCATACCCGTCGCAGCGAGCCGGGACGTGTCGCCCGGATGGGGAGACTTCGAAGACTATCAAAATAGGCTCGCGACGGACCGGCCGTCCGCGGCCCCGCGGCGGCCTCCGCGGCGCGACGGGTCGGGCTATCATTTCCACGCTTATCGAAGAGTCGCGGACGGCGACGCCGGCAGGAGGGTGACGTAGCCATGGCATCGCTGGCGCCCGCGAGCGCGATGTCGAGCGAGGACATCGCTCGATTCGCCAAGGAGCACACCTTCTTCTCCTGGTCGGTCCAGGGGAGCGTCGACCCGATCGCCATCGATCGTGCCGAGGGCGTCTGGCTGTACACGCCAGAGGGCCGCCGGATCCTGGACTTCAACAGCCAGCTCATGTCCGTGAACATCGGCCACGGCGACCAACGCGTCATCAGCGCGATCACCGAGCAGCTGGCCAAGCTCCAGTACGTGCAGCCCGCGTTCGTGACGGAGATCCGCGCGCGGCTCGGCAAGAAGCTGGCCGAGATCCTCCCCGGCGACATGGACAAGGTCTTCTTCACGCTGGGCGGCGCCGAGGCGGTCGAGAACGCCATCAAGTTCGCGCGCCACTACACCGGCCGCCACAAGATCCTGGCGCGGTACCGCAGCTACCACGGCGCCACGGCCGGCGCCATGACGCTGACCGGCGATCCTCGTCGCTGGGCCAACGAGCCGGGCATCGTGGGCGTGGTCCGCTACCCCGACACGCACCAATGGGGCGAGCGCGATCCGCGGCCGGCCGCCGAAAGCCTCAAAGGGCTCGAGGACGTGGTCATGTACGAGGGCCCCCACACGATCGCTGCGATCTTCCTCGAGACGATCGTGGGCACCAACGGCATCCTCATCCCGCCGGACGGCTACATCCAGGGCGTCCGCGAGATCTGCGACCGCTACGGCATCCTCATGGTCGCCGACGAGGTCATGGCCGGCTTCGGCCGGACCGGGCGCTGGTTCGCGGTCGACCACTGGGACACCGTCCCGGACCTGATGACCATGGCCAAGGGCCTGACGTCGTCGTACCTGCCGCTCGGCGGCGTGGCCATGCGCCACCACATCGCCGAGAAGTTCGAGACGATGATGTTCTACGGCGGGCTGACCTACTCGAGTCATCCGGCCAGCCTGGCCGCCGCGCTGGCGACGATCGGCGTGTACGAGGAGGACGGGCTCATCGAGCACGCCGCCGCGATGGGCCCGGTGATGCGCGGCCACCACGAGCGGCTGGCCGCGAAGCACCCGAGCGTCGGCGCCATCCGGAACCTGGGACTCTTCGGGGTGCTGGACCTGGTCCGCCGGCAGGATCCGTACACCCCGCTCACCAGCTTCAACGGCACGTCCGACGAGACGAAGGCGGTCGGCAAGTACCTGCGCGACCATGGCCTCTACACGGTGATCATCAACAATTCGCTGCATACCAATCCGCCGCTCTGCATCACCGAGGAGGAGCTCGCGGAGGGCTTCTCGATCATCGACGGGGCGCTCGACATCGCGGATCAGGCCGTCCAGGCCTGATCCGGCGGCCCTGACCCCAGACCCAGAACCCAGAACCGACAGGTCGCGGTCCGCGCCCGTGCCGCTCTTCTCCGCGAACCTCACGCTGCTCTTCACCGAGGTTCCGTTCCTCGACCGTTTCGAAGCGGCCGCCGCGTCCGGCTTCCGCTCGGTCGAGTTCATGTTCCCGTACGACCACGAGCCGGCCGCGGTCCGGGATCGCCTGGATCCCCACGGCCTCCGGCTGGACCTGTTCAACCTGCCGGCAGGCGACTTCGCCGGCGGGGAGCGCGGCATCGCGTGCCTGCCCGGCCGCGAGCAAGAGTTCCGCGACGGCGTGGAGACGGCGATCCGGTACGCGGACGCGCTTGGCACGTCCAAGCTGAACTGCCTGGTCGGGTTGCGGGACGCGGGCGTCGACGACCGCGTCCACGAGGCCGTCCTGGTGGAGAACCTGCGCTGGGCGGCGGAGCGGATCGGCTCCACGGGCCGGACCCTCCAGGTGGAGCCGCTCAACCCGGTGGACTTCCCGGGCTTCTTCCTGGACTCCCTGCCTCGGGCCAGAGCCGTGATCGAAGCCGTCGGGTCCCCGGGCCTCCGGCTCCAGTTCGATATCTACCACGTCCAGCGCACCCACGGCGACGTGGTGCACAACCTGCGGAGGTACGCCGAGCTGATCGGCCACGTCCAGATCGCCGACGCCCCCGACCGCCACGAACCGGGGTCCGGCGAGCTGAACTTCGGCTACATCCTCAGTGAGCTCGATCAACTGGGCTACGACGGCCGCGTCGGCGCGGAGTACAAGCCCTCGACCCTCACCCAGCAGACCCTGGGCTGGGTCCAAGCGAACGGATGGCGACTCGATGCGTGATCAGGAGCCTCGCGACGAGGTGGTCGGGTTCATTGGCCTGGGAATCATGGGCCGCCCGATGGCCACGAACCTGCTGCGTGCCGGTCGCCGGGTGGTGGTGCACTCCCGCAGCCGGCCGCCGGTCGACGAGCTGGTCGCGGCCGGCGCGGAGCCCGGAGCGTCGGTGGCGGGCGTCGCCGCGGCCGCCGACGTGATCATCACCATGCTTCCGGACACACCCGACCTGCGGGCCGTGGTGGACGGCCCTGAGGGGCTCCTGGAGCACGCCCGGCCGGGGTCCCTGGTGATCGACATGAGCACCGTCGACCCCCTCGAGACCCGCGCGATCGGGGCCGAGTTCGTGCGCCGCGGCGTCGGCTACGTCGACGCGCCGGTGTCCGGGGGCGAGCGCGGCGCTATCGACGGCGCGCTCTCGATCATGGCCGGCGGCGCGGAGCAGGACGTGGCGCGGGCCATGGCGCTGTTCGAGATCCTCGGCAAGACCATCGTCCACGTGGGAGACGTCGGGGCCGGCCAGGTGACCAAGGCCGCCAACCAGCTCGTCGTCGGGGTGACCATCCAGGCCGTCGCGGAGGCGCTCGCGCTCGCCGAGGCCGCCGGCATCGATGCCGCGAAGGTGCGCCAGGCGCTCCTCGGCGGGTTCGCCGCGAGCCGCGTGCTCGAGGTCCACGGTCAGCGGATGCTCGACCGGCAGTTCCAGCCGGGCTTCCGTTCCCGCCTGCACCTCAAGGACGCGCGGATCATTCGCAACACCGCGAGCCAGCTTGGCGTTCCGACGCCGGCGCTGGAGGTTGCGCTGGACGGGTTCCGGCGACTCGCGGAGTCAGACCGAGGCGAGCTCGATCACTCGGCGCTCTTCCTGCTCGAGGAGCGGACCGAACCGCCGGTCGGCTAGCCCCAGCCGGGCAAGACTGCCGCGTCTCCGCGGCCGAGGCGCCCTGCCGGCCGGGCTGTCGGTCGCCGGCTTACTCGGCGGCGGGCGCGGCCGGCGAGCTCGCCGACGGGAACACGGGCTTCTCCTTGTTGACGAAGGCCTGCACGCCGGCCTTGTAGTCCCCCGAGAAGTAGTTGAGCATCTCGAGCGAGAGCGAGTAGTCGAACGAGACGACCCCGCCGAGGCGCAGCCACTGGTTGAGGGAGCGCTTCGTCATCCGCAGCGCGTGCTGCGGGCCCGCCGCGAGGCGCTTCGCCAGCTCCATCGTCGTGGACATGAGCTCGGCGCGCGAAACTACGCGGCTCACGAGGCCGATTCGCTCGGCCTCCTTGCCGTCGATGGGATCGGAGGTCAGCAGGTAGTACTTGGCCTTGGCCATGCCGCAGAGGAGCGGCCAGATCATCGTCGAGTGGTCGCCCGCAGTGAGCCCGATGGGCGTGTGCCCGTCGATCAGCCGGGCCTCCTCGGCCATGATCGAGATGTCCGCCATCATCGCCACGACCAGTCCCGCGCCGACGGCGACGCCGTTGATCGCGGAGATGATCGGCTTGACCGAGTTGACCATGTTGTAGACCAGGTCGGACGCGCCCTGCATGTCCTCCATGACCGACAGGAAGTAGTCGTCGCCGGTGAGGGTCTCGCGGTGCTGGCCCTCCTTGAGGTCGCCGCCCGCGGAGAACGCCCGATCCCCGGCTCCCGTCACCACGCTGATCCGGACGTCGGGATCCGCGTCGAGGTCGCGCCAGATCTCCCGGATCTCGCGGCTCAGCCGCGCGTCCATGGAGTTCATCTTCTCGGGACGGTTGATCGTGACCAGGGCCACGCCGTCCTCGACGGACACGATCAGGCGCTCATAGTTCTCGTACACGGGGACCCTCCGGAGTCGGTCTCGACGATGGTGGCCGGCCCATCGCTGGACCGGACGCGATCAGCGGCTGATCGCGGGCGAGGCGGAGCGCGATCTGGCGGTGGCGATCGGGGCTTCGGGCGGCCGGCCGACCAGCGACTCCAACAGGTGCGGGGCCAGCTGGTCGAACGTGTCGGTGACCAGCTGGTAGTGGTAGAACGGCCCGTCCTTGCGGACGGTGATCATCCCCGTCATCCGCAGCATGCGGATGTGGTAGCTGATGGTGCTCTTCGCGATCGCGAACATGCCCTCGAACGTGGTGCACGCCACTTCGCCGTCGCGGGCGATGCAGCGGACCATCTCCAGGCGAACCGGATCGGCGAGTGCGCGGAAGAACTCCACGAGATTGGAGAGTTCCGTGTGTGGGATGCGTTCCTCGTCAGTGGTGACCAACATCGTTTGAGGGTACTGCAAACATCTACGTCCGGTGCGCCGCGAGCGCAAGATCCAGGACGAACTGGCTCCCAGCCGGGACCCTCACCTCGACGCGCAGGTCACCGCCCATGGCGCGGGCCAGGTGGCGGGCCGCGAACAGGCCGATACCGGCGCCGCGCGGCGAGTCGTCCAGCCGCACGAACGGCTCGAAGATCCGCTCGTGCCACGCCTCCGGGATGCCCGGCCCGTCGTCGGTGACGGCGAGGTAGGCGCGGCCGTTCCGGCGCCAGCCGTAGATGTCGATCGTGCCGCCGACCGGCGCGTACTTGGCGGCGTTCTCGAGGAGGTAGCCAAGCAGCCGTCGCAGCATCTCGTCCGATCCCTGCGCCATCAGCGGACGGTCCTCGAACGTGGTGGCCATCACGTGCCGCCGCAGCATCGGCGCGAGATCCAGCGCCTCCTGTTCGGCGATCCGGGCCAGGTCGACCGGGGCCATCTCGATCCGGGCGTTCGGGAA
This sequence comes from Chloroflexota bacterium, assembly GCA_034667005.1. Taxonomy (GTDB): domain Bacteria; phylum Chloroflexota; class Limnocylindria; order Limnocylindrales; family CSP1-4; genus JAFMJV01. Next base: position 62,511 of record JAXDKU010000139.1, read on the forward strand.
CACGCGGAGGCTCTCGAGGATCGAGTCGACCGTCCGATCGAGCTTGTCGACCTGGTCCAGCGCCTGCTGCTCCCAGCTGGCGGCGTCAGGCTGCTCCGACGCCTGGATGCGCCCGCCGAGCAGCTCCACGTAGGCGCGCACCACGGCCAGCGGCGTTCGCAGCGCGTGGGTCACCACGGCCACGAGGTTGGCGCGGGCCTCGTCGATCGCCCGCAGGCTCTCGATCTGGTCCTCGGCCTCCTGCTGGAGACGGCCCTTCTCGACGAGCCCCGCGAGCAGCCCGGCGAGCGTCTCCAGGAAGCGCGTGTCCGCGGCCGAGAAGGAGCGGCGCTCCACGGTCTGAACGTTGAGGACGCCGACGACCTGCTCGTTCCAGAGCAGGGGCACCGAGCACATGGAGATGAACTTGGCCTGGTCCACGCCGCGGATCCACGCGAACCGGAGGTCGTGCAGGACATCCTCGGAGATGACGGGTGAGCGGTTGAGCGCGGCGAGGCCGGTGATGCCCTGTCCGAGAGCCAGCCGGGCGACGCCGATCGCATCGCGGTCCAGGCCGTTGGTGGCGGCGAGCGTCACGCCGGTCCCGTCGCGGTCCATCAGGTAGAGCGAGCACACGTCGGCTCGAGCGGCGGCCTTGGCGCGGTCGATGATCGTGCCCATCAGCTCGTCCCAGGTGCGCGCCGACGCGGCCAGGTGCGCGACCGCGGCCAGGAACGTCAGCTCCTCCAGGCGACGCGCCTCGTCAATGCCCGAGGCAGAGGCATTCGAGGCGTGCGCGTTCGACGTCACGGGCGTGGACATGCGCCGATGGTCGCGGGCGCGTGGCAGCCGGTCAACCGGTCCCCTTGCGCCGCGCAGGGGCCCGCGACCGAACGAGTACCCAGCCGTCACCGTGCGGCGGCTGACCTCCCACGCTCACGGCCGGTACGTTCGGCCTCCTCTTCGCACAAGGACCAGACGTGTCCCGACCCGATTCCGCGTACCCGCTCTATGACGCTCGCTACGAGCACGACGCCTGTGGCGTCGGCTTCGTCGCGGACGCGGGTGCCCGCTCACGGGACCGGGTCCTCGGCCTGGCGCTCGCCGGCCTGTCGAACCTCGGGCACCGCGGCGCCTTCGCCGCGGACGGCGAATCGAGCGACGGCGCGGGCATCGCGCTGCCCCTGGAGGCCGCACTCGCCGCCCATCTCGGCCGCGACGTCGGCCCGGGGCTGCGGCTGCGCGGACGCCCGGGCCTGTTGATGCTGTTCCTCCCCGCCGCGCCCGCGGCCGCCTCCCGGGCGCGCGCCATCGTCGAGGCAGCCCTTCAGGCGGAGCGGCTCACCATCGCCGCGTGGCGCGACGTGCCGGTGGACGCGTCGGCGCTCGGCGTGGAGGCCCGCGGTTCGCTGCCGCTCGTTGCGCAGGCCTTCGTGGCCGCGCCGGGCGGGTCGCGGCTCGCGTTCGAACGGCGGCTGCTGCTGGCGCGGCGG
>JAXDKU010000140.1:0-7591 GCA_034667005.1 Chloroflexota bacterium
GTCCATGAGCGCCTCGAGCGCCTTGAGCGGGTCGATCTCGGTAACGATCACGTTGGCGCCCTGGCCGCGCGCGCGCATGGCGACGCCGCGCCCGCACCAGCCGTAGCCGGCGACGACGAAGACGCCGCCCGCAAGGAGGTGGTTCGTCGCGCGGATGATGCCGTCCACCGTCGACTGACCGGTGCCGTACCGGTTGTCGAAGAGGTGCTTCGTCTGCGCCTCGTTGACGGCGATGACCGGGAAGCCGAGTGCGTTGTCGGCGGCCATGGCGCGCAGCCGGATCACGCCCGTCGTGGTCTCCTCGGTCCCGGCCAGGACCTCCTTGACCTGCTCGGGGCGCGTGCTGTGGAGGAGCGAGACGAGGTCGCAGCCGTCGTCCATCGTGAGCTGCGGTCGCCCGTCGGCGACCGCCTCGAGGTGCGCGTAGTAGGTGTCGCGATCCTCGCCGCGCCGGGCATAGACGGAGATGCCGTACTCGGCGACGAGTGCGGCCGCGACGTCGTCCTTGGTCGAGAGCGGGTTGCTCGCCGCGAGGACGACGTCGGCGCCGCCGGCCTTGAGGGTGCGCATCAGGTTGGCGGTCTCGGTCGTGACGTGGAGGCACGCGCCGATCCGCAGGCCTTCCAGCGGACGCTCCTTCTCGAAGCGCTCGCGGATGAGCCGCAGGACCGGCATCTCCCGCTCGGCCCATTCGATGCGGCGGACGCCTTCGTCCGCGAGTCCGAGATCGGTGACGTCGTGCGGCGGGAGCGAGGAATCGGAAACGGTCTGGCCGCTGTGGGCGTCACCGGAGGTCGGATGCATCTGGGGCGCGACGGTTGAAGGACCGGTCACTCAGGTCTCCTCTGTGCGGGAATCCATCGGCGAAGTGGGGCAACGATGCTATCCCAGAGGGCTCCGCGTCGATGAACCAGTCGTTCGTCGAAGCGCAGATGGTCCTGGTACCCGAGGGCCCGGTACGCCGCCAGCGCCGGCGGGTTGTCCGATCGGACGTTCAGCGTCACCTGGTCGCAGAAGCGCAGCAGCTCCTGCGTGACCGCGCCCGTCGTGAGCTTGGCGAGCCCGCGTCCGCGGTAGTCTCGATGCGTCATCACGTTGCCGACGACGGCGAGGCGCGACTCGCGGCTGACCACGTGGGTCCCGGCCGCGGCCACCAACCGGCCGTTGACTCGCACCCCGAAGTACACGCCGTTGGCGATCGATTCTGCGGGGAGCCACGCGGTGATTCCCAGGCTGTACAGCCGGTTGAGGTCGCCGATGTCGGCGGGGACGAGGCGGCTGGCGACGCCGGTCACCGGCTGAAAGCCGGAGCCGTCGACCCACATGCGCACCATCGGAGGACCCGGATCGATGCGGTAGAGCGAATCGATGCCGGCGAGGTTTTCGGACCGTGCGGCCAGGTAGGCGAGACGCGGGCGGATCAGCGTCCGCAGGATCTGGGCGATGCCCTCGGTCTCGCCCATCACGAAGAGCGGCTGCGGCGCCGCGCCGCTGTACTCCAGTGCAAGGGCCACCGGCCTGCCGCGATCCAACGCCACTCCCCAGCGAGTGCGGGCGAACTCGCGTTCGTCCAGGTCGCAGATGGCGTAGGCGGCGAACAGCCGGTCCTGCTCGAGGAACTCGCGCAGCAGGACACGGTCGCGGGTCGGCCGGACCTCAAGGCCCGACCGATGGAGCTCCCTCGTCCGCGTGACGGCCGCCATCAGCCGCTCGCCGCGCTACGGGCTGCGGTGGCATCGCCGAGCGATGTTGGAGCGCGCCGCGCGCGATGTCTCGCCGCACGCCGCCCAACGGCACCCGCAAGTGACGGCTCGAACGGGGCGCGCAGCACGCCCTCCTCGGTCACGAAGGCCGCGATCCGGCCGGACGGCACGAGCTCGACGGCGGGGTTGTCCACGGACCGCCCCCGGTTCGGCGGTGCACCGTGGTCCGAGGCGACCTCGCGGCCCGGCCGCAGCTCGATGGGCACCGACGTCGCGCGGAAGGTCGCGGGCCCGATCGTCAGGACGGGTGCACACACATAGACCGGCGTCGGGCCGTCCCCATGGAGCCCGAGCGCGGCCATCTCGGCGGTCGTGCGGGAGCCGATCAGCGCCACTGCGTCGCCGTCCGCGGCAATCCAGTCGGCCGCCATCAGCACCGCATCGATCCGCTCCCTGGCGAACAGCCACGCAACGGCGGCGTCGGCGATGACGGTATGGTCGATGCCGGCCGTCCGGAGCTCCCACGACGCGAGGCGCGCGCCCTCGAGGCGCGGCCGGCTTTCCGCGACCCAGACCTTCAGCGCACGGCCCTCCGCGGCCAGCAACTGGAGCGCCGCGATCCCCGTCCCCACCTGCCCCGACGTGAGCAGCCCCGGGTCGCCGTGGAGCAGCACGCGGATCTCGTCCGTCGCTCCGGTCGTCCCGGTCGGTCCTGTGGCGTCCCGCAGCAGGTCGGCCGTGGCATGCGCGATGGCGGCGTGATCCAGGGCCGCCTCGGCCGCGATGGCATCCGCCTCGTCCATGAGCGCGACTGCGAACTCGTGGCCGTCCGCGTCGGCGGGCAGCTCACTGATGCGAGCCTCCATGCGCACCAGCGCGGACCGCGCGGCCTGCGCGGCCGGCCGAGCGTAGGTCAGCAACTGGGATGCGCGGCGCAGCTCCGCCGCGCGGCGTCCGGCGGGCATGGCGACCGACTCCCGGGCCGTCAGCGCCAAGCCGTACGCGCACAGCTGGCCGAGCACGGGCCCGCCGCTCACGGCAAGCGTCCGCAGCTGGAATGCGACGTCCGCCGCACGCCGGCACGGGATCTCCTCCAAGCGATCGGGCAGAAGGCGCTGGTCGAGCAGGTAGAGGGTGTCGTCGTCGAGGCGGTACGGGTTCCGGAAGCCCGGCCCCGAGGTGCGCGCGGCGCTCGTCGGGCTGGCGTCGGCATCCGCGTCCCGCTCCGCTGCCGCGCCAGGTCCCGTCCGCTCCAGCCGCTGTGCATTGGCCCGCGGGCTCCCGAGACCGATCTCCACGGCTCCGACCATCGCGGCGGTGGTGCCGCGGCTCACGGCACCGGCGATGCCGGCCACCTGGGCGACCGTGGTGACGGTCTGACGGCTGAACGACCGGAAGAATGCACGCCGGTCCACGGACGACGGACTGACGGAACCGGAGGGTGCGGCGGGCGTTGCGGGTGCAGAGCGCTCGGAGGGATCGGAGGAACTGGGGCCCGGGACTGCGGCCGCTGCGGGCTCGTCGGCCAGGTCCGCGGGGTGCGACAGATCGTCGCTCACGACCCGCCGCCTCGCCGCCGGCCGCCGGCCGTTGTCAAGCGCGACGGCGGCGGGCGCGTCGGGCGGTCAGTACTGGATGCCGCTGTGGATCTCGTACTCACCGAGGCGCTCTCGCCCCTTCAGGAATAGCAGCTCCACCAGGAAGGCCAGCCCCACGACCTCGGCCTTCAACTGCTTCACCAGCTCGATCGTCCCCAGAACGGTCCCGCCTGTGGCGAGCAGGTCGTCCACGATGAGCACGCGCTGGCCGGGAAGGATGGCGTCCTTGTGGACCTCGAGCGTGTTCGTGCCGTATTCGAGGGCGTACTCCACGCTGACGGTCTCGGCGGGCAGCTTGCCGAGCTTGCGTACCGGGACGAAACCCGCGTGGAGCTCGTAGGCCATGGGAGCGCTGAAGATGAACCCGCGCGACTCCATGCCGACGACGAGGTCGACCCGCTTGTCTCTCCACGGGTCCGTCAGCAGCTCGATCGATTCGTGGAACGCCTCGGCGTCCTTGAGCAGCGTCGTGATGTCGTAGAAGAGGATCCCGGGCTTGGGAAAGTCGGGGATCTCGCGGATCTTGGCGCGCAGTGACTCGACGGACACGCGGTAGGGCTCCTTGGCGGCACGAGGCACGGACGTTCGGCCGCGGCTGAGTCTACCCCACGCTCAAAGGCTCGCCGTTGCGGCAGGCACCTTGTGACGCATCGGAGTGCCGGACGCGCCATAGCGATCGGCCACGACCTCGGCCATGATCGCGAGCGCGGTCTCCGGCGGCTCCCGGCCGCCGAGGTCGAGCCCGATCGGGCCGCGCAGGCGATCGAGCTGCTCCTGGGTGACGCCGGCGGCTCGCAGCCGCTCGCGGCGATCGGTCTGCGTCTTGCGGCTGCCGACGGCTCCCACGTAGCGGCACCCGCGCGCAAGCGCCGTCACGATGGCCGGCTCGTCGAACTTGACGTCGTGGCTCAGCACCGCGACGGCGTCGTCCGGGCCGAGGCCGATCTCGTCCGCGACCTCGTCCGGCCAGCCGACGATGAGCCGGTCCGCGTGCGGGAATCGCTCCGCGGACGCGAAGGCGGGCCGCCCGTCGACCACGACCGTGGTGTAGCCCATCGTCTTGGCCAGGGCAACCAGCGGAATGGCCACTTGAACGGCACCCACGATCACGAGCCGCGGCGCCCGGGCGAAGGCCTCGACGAAGTAGGAGCGCCCGCCGACTTCGACGGTGCGGGACGTGCCGCGCAGGAGGGCGTCGCGCGCGTGAGCCGCGAGCTCCTCGTCCGTGGCTGCGTTCCCGGTCGTGCCATGCAAGCTGTCACTGCCTGCGTCCAACGTCAGCGGTGGCTCGGGGGCCGCGCCCTCGCCGGGCTGAGCGGGTCCGAATGCCGGGCCCGGCGCGTCCCGTGGCAGGGGCGTGATCACGGCTCTGCCCAGCTCCCGGGCCGCCATCTCCACGTCCATCGGAAGGGAGGGCTGCATCAGGACATCGATCGTGCCGCCGCACGCCAGGCCAACGTCCCAGGCCTGCTCATCGCTGATCCCGTAGCGGATGACGCGCGACCTTCCGTCGGCTCGTGCCCGCTCCACCTCCTCGAACGCCGCGCCTTCGACGCAGCCGCCGCTGACGGATCCCGCCAGGCGGCCGTCGCTCGAGACGAGCATCACCGCGCCCTCGGGCCGCGGCGCGGACCCGAACGTGCGGATCACCACGGCGCGAGCCGCTTCGGCGCCACCCGCGCGCCAGGTGTCCAGGTCGGGGAGCAGCTCCTTCATGCGCCGAACCTTGCCGTCGTCCGGGGCAGTGCCGCCATGGCCGCGGCGACGGGCACTCCGCCCGGTCCTCGCCGGCCGACGGGGAATGCGTCGCGCGCCAGGATCGTCGCCAGGTCGTGGAGGCTCGTCAGGTCGTGGCACGGCAGGAAGCGGTCGACGTGCGGGTAGGCGGCGGCCATGCCCTGCGCCAGCGGCCGGTAGCCCGCCGACCCGGCCAGCGGGTTCAGCCAGACGAGCAGGTGGCAGTTCCGCTGGAGGCGCGCCGTCTCGGTGCCGACGAGCGCCGGATCGCCGCGGTCCCATCCGTCGGAGACCACGATCACGATCCCGCTCGTGCGCAGCACGCGACGCGCCCAGTCCTGGTTGAACTCGCGGAACGCGACGCCGATGCGGGTCCCGCCGGACCAGTCGCCGACCGCGTCCGAAACCTCTCGGAGCGCCACGTCCGGGTCGCGACGGCGGAGCATGGGCGTGATCCGCGTCAGGCGCGTGCCGAACGCGAACGCTTCCATGCGGACGTTGGAGCGCGACATGGCGTGGCCGAAACGCAGCAGCAGCCGGGAGTAGCGCTCCATGGAACCGCTGATGTCGCAGAGCAGGACCACCGACCGCGGCCGCTTCCGTGGCTTGCGCCAGACCCACTGCACCAGGTCGCCGCCGCTCGACAGGTTCTGGCGCAGCATCTCGCGCGGGGCGAGCAGCGTTCCGCGCCGGCCAAGCTCCCAGCGCCGGGTGCGGCGCAACGGCAGCGTCGGCGTCATGAGGTCGATCGCGCGCTCCGCCTCGCGAAGCTCGCTGCCCGTCATGCGTTCGAAGGCCTTCTGGCGGAGCGCGTCGTTCGCGCTCCAGGACATCGGCGAGGCTCCCTCGCCCTCGGGCGCGTCGGGCGCGTCGCCCTCGTCGGGCGTGGCAACGTCCAGGCTGAGCTGGTCCGACGCTCGGGGCGATCCGGTGCCCGCTCGTTCCTCGGGTCCGTCCTGCTGCGGACTGTTGGCCGGGGCCATCTCGGAGTTGCCGGACGCCTTCCTCCGCGCGCGCCAGAAGCGCGCAAACGCCCGTTCGTAGGGCTCGATCTCGTCGCGCCGTCTCACGAAGAGCGCGGCGCCCGCCGCGCGGACCTCCTCGCGATCGCCGATGTCCACCAGCTGGAGGGCTCGCGTGTAGTCCAGGACCGCGGCGAGATCCGCCGTCATGCCCTCACGGCGAAGCTCGCGGCCGAAGTCCAGCACGTTCCGCAGGAACGCGGTCCCGGAGATCGGCGTGGTCATCACGTCAGCCGCGCGCCGCCGCGACCTCGGCGACGATGCGTTCCGCCTGTCCGCCGCGCACCTGGCGAATATCTTCCTGGTACTTGAGCAGGACGCCGAGCGTCGGCTCAACGACGTCCGCCGTCACCTCCGACGCGCCGAGCGAGATGAGCGCGGCCGCCCAGTCGAGCGTCTCGGCGACGCCCGGCACCTTGGTCAGGTCCGTCTCACGGAGCCGCTGCACGAACCCGACGACCTGGTGGGCCAGCCGGGCCGGCACTTCGGGCAGCCGCGCCATCACGATCGCGTATTCCTTCTCGGCCGTGGGGTAGTCGATCCAGTGATAGAGGCAGCGGCGCTTGAGTGCGTCGTGGATCTCACGGGTCCGGTTCGAGGTGAGGATCACTCGAGGCGGATGCTCGGACTTCACCGTCCCGATCTCGGGGACCGTGACCTGGAAGTCGGAGAGGATCTCCAGCAGGTAGGCCTCGAACTCCTCGTCGGCGCGGTCCAGCTCGTCGATGAGCAGGACGGGCGGTGTGCCGTCGGTGGCCTCCAGCGCCTGGAGCAGCGGCCGCTTGATCAGGAACTCCGGCCCGAAGATGTCGTGCGCCGTGGCCGCCTGGGCCTCCCCCCGAGCCTCGAGCAGCCGGATCTCCAGCATCTGCCGGGGGTAGTTCCACTCGTAGACGGCGGTGTTGACGTCCAGGCCCTCGTAGCACTGGAGCCGGATGAGCCGCGCCCCGAGGACCGTGGCAAGTACCTTGGCGACCTCGGTTTTGCCGACGCCCGCCTCCCCTTCCAGCAGCATCGGCCGGCCCAGGCGGAGGCTGAGGAAGAGCGACGTCGCAAGCGCGCGATCGCAGACGTAGTGGTTCTGCTCGAACGCCGCCTGGATCCCGTCGATGGTCAGGCCGTCGCCGGCGATTCCCTTCGGAGTTGCACTCATGGTCCGAATCTACATCCGCGCCCGAACAACCGGCCGCCGCCCGCCACGGCGACACCGCTGCACCACACACGGCCCGCCGCCTTCGTCACTGCCAGCACACGAGTTTCTTGGCGAGACCGAGGCCCTGGCGATGCGCCGCCGGGTGCTCAACGGGCTGGCCGAGACCCAGGGCTGGCCCTCGTGGAACCTGGCTCGCGAAGAGGCACGGAGCCTGCTGAACGAAACGCCACTGCCCTAGGGACGGGAGCGGCCCCCCGCTCGGCTACGAGAGTTGCGGGCCGTAGCCCAGGACCGGGATCCCGAATGCCTCGAAGTCGCGCGCGTTCCGCGTGACGATCGTGGCGTCCAGGGTCCACGCAACACCGGCGATCAGGGCGT
>JAXDKU010000141.1:0-3703 GCA_034667005.1 Chloroflexota bacterium
TCGGTGAGCATCTACGCGAAGCTCGGCGTGCGAGGTCGGGCCGAGGCCACCGCGTGGGCGTTTCGCAACGGCGTCGTCCCCGCCGCGTAAACCATCCAACCCCGGGCATTTACCCGATGCGCGGCACGGGAGCCGCCGACTAGGATCGGCTGTGTCGGGCACGTACGGCCCGACTTAGCTGTTTTTGGCCCCGCGGTCCGAGGCAGCGCCAACGGGGAGGGACCGGCGTGGGCCGACTGCTACGACTTCGTTTCGTGCCGGTGCTCGTCGCCGTGCTCCTGGGCCAGGCCGCGTTCGTGCAGCCATCCGCTGCCCTCGCCGACGACTGCGTCCCGATCGGCGGTGGCCTCTTGGTCTGCGGCGGCGGCGGGCCGCAGGGCGGGCCACCGATCGTGGTCACCGGCCCGGAGGACTTCATCGTCCAGGGGACCTCCCGCGACGTGAACGACCCCAACGACAAGTCCGCCGCCTCTGCCTGGGGCTGGATCGAGCAGGAAGGAAAGGCCTTCCTGGGCGCGCTGCACAGCATCGACGTCGACAGCCGCCTGACCGACTACGGCCGCGACGAGCTCCGCGCGTACATCTTCGGTCGGCTCCTCCAGATTGCGCAGAAGCCCGCCAACCAGCGCACTGCCGATGAGCAGTCGGCGCTGTACCACCTCCAGAAGCTGATCCAGGCGAAGAAGATCGCCGGCGCGCAGAACGCCGTGGCCCAGTACAACGCGTGGAACGCGAACAAGTGCGGCTTCCAGTGGCCGTCGAATGTCTCCTCGACCCCCCACGAATATCTGGACCGAACCGGCACGGAGTCTCTCTGCGACAGCACCATCGGCGGGCTGTTCGGAAACCCATCACCGCCCAGCGCCGAGGAATTCACGGCTATCGGCAACGCCATGGCGTACTCAGCTCTGACCGCGACCTCCGATGCGGGGCGCGTCGCCAATGCGGCGGCCACCGCGGGGATTTTCCTCGGAGGCCTCGGAGCGGCCGCCGCAACCGCGGCCATCGCCGGCATCCTCGTCGCGAGCATTCCCGCGATCTCGAGCCTCTTCGTAACGAGCGGGGCGCTGGCGATCTTTCCGTTCGCTGCCTTCGGCACGGCCGCAGGCGCGGCTGGCGGCGCGGCGGCGGGCGCCGGGGCAGCCGTGGCGGCGGTGGGCATCGCGTCCGTCGTGGCGGTCGTGGTCATCTTCGTGATCGTCACGGCGATCGCCATCTGGCAGCTGGTCACGGACGCAAATGTGCCGATCAGCCTGAACGCCTCCCTGACCGACGCGCAGAACAACGTCCCCAACATGGCCGACATGGCCGGCAGCAACGAGGGCGTTGCGCAGCTGTTCGCGACCTTCCTCGAGCAGACGCTCCCGGACTATCCCGAACAGCGGACGGACAGCCCGGCCGCGCACGACGGGGGCGACCCCGACTTCCTGATGACCCAGCACACGGGCGGGAATGTCCCCCTGCCGAGCAGCAACACCATCAGTCCGGTCGACTGGACGGGAACCGGCCACACGGCCTACCTGAGCCGCGGCTGGTGGATCGACAATCCGGCGGGCGGCGACCCGGCGCACCACGCCCTTTCGATCAAGTACGTCAACTGGACCGGCGAGCACTGGACGGCTGCCGTCGCGGGGGAAACCTTCATCCACTCGCGCGACGGGCAGCCGGACGACACGTTCCTCAGCCCCGACATCGAGTACGTCGGACCGGCATCGATCCAGTACAAGGCCACCTGGCATGGCAACCGTCGCCCGACGGTGGCGCCCAGCTACAGCGGCACGCTCACCGAAGGCAACACGCTGACCTTCCACGCCAACGCGTCGGACCCCGACTCGAGCATCGGCGACGGCGACCCGGTCACGGTCAAGTGGCTCTTCGAGCCGGTCGTCCCAGGGTTCAGCCTTGTGCCCTCGGACGGCAGGACCATGAACGACCACTGCCTGAACGACGCGATCGGGACCACGTTCGGAAGCTCTCCTCCCCTGTTGATCTGCCCGTGGAGCATCGTGAACGGGACGGATCCGACCGTCGGCTACGGGGACAACGGGACCTTCAACGTGCGCGTGGTGGCGACAGACTCCCATGGGGCCACGGCCCAGCAGACCTTCCCCGTGACGATCGGCAATCGGAAGCCGCCCGTGACACTCAGCGATCCGGTGACCTTCTCGATCGACGAGGGTGGCCAGGTCACCGTGGCGGGTTCGTTCAACGATCCCGGCGACGACCAGGTCCGGGTGGACGTGAACTGGGGCGACGGCGCCAGCAGCACCAAGTGGTTCCCCTGCAGCTACGGACCGTTCGATCCCGTGAACTGCAGCACGATCGTGCTGCCCTTGCCGGCGGCTCCCCATCCTTCGAACTTCAGCTTCACGCACACCTACGCGGACGATCCCGCAGGCAATCCGAACGACTACGACATCACGGTGACGGCCACGGACGACAACGGCGGATCCGACACGGCGACCGCGACCGCCACGGTGGCGAACGTCGCGCCGACCATGGACCTCCGCTGCGGATACACCAGCCCGCCCGACCTGATCCCGCCGTGCTTCCACCTGGGTGGCGGCGACGCGCGCTACGGCTTTCCCGGGGACGACATCCCGGTGAACGGCCGCTTCGTGGATCCGGGGACTGACGGTGAGACGCACACGCTCCACGTCGATTGGGGCGACGGCACGACCAAGGACTACACCTACCCCTGCGTGGACGTCGACTGCCCGTTCACGACCGAGTCGACCATCTCGTATTTCCTGCCGGGCCCGGGGGTCGTCTACTGGCATCTCACGCATGCGTACGCGACGACCGGGACGAAGTCGATCTCGTTCAAGGTCACGGACGGCGATGGCGGCGAGATCACGGGTGCCGCGAGCGCGGTCATCAGGCCGAGCCCGAACCCGACCGTGGTGATCACCACCCCAGCAGACGACGCGGTCTATCTGCTGAACAGACACGTCCTCGCCGACTACGCCTGCGATGACAACTCCGGGATCTCGTCGTGCATCGGCCCCGTCGCGGATGGTTCCGAGATCGACACCTCGTCCATCGGTTTGAAGTCGTTCACGGTCGATGCACTTGCGACCGACTCGGACACGGGGACGCGGACGCACACCTATCGCGTGGTCTACCCATTCCGATTCATCGGTTCGACCAACTCCGCGCCGTTCCTCATGAGCCGCAAGGCCGGCGCGACGCTGGCGTTTCGCTTCAAGATCGGCGGCGACCAGGGGCTGGACATCCTGTCCGGCCGGCCGACCACCCGGCTGGTCAACTGCGGAAGCGGTGCGCCGCTCAGCGCTCCCGCCAACCTGCGTCGCTACGAGCTTCATCACGGCGTGCGATCGCTGGCCGAGTACCGCCTGCTGTGGAAGACGCGCCCGGCGTGGGCCGGCACGTGCCGGTCGGTGAGCTTCACGCTGGACGACGGCACGCTCCACAGCGTGGTGATCCGCTTCAAAGCGCCAGCGGCGTAGGCTCGGGCTCCGGCGCAGGCACAGGAGCTAGCTCCGCCGCCGGGTCCCAGGCGCACCGCCATCCCGGGCTTCCAACGAAACGCGTTGGACGTTTGTTGGACGGCCCCTTCGTAGCTTGCTGCCACCAGGCAGGCACGCAGGCAAAGGGGACCGGCAATGGACAGGTGGGTGCACGGAAAGCGACGACGAATTCAGCGGCTGGCCGCGACCCTTGCGTTGACGCTCGTGGCCGC
>JAXDKU010000142.1:0-3135 GCA_034667005.1 Chloroflexota bacterium
GGCGGCCTGCCGGGGCGGCGCCCCCGGCAGGCCGCCGCATGCGGTCGGATGGGGTCATCACCTGGCATCTATGGCCGAGTACCCCATCCACAACCGGGACGAGCCGAAGCGCAGACACCGAGGCTGTCGTATTCGTGCCAGGCACCGATCAGACATCGCGCAGACCCGCCCGGCGCTGCTTCGCGCTGCGGTGCCTCCGGGTCGGCGATGCGCCACGTCCCGTTTGCGGATGGGGTATCACCCTGTCATTTGAGGCGTCTACCTGTCGCCTCCGCGCCTGCGGCTCTTGACGGCCTCCGACGGGGCTACACGCCGCCACCGCAGCACCCGCGCACGCCTTGCGTCAGCGACCCGACACGGCCGCTCGTTCCGCCTACGCCAGGGTCAGTGCCGGAGCGCTCGTTCCGTCCACTCGAGGCGGACGCTGCAGCGTGCAGCTCCTACGCAGAAGCCACCTATCGCAAGCGACGAAACGCCGGGCTGCGGCTGACGTTGGTTCGCAGCCAAGCCAAGATCGTCGAATCACCAACCCTCTACCAACCTCAACTCTCCTCAAGTTGAAGTCGAGGTCATGTGAGGCCTGGCCCACATGAGCCACCGAAAAGCGCGCTATTTGCGCGCCTTCGCCGTTCGGGCTGCCGCCGAGTTCTCCACAGATGCAGGAGTTTTCCACCGGACGCGACCGCGCTGAATCCTGTTAAAGGCTCAGCCACAGCATCCCAAAACCTTTTTAGAAGCGCCACCTAGCATCGTGCGGCGCGCAGAAGTCTGCGTTCCCGCCCCCGGGTTCGCGACTCGTGCTTTCGGTAGCCCCCGGAGGAAGGATGCGAATGTTTCGACCCCGTCGCGAGGACGGATGGCTCTTGGGCCAACGATTCTCGCCGCCCGGACAGTTCGTCCGGCCGCGTACGTTTCTCCTGCTCGGCGCGCTTGCGTGTGCCGCCGCAGCCATGGTTTTCACCGGATCGCCGGTAAACCAAACATCGGCGGCTTCAGCAGCTTCCGCACCCGTCGGCTCAGGTTTCACCGTGACTGCCGGCGATCTGTCGTTCATCCTCAAGCAGATCAAGATCGCCGAGCGCCACTCGGCCACCCTCTCGCCGGGCAATCCGTGCGGCACGCTGGTCGGATCGGACGTCGACCAGGTCCCGGATCGCCTCACCGCCTACGGCCTGCGGACGGTGGACGGGTCGTGCAACAACCTGTTCCCGAACCGCGAGAAGTTCGCTGCGGCGGACGTGCCGTTCCCGCGTCTGACCGCCCCGACGTTCCAGTCGGCCGAGGGGAGCCCGGCCGGCTTCCCGTCGCAGGCCTCGAGCTCGTACGCCCAGAAGAAGGGCATCGTCTACGACTCGCAGCCCCGCGTCGTCACGAACCTGGTCGTCTATCACACCGCCACGAACCCGCCCGCCATCGCGGCCGCCGGCTACCCGGTCCGCACGCAGGGCAACGACGGGATCTTCCCGTGCGGCGATCCCCGCGTCCCGGCCTCGGGCGAGTGCGTCCCGGCCGGTCAGACGCTGTTCATCCCGAACGTGACCACCGACGTCGGCCTCTCCCCGCCGTACAACTCGCTGTTCACGTTCTTCGGCCAGTTCTTCGACCACGGCGTCGACCAGACCGTGAAGAGCGGCGGCACCGTGATCGTCCCCCTGCACGAGGACGATCCGCTGGTCCTCGGCCAGGACGGCGTCCTCGGCACCGCCGACGACCTCCCGCCGCAGCTGCGGTTCATGGCGCTCACCCGGGCGCAGAACCAGCCCGGTCCCGACGGCATCCTCGGCGACGATCCCGCCACCGCGACGGACGAGTCGGCCGACGACATCCAGGACGCCAACAACACCGACTCGCCCTGGGTCGATCAGAGCCAGACCTACACGTCGCATGCCGCGCACCAGGTCTTCCTGCGTGAGTACGTCGACAACGCGCAGAGCAAGCCGGTCTCGACCGGCAAGCTCCTGGGCGGACTCGGCGCCGGACTGACCTATCCCGGCTCGCCCGACGGCACGGACGGCATCTCGACCTGGGCGGCGGTCAAGGCCCAGGCGGCGACGCTGCTCGGCCTGAAGCTCGTCGACATGGACGTGCTGAACATCCCGCAGAACCTCTCCGACCCGTACGGCAACTTCGTGCCCGGGCCGGCCCGCGGCCTGCCGCAGTACGTGACCACGACCGGACTGGTCGAGGGTGACCGGGCGGACGGCGGCGTGCCGGTGCCCGCCAACGTGCTGCACTTCGACACGCCGTTCCTGACGGACATCGCGCACAACGCGGATCCGAGCCCGCAGGACACGGACCACAACCCGGGCACGCCGCCGGTCGCGCCGTCTCCGGACGACGACGACTCGCCATCCGCCGACTTCGCGAACCAGCCGGCCGGCACCTACGACGACGAGATGCTGAACGCGCATTTCGCCTGTGGTGACGGCCGCTGCAACGAGAACATCGCGCTCTCGACCATCCACCAGATCTTCCACTCCGAGCACAACCGGATCGTGGACGACATCACCAACACGCTGAACCAGCCCGCCAACGCGGCGCTGCTGGCCGCCTACCAGGCTCCTCATCCGTTCGGCACGCCGAGCCACGACGTCAGCTACGGCTTCGGCGGCCGCCTGTTCCAGGCCGCCCGGTTCGTGACCGAGATGGAGTACCAGCATCTCGTGTTCGAGGAGTTCGCCCGCAAGGTGCAGCCCGGCGTGCGGCCGTTCCACGTCTACAGCCCGGACATCAACCCGGCCATCGAGGCGGAGTTCGCCCATGCCGTCTATCGCTTCGGTCACTCCATGCTCGACGACGACGTCGCGCGGACGAGCACCCGAGCGGACGGCAGCAAGTTCGACAACTCGCTGCCGCTGCTGACGGCGTTCCTGAACCCGCCGGAGTTCTTCCACAACAAGACGAACCCGTCGTACACCGCCCAGCAGGCGGCCGGCGCCGTCGTGATGGGGTCCTCCGACCAGGTCGGCAACGAGCTCGACGAGTTCGTCGTCGAGACGCTCCGCAACAACCTGCTCGGGCTCCCGCTCGACCTGCCGACGATCAACATGACACGCGCCCGGGAGGCCGGCGTTCCGCCGCTGAACGACGTGCGGCGGCAGATCTTCGCGGAGACCAACGACGGGCAGATGACGC
>JAXDKU010000143.1:0-4554 GCA_034667005.1 Chloroflexota bacterium
AGATCCGCGAGGAGCGGAACCTCCTCATCCCGATGCGCGACGGGACGCTGGTCGCCGCGAACGCGTACTTCCCCGTCACCGACGAACCGGTTCCGGCGCTGGTCAGCGGCTACCCGTACCACAAGGATGGCCTGATCGGGGCCATGTTCGACCACGCCCGGCGGTGGTTCGCCGAGCGCGGTTTCGCCGAGCTGATCTTCGATTTCCGCGGCACGGGGGCCTCGGACGGCATCTGCCCCGACACCTTCGACGCCGTGCAGGAGGGCCAGGATGGCGCGGACGTCGTCGAGTGGGCCGCTGCCCAGTCATGGTGCAGCGGCAACGTCGGCATCTGGGGCATGAGCTACGGCGGCATCACCGCTCTGAACGTTGCCGCCCAGGCACCCCCGCATCTGCGCGCGTCGGTGCCGCTCTACGGTTCGGCCGACATTCACGCCGACTTCATCGCGCCGGGCGGCATCCCGAACGCGCTTGGAAACATGACGCGCGAGACCTTCATGCTGGCCATGGACCTGGCCCCGCCGATCGTGCAGGATCGGGACGGCCGCTGGCTGCGCGTCTGGCAGGACCATCTCGACCGGCTCGAACGCGGCGACCTCTGGGCCCTGCGCTGGCCACAGCGCCCGTCCCGCGACGACGAGCACTGGCACCGGCGTGCGCCCGACCTCTCACGCGTTGAGGCCGCCACCTTCATGATCGGTGGCTGGAGTGACATCTTCCCGGACGCGATGGTCCGCGCATACGAGGCGATCCAGGCGCCGAAACGGATCGTCATGGGGCCGTGGGTGCACGTGCTGCCGGACATGTCGCCGCTCGAGCCCTGGGACTGGCTCGCCGACGTCGAGCGCTGGTTCGACCGCTGGCTCCGCGACGAGCCGAACGGGGCTGACGACGACCCGGCCGTTACCTACTTCGTCCGCGGGATCGACCGGTGGGCGCAGGCCGACGCCTGGCCGGGTGCCGAGCACGCCTCGCGGTGGCACCTCTCGGCCGACGGGCTCGGTGCGTCCGAGCCGTTGGCCGGCCCGGAATCGACCCGGTACGAGCCGGATCCCACCGTCGGCACTCAGGGCATGCTGCTCGACCCGATGGGCGCCGGCATCGGATACCCGCTCGAGCAGGCCGCAGACGACGCCCGCTCGGCAACGTTCGACGGTCCCGCCGTGGACACCGCGGTGGATGTGATTGGTCAGCCAGTCGTCAACCTCCACGTCGTCGCGGACGGTGACGGGCCTTTCGACCTCGTCGTCAAGCTTTGCGCGGTCGATCGGCACGGACGCTCCACGCTTGTTACCACCGGCTGGGCGGCCGTCGAGCGATCGGGTGAGGTGCGCGTTCCGCTATGGGCGACCGCGTGTCGCGTGCCGGCGGGAAGCCGTCTTCGCGTCAGCGTCTCCTGCTCCGACTTCCCGCACTCGTTCCCCGCCACTCGCATGGAACCGATCGAGATCCGGCATTCCTCCGCGCAGCGGTCGTGGATCGAAGTACCTCAGGTGCCTGCACTCACGGAGGCCGAGGCGCACGAACCACGCCGCCCGGATCCCGACGTCAACCGGGCGCCGCTGGTCGTGCGCGCTCAGCCCGCCTGGAGAGTGATCGAGGATCGCGTTCAGCGCTCGTCGACCGTCGAGTTCGGGGAGCGATTGGAGTTCAATCTCCCGGCTGGAGTCGAGCTGACCCTCGATCTTGCCGGTGAAGCCTTCGTTCGGCGAGATCGGCCCGATCTTGCTCGTGTGGTCGCGCACGCGGAGTTGCGTCTCACGTTGAATGGTGGGGAGCAGGTGAGCATCGCCGCCGCCAGCCGCACATCGCGCACGACGATGGCCTACGAAGCGACCGTCGAGATCGACGGTGTCCGCCGGTTCGCCGGAGACTGGCGTACCCGGGAGGCCGAATGAGGATGTTCGACGGCACGTGACAGCCTCGAGAGCGGAGGCGTGTTCGGGCTTCAGTGCCTGCCGACCTCGACGTCCACCCAGTCCCACCCATCGTGCTCGATCCGGTCGGCCAGCATCCACCACAGGGCGATCACCGCATCGTCGGACGTGGCGCGCGCCCGGTCGGGGCCGCGGCCGCGGAAGCCGACGTCGCGCTTGAAGATGACGACGGCGCGGCCCTTGTACGAGACGCGGATCGGCGTCAGGTAGGGGAGCGGCAGGCGCTCACCGATGAGCCGTGCCAGCGCGGCGTGGTCGTTGTGCCCGCCGTTCGTCGTGTTCGTCGACAGCTCGGCGTACGAGTCCGAGTGTGTCACGAGGTCGTCGTCGCGGTAGCCGTGATGCCCGTTCGCCTCCCGGTCGCGCGGCCCGCCGTACCGCGTCGCGAACACGCGCGCGCGGTGCTGCGCGGGGAACGCCGGGTACTTCGCGGCCAGCTCGGTGAGCGCGCGGTGGTCGGCCGGGGTGAACCGCTGTTCGAGGGCGCGGTGCGTGGCGAGGCCGTAGCCGTCCTCGCGGATACCGTGCTGCTCCTGGTACTCGTCGATCGCGGCGAGCGTGCCGCGGCCAACGATCGCGGCGGCGGAGAGCGTGTGGTGCGGGAGGGCGGCGGCGAGCGCCCGCTTCACGATCCGGACGTCGCGGCCGCGGCTGCCGAGCGTCAGGTGGCGGGGGAACGGCGCGGTCACGTTGCCACCACTATCGGCCGGCGAGCCGAGAACCTGATGGCTGAAAAAATGTCCGCCCGCGTTGCCACGGCGCGCGGAGGCGGCGGTGGAAGGCTGAATCTCAACGCGAGGTTGAGTCTAACTGCTCCTCGCGTCCGGTTTTCCTCCCTGCTCGTGCTCTCGGCAGCACCGCTGAGGCCGGCCATCACCTCCAGCGCTCGTCCGGGTGCCAGAAGTCGAGCAGGCTCGCGCACGGGATGGTCCCGCGGGCAACGTCAGCCCATCGGTCGTGCAAACGCCCTTTGGCCCGCGGAGGGGGTCTGCTCCCCCGATTGGGGCAGGCCGAATCGAGCGAGATACCGACAGTAGGGAGGTGATGACTCCCCCTTCGTGCGGTTTCGCGCGGCCGCACCTGAGGGTCCTGGCCGTCGTCCTCTCCCTCCTCGCGCTACCGGCGGTGGCCACGGCCGCGCCGTCCGCGGGCTCCAACGCCGCGTCGGTCGCGAGCGGCGATCACAGCACCTCGCCGGACGCCGGTCGCGGCGCCAAGGTCGTGCGCTTCGCCAAGCGCATGATCGGCGTCCCGTACGTAACGGCCGGCGCGACGCCGAGCGGCGTCGACTGCTCCGGTCTGACGATGCTCGCCTACCGCAAGGTCGGCACGAAGCTCGGGCACTACACGGGCGACCAGTGGAACTCCGGGCCGCGCCGCTACAAGGTGTCGCAGCTCCGGCCCGGCGACCTCGTGTTCTTCTTCGCCGACCACCACCACGTCGGCATCTACATCGGGAACGGCCGGCTCATCCACTCGCCGAAGCCGGGTGATCGCGTGAAGTACGCGTCGATGAGCAATTCATGGTTCGCCGGAAACTTCTCCGGCTCGGTGCGCCCTCGCCGCTGAGCGGCCGCCCGGCGGGTTTCGCAACCGCTCTCTTGGGGAGGCCAGAAGGGTCTCGTTCAAGGGAGAGATCCGATGACCGTCGCCATCATCATCATCGTTGCCGTGGTGGTTGTTGCCGCGCTTGCGTTCATGTTCTCGCGCAAGCAGCGCAGCGAGCACCTGCAGGACCAGTTCGGGCCGGAGTACGAGCGCGTCGTCGCCGATACGGGCAGCCGCCATGACGCCGAGCAGGAGCTCGCGACGCGGGAGAAGCGCCGGTCGGCGCTCGATATCCGGCCGCTCGAGCGTGACGTACGGGACGACTACGTGGCCGCCTGGGACCACGTCCAGGCCGGCTTCGTGGACAGCCCGAACGACGCCGTCGGGCGCGCCGACCGCCTGGTGCACCAGGTGATGCGCGACCGCGGGTATCCGGTCGACGAGTTCGACCAGCGGGCCGCCGACATCTCGGTCGACCACCCGGAGGTCGTCTCCGACTACCGCGCCGCACACGCCATCAGCGTCCGCAACGACGCGGGCGACGCGAGCACCGAGGACCTTCGCCAGGCGATGGTGCATTACCGCTCGCTCTTCGACGACCTGCTGATCGTCGAGATCCGAACACCGCACTAAAGGAGGACGACATGGGCGAGAAGCTCTCGACAGAGGACCTGACCGGGCGCCGCTCGGATATCCGCGAGGACGACCGCATGCAGGTCGGGTCGGACCGGCCGATGCGCAACGATCCGGCGGACGAGCGGGCCGCGGACGACGCATCGCTTGCGCCGCGAGAAGCCTCCGGGACCCCGGAGGCTCGGGCCGCGGACGACGCGTCGATCGCGCCGCAAGGAGCGACCGAGGGCCGCGAGGCCGCCAACGAGCCCCTGCTCGCCGGCGACGACGGCACGCGCTTCGAGCGCCGCTGGCACCAGGTGCAGATCGCGTTCGTGGACGAGCCGCGCGCAGCGGTCGAGCAGGCCGACCAGCTGGTCGCCGAGCTGATGCGCCACCTGGCAGAGACCTTCGCCGACGAGCGCAGCCGGCTCGAGACCGCCTGGAGCGCCGGCGA
>JAXDKU010000144.1:0-13037 GCA_034667005.1 Chloroflexota bacterium
CGTCCCTCCGGGATCGCGGACGTGAACGGCGTGTCGAGGCGCTCGGCCGCCACGCGGACCCAGCGGTGCTCGAAGCGCAGCGACGCGTTCCGAAGCAGCGCGCCCGGCAGGAGACCGGCCTCCGCCAGGACCTGGAACCCGTTGCAGATGCCGAGCACCAGCCCGCCGCGCGCGGCGTGCTCGCGGATGGCGCCCATGATCGGGCTGAAGCGCGCGATCACGCCGGCCCGCAGGTAGTCGCCATAGGCGAAGCCGCCGGGCAGGATGACGGCGTCGGCGCCCCGCAGGTCGGTCGACTCGTGCCAGAGCGGCACGGCCTCCGCGCCCGCCAGCGACACCCCGTGGAGCGCGTCCCGATCGCAGTTCGAGCCCGGGAACACGACCACGCCGACCCTCATGCCGCGGCCTCCGGGCCTTCGATCGACCAGCGCTCGATGAGCGGGTTGGCGAACAGCTCCGAGGCCAGGCGCTCCACGACGGCGCGACCCTCCTGCGGAGAGGCTGCGTCCACGATGAGCTCCACGCGGCGGCCCACGCGGACGCCGCTCACCGAGTCGATGCCGAGATGCGGCAGGGACGTCTCCACGGCACGGCCCTGCGGATCGAGGATGCCCTCCTTCGGCATGACCGAGACGGTGAAGCGGTAATCCCCCATCAGCCGATGACGTCCTCGGCCAGGTAGCGCGCGAACGAGGCGCCCGTGATGCGCTCGTATGCCTGGACGTAGCGCTCCCGCGTCCCGGCGACCACGTCGTCGGGCAGCTCGGGCCCCGGCGGCGTCTTGTCCCAGTCGCGCGTCTCGAGCCAGTCGCGCACGAACTGCTTGTCGTACGAGGCCTGCGCGCGACCCGGCTGGTACGCGGCCGCGTCCCAGAAGCGGCTGGAGTCGGGCGTCATCACCTCGTCGATCAGGATCAGGCGGTCGGCCGCGTCACCGTCACCGGGGAGCACCCCCAGCTCGAACTTCGTGTCCGCGAGGATGATGCCGGCCTCTTCGGCCCGGGCGGCGCCGAAGCGGTACAGGTCCAGCGCGACCTGCCGCGCTCGCTCGGCCACCTCCGGACCGACCAGCTCGACCATGGCATCGAAGTCGATGTTCTCGTCGTGCCCGACCTCCGCCTTCGTGGATGGCGTGAAGATCGGTTCCGGGAAGCGCTCGCTCTCGCGGAGCCCGCTGGGGAGGGGCACGCCGCTGACCGCGCCGGTCCGGCCGTAATCCTTCCAGCCGCTACCCGAGATGTAGCCGCGCACGATGATCTCGACCGGCAACGGCTGCGCCCGGTGGCAGACCATCATCCGGCCCCGCAGGTCCGCCGCGGTCGCGGCGTCCACGAAGCCGTCCGGCAAGTCCGCCGGGCCGGTGCCCAGCAGGTGGTTCGGGACGATGCCCGCGCGCCGGCTCTCCTCGAACCAGTAGCGCGACAGGCCCGTCAGCACGCGCCCCTTGTCGGGGATCGGCGTCGGCAGGACGACGTCGAACGCACTGATGCGGTCCGACGCGACCAGCAGCAGCCGATCGTCGTCGAGGTCGTAGAGATCCCGGACCTTGCCGGAACGAACGAAGCGCGTGGCGAGCTCAGCCACCAACCAGGGCCTCCTCTCGAGATTCGAGCTGATGAAGACGACCGATGACGTCGCCGACGTGGCGCAGCGATGCCGCGTCGTCGAAGCAGGCGGCCAAACGATCGGCGCTCAGCGCGCCCGTGACCTGAGTATCGTCCAGGCACAGCTCGCGGAACGACCGCCGCTCGTCCGCGGCTCGCAGCGCATTGCGCTGGACGATCGCGTAGGCGTTCTCCCGTGAGAGCCCGCCCTCCTCGACGAGCGCGGTCAGCAGCCGGCTGCTGGCGTGCAGCCCGAGGCCGCGCTCGATGTTCTCCAGCATCCGCTCTGGCCGCACGACCAGCCCGTCGATCAGGGAGCGCGATCGAACCAGCATGTAGTGGAGCAGCGTCGTGGCATCGGGCAGCGCGACCCGCTCGACGGACGAATGGCTGATGTCCCGCTCGTGCCAGAGGGCCTGGTCCTCCATGCCTGCCTGGGCATAGCCGCGGAGGAGCCGGGCCAGCCCGGCAAGCCGCTCGGCGAGGATCGGGTTGCGCTTGTGCGGCATCGCGCTCGAGCCCTTCTGGCCCGCGCGGAACGGCTCCTGGAGCTCGCCGATCTCCGTGTGCTGGAGGTTGCGGATCTCCGTGGCAAACCGCTCGATCGAGCCGCCGGTGATGGCCATCGCCGCAAGGAACGCGGCGTGGCGGTCCCGCTGCACGATCTGCGTGCTGACCGTGTCCGCGTGGAGGCCGAGCTCCGCCATGACCTCCTGTTCCACGTCCGGATCGAGCAGCGAGTAGGTCCCCACCGGCCCGGACAGCTTGCCGGTGGCGATGTCGTCGGTTGCCGCCGCCAGGCGCCGCCGGTCGCGATCGAGCTCGAGCGCCCACGAGGCGAGCTTCAGCCCGAACGTGATCGGCTCCGCGTGGACGGAGTGGGTGCGCCCCATCATCACGGTCGACGCGTGCTCCCGAGCCCGCACGACCAGCACGTCGATCAGCGCGCCCACTGCCGTCAGCAGGATGCGGCCGGCCTCGCGGCATTGAAGCGCAAGCGCCGTATCGACGACATCGCTGCTGGTCAGGCCGTAGTGGAGCCAGCGGCCCGGCTCGCCCACGGTTTCCGCCACCTGGCTGACGAATGCGATCACGTCGTGGTCGGTCGTACGCTCCAGCTCGGCGATGCGCTCCACGTCCACCCGCGCCCGCGACTCGATCTGGCGGACCGCCTCGGCGGGGACGCTGCCGCGCCGCTCTAGGGCGTGGAGGACGGCCAGCTCGACGCGCAGCATCCCTTCGAAGTGGGCCCGGTCGGACCAGAGCTCGGCCATCTCGGGGAGCGTGTAGCGCGGGATCACGCCGCGAACCCCGCGCCGGCCCGGGCCGTGACCGCCACGCGGCCGATGTCCCGGCGGAACTGCACACCCGGGAACGTGATCGCCGCGGCGGCGCGGTAGGCCTCGTCGGCGGCCGCGGCGAGCGATGGGCCGCGTCCGACCACGGTGACCACGCGGCCACCCGCGGTCACGAGCATGCCGTCCGCCGCGGTGGCCACCCCCGACCAGAAGACCAGCGCGGGGTCGTGGCGCGGCAGCGTCGATGCGATCGGGTCGCCGAACCGCGGCGCGTCGGGGTATCCCGCGACCGCGAGCACCACGCCGACGGCGGCCAGCCCGCCCGGGATGCGGCCGTCGACGATGGGCTCGGCTGCGGCAGCCTCGGCGAGCCGGCCGGTCGCCGCGCCCAGGAGCAGCGCCGCGGTATCGACCGCGAGCCGCGGCAGCAGGGCCTGGGACTCCGGGTCGCCGAAGCGAACGTTGCACTCCAGCAGTTGCGGACCATCGTCGGTGACCATCAGGCCCGCGTAGAGCGCGCCGCTGTAGGCGATGCCGCGCCGCGCCAGCTCCGCCAGGAGCGGCTGATGGAACGTGCGGGCCCAGGATGCCGCGAGCTCGTCCGGCACGTCCTCGACCGGGGAGTACGCGCCCATGCCGCCGGTGTTCGGCCCGCGGTCATCGTCACCGACCCGCTTGTGGTCCCGCGCCGCGGGCAGTGCCAGCGTCGTCTGCCCGTCGGTGATCGCGATCACGCTCACCTCGCGGCCGATCAGCGCCCGCTCCACGACGATTCGCTCCCCGGCGGCGCCGAAGCGCGGCCGGCATTCCAGGACGGCGGCCTCCGCCTCATCCAGCGTGGCGCACACGGTCACGCCCTTTCCCGCAGCCAGCCCGTCGGCCTTGATGACGACCGGCCCGCCGAGCGCGCGCGCGAACGCGATGGCCGCGTGCTCGTCCCGCGCGAACGACCGTCCATCCGCGATGGGCACGCCTGCCGCTTCGGCCACCTCCCGGCAATAGGACTTGCTGCCTTCCAGCCGGGCGCCGTCGCGGCCGGGGCCGAAGACGGCGATGCCTGCCGCTCGCAGGTCGTCGGCGACACCCGCCACCAGCGGCGCCTCCGGCCCGATCACGACGACGTCCACGCCGCGCTCTCGAGCGATCGAGGCGATCGCGCCGGCGTCCATCGGGTCGAGTGGATGCGTGGAAGCGAACCCGCCCATGCCGGGATTCCCGGGAGCGACGGCCACGGGCTCCCGATCGGTGCGGGCCGACAGACTCCAGCTCAGCGCGTGCTCGCGTGCGCCGGAGCCCACGACAAGGATGCGCGGCAGGTCGGTCACGCGGCCCAGTCCCCGGGTGCCGCCGGCCTGGACAACCGGCGCAGCGGCGCGCTCCGTGGGCGTCGCTCGATGGTCTGCGTCCGCTCAGCGCCGACGCTGACCAGGGCGATCGGAACGCCCGCCAGCTCCTCGATCCGATCCACGTAGGCGGCGGCCGCGGGCGGGAGATCGTCCATCTCGCGCACGCCGTCCAGCTCTTCGGTCCAGCCCTCGTGGGTCTCGTAGACGGGGATGGCCCGTTCGAGCTCGTCCAGCGCGAGCGGCCAGCGCATCGGCACTCCGTCGACCAGGTAGCCGGTGCAGAGGCGGATCTCGTCGAGGCCGGAGAGGATGTCGATCTTGTTCAGCATGATGCTGCTCACGCTGTTGATGGAGACGGCGTAGCGCAGCGGCACGGCGTCGAACCAGCCGCAGCGTCGCCGGCGGCCCGTGGTCGTGCCGAACTCC
Organism: Chloroflexota bacterium; assembly: GCA_034667005.1. Classification (GTDB taxonomy): domain Bacteria; phylum Chloroflexota; class Limnocylindria; order Limnocylindrales; family CSP1-4; genus JAFMJV01. The sequence continues at coordinate 4,675 of JAXDKU010000144.1, forward strand.
TGGCCCTTCTCCAGCAGGTGCGTGCCAGTCTCGTCGGCGAGCTCCGTGGGGAACGGCCCCGACCCGACGCGCGTGGAGTACGCCTTGAGCACGCCGATCACCTGGTCGATCTGGAGCGGGCCGACGCCGCCGCCCGTGCACGCACCGCCCGCGATTGGGTTGCTGCTCGTGACATAGGGATACGTGCCGTGGTCCAGGTCGAGCAGCGTGCCCTGGGCACCCTCCAGCAGCACGTGCTTGCCCTCGGCGAGGGCGTCCTGGACGAGCTGCGTGGTGTCGACGATGTAGGGCCGCAGGCGGTCGCCCCACTCGACGGCCTCCGCGAGCAGCGTCTCCAGGTCGAACGGCGGCTGGTTGAACGTTTCCTGGAGGACGGCGTTGCGATCGGGCAGGACACGGCTGAGCTTCACGCGGAGGCCCTTCGGCTCCAGGAGGTCGCCCATCCGCACGCCGATCCGCCAGGCCCGGTCGGCGTAGGCAGGGCCGATGCCGCGCCGCGTGGTGCCGATCTCGTCGCCCGCGAGTCGCGACTCGGCGGAGCGGTCCAGGGCCACGTGGTACGGCATGATCACGTGCGCCGCGCGGCTGACCCGGGTGCGCGACGGGTCGACGCCGCGTTCCGCGAGCATCGCCATCTCGTCGATCAGGGTGCGCGGATTGACCACCACGCCGTTGCCGATGACGGGCGTGATGTGCGGGTGCAGGACGCCGCTCGGCACCAGGTGGAGCTTGAAGACCTCGTCGCCGATGACGACGGTGTGCCCGGCGTTGTCGCCCCCCTGGTAGCGCACCACCATGGCCACTGACTCGGCCAGCAGGTCAGTGGTCTTGCCCTTGCCCTCGTCGCCCCACTGGAGTCCGACGACCACGGTTGCGGGCATCAGTCACGGCCTCCGTCTGCATGTGCGGCGGGTGCCGGACGTACAAAGGCCCCAGCCGTCCGTGGCTGGGACCTGCGGGGTAGACCATCCCGTTGTGCTGCGCCGGGCCGCTGCCCGGAGGCTCGTCTGGGGTCACGTGCCGGCCTCACAGGACCGGCGACGCCTCCACTGGCGATCGCTTCCTCCTCTGGCGATGCGCGGGCCGAGACCCGTGGTCGTCAGTAAGTGGCGACTATACCAGCGGAGGCTGGCCGACGAGCTACAGCAGGAGGCAGGCCGCGTTGCACACGAGCGTGAGGTTCCACTTGCCCAGGATCGAGCCGACCTTCTCGCCGTAGTACGAGCAGAGGATCAGGATGCAGCTGTAGCCGATGATGGTTCCCGCCATCAGCGCGCCGCCGTTGTGCGGGTAGTAGATCGGTCCGCCCGAGTCGCCGCCGACCGGCTGGACTCCACCGTTGAAGGCGTTGACGAAGTCCGTGCAGTTGCCGTGCGCACAGAAGGTGGCGTTCGTGTTGACCAGGGTCCAGTTGCAGCTGTTGCCCGAGGACTGCCCGGTCCGGCAGTAGCCCGACGTCCCGTTGACGTCGATCTTCTGCCCGACGATCGGCACGTTCGTGGTGTCGTCGCCGTTGGCGCCGTTGTAGATGCGGGCCAGGTAGGAGCCGCCTGAGATCAGCTCCGACTCGTACGCGGGGTAGTCGCGCTTGGTGACCGTCCCGACGATCTGACCCTGGCCGGCAAACCGGTTCGCGCGGATCTGCGCGTTGAGCGGGAAGCAATGGCCGCCCGTGACGAGGTACCTGGTCGTCGCGGTCTTCGCGACGTAGGCGCTGGTACAGAGGCTCGTCCCGTCGTTGAGCGACGCACCGCCGTAGAACGGGGACGTGTCGGCGAGCCGCCCCGAGGTGAGCCCGATGGTGGCCTGCTTGATCTCGATTCGCCCCCGGTAGCGCGACGCGACGCTCTCGAACGCGGCGGCGGGCGCATCCGTCTGGATCTCCAGCTGCCCCGACCCGGTGTCGAAGAAGGCATACGAGAAGGCGTCGCCGACGGTGCTCCTCAGCGCGACGAGCTCGTTCCGGATCCGCTGGGTCGAGTCGGGGGCGGCGCTGTCCGCTCCGAAGATGGGTTGAACGGTGACGCCGATGACCGCCAGACACGCGACGAGCGCGAGACCGGCGGTTCGGCGGTGGACACGGGCGATGCGTCGCATGGTCGGCAGCTCCTCGTTCATCCGAGCGGGCCGCGCCAACGTGCCCCGGAGCCAGAGTGGTGCCGCCCTCGCAGCAAGACCCGACCATTCCAGCGCGACTTGTACACCGGCACACTACGTCTGTGTACCTGCATGTGCAATAGCGTTGTACGGGTCGGGCTACCGCCCCGAGCTCCTCAGCACCACGAACCCGCGCCGCGCGGGCCCCTCACGGTGCGGTCAGGGGACGGCGTTGAGGTGGAGCTGAACCTCGCCTGAGTCACCGTCACGGCCACCGACCTGGATCCAGTACTGGGTGCCCGACGTGGTGGGGAATTCGAGGTAGGTGCTGTCCGCGCAGGCCACCTCGGTCAGGTTGGACAGCGAGGGACCCGTGTAGACCGCCAGCAGCGTGTAGTAGCCGGAGGTCGACGCGTCGATCGCGAAGGCATCCGTCGTGGGAGCGTTGAAGGCGTACCAGACCGTGGCCCAGCTGTTCAACGTCGAACAGGCGCCCATCGACGGCTGCGGCTCGTTGGGTTCGGCCGTCGCGCCGGCGGTGCTGGTGACGTGGTGCAGGGCGCCGTTCGCCAGCAGGGTCTCCGCGTTGGCGAAGCGGTCATTGGCGGGCGGCGTGCCCTTCCGGATCCGCACCGTCACGTCGCCGTTCTCGCCGAGATACCCGCTGACGCGGATGTAGTAGCGCTTGCCCGCCAGCGCCGTGAAGGCGACGTTCGACTGGTAGCCGCTGCCGACCCCGCTGATGTCGTCATTGCACAGCAACGGGTTCAGGTTCCCGAGACTCGTTCCGCGGTACACGGAGATCTCCGTGTCGAAGCCGGTGACGACATCCGCGCGGATCACCGTCGTCGACGTCGGCCTGATGGTGTACCAGATCGTGGAGCGCCCGAGCTCGCATCCCCCGCGGCCGATGTCGAAGGTCTCGGGCTCGTTGGGCTCGAACGTCGCGTTCAGCGTGCTCGTGGTCTGGTTGAACGGAAGGGAGGTGACCTGCGTCGCGCTGGCGAAGTTGTCGTTCTTCGGCGGCTTCACCTTCCGCAGGTGGAGCACCATGTATCCGAGCCCGCCATTCGTCGAGGTACGGATGTAGTAGCGCTGGCCGGCGACGACGCGGAAGGCCGTTCGACCGTTGGACTCGTCATCGCTCGCCTGGTAGCTGCAGCCGACCTCGACCAGGTTGCCGAGGGTCGTGCCGCGGTAGATCGTCAGGTCGGTGGGGCCAACGCTGTAGCTGTTGTCGGCGCGCAGGTAGCCCGAGAACGTCGGCGTGATCCGCCACCACACGCTCTGGGCGATGGGATCCGTGCACGAGCCGGCGGTCTCGCCGCCTTCGGCCGTGCTCCCGGTGGCGTCCAGGTCCTCGACGTACGGCAGCGAGCTCGAGCTGATCACCTTCGCGTTCGCGAAGTTGTCGTTCGTGGCCGGCGGCAGCGCGTAGACACTGACGGCGGTCGTCACGAGCATCGCGAGCACGATCGACATCCCGGCAACCATGCGCACCCATGCGGGTCGAGGCATTTCCCCTCCTGGCAGCTCCTCGCCCGGTCCGTCGGCGGCATGGCCTCCGTTCCCCCGCGCGTGCCTCCGATGGTACGCCCCGCGACCGCGGGCCCGCGACCTCCGCCGACCGGCCAGGTAACTCGATTCGTGACGGTCTACGTAGCGACTGCCGCTCCGGCTTCACTAGACTGGCCGTCGTGCGTCTCAGCCTGAGGGCTCTATTGATCGTCACCCTCGTGGCGGCCTGCTCGACCGCCCCGAGTCCGATTGCCGCGCCCGCGCCGAACATCGCAGACTTCATCCAGGCACTGGACCGCATGGGCCAAGTGGTCGGCTACGTCAGGCGCACCGACGCAGAATCGGCGTCGGACGTGATCACCGTTGTCGGATCGGACCTCGTGACCGTCGTTGGCCACATGGTCGCGGGCGTTGGGTTCGTCCCACTGGGCATTGATCCGGCGTCCCTAGCGACGTTCCCGGTCACCACAAGCGGTCAGAGCGCTCGAGCGCCGCGATCGCCGTCTCGTCGGCGGCGGTCAGCTTCGTCAACGCGAACGCGACGGGCCACACGGTGCCTTCGTCGAGGTTCGCGTCTTCCTCGAACCCGAGTGTCGCGTAGCGCGACTTGAACTTATCCGCGCTCCTCAAGAAGCAGATGACCTTGCCGTCCTCGGCGTACGCGGGCATCCCCTACCGGGTCTCGGCCGAGAGTGATGCCCGCAACCCCGAGCGAAGCACTCGGTGAGTCTCCGATAAGGGCTGGTGGCTAGCCTGCTTGTAGTCGCCCGGTTCGCTCGGCCTCTCGGGGTCGGGCCATCGTCCATGGACCGGGCGGCCCACCTCCCGCCGAGGCCCGCCGGTTCCATTCCGCCGTCCGCCGTCGACGCATGACCGGGTGCCGCTGTGCCCGGCACAGGAGGTTCAGATGAATCGCGTTCTCCTCACTGGGCGGCTGACGCGCGACCCCGAGATGCGGTCGCTCGCCAGCGGCAAGACCGTCACCCAGTTCTCGGTCGCCACCAACGATTACCGGGGCGGCCAGGAGAAGTCGGAGTTCCACACCGTGGTCACCTGGGACCGCCTCGCCGAGATCTGCGCCCAGTACCTCGGCAAGGGCCAGCTCGTCGCAGTCGAGGGTCGCATCCAGACACGGCAATGGGAGGACGACAAGAAGACGCGGCATTGGAAGACGGAGATCGTCGCGGGCTCCGTCGAGATGCTGTCCGGACGCCGCAAGAAAGACTACGCGGCGGAGTCGGCGGCCGAGGCGCTGGTCGCCCAGGCGGACCACCTCGGCGTGGAGCCCCACGCGCCGGACGAGGACGAGGACGAGGACGAGGACGACGCGGTTGCCGAGGATGCCTTCGACGACGCGGAGCCCGCGACGGTCGCCGCCTGACGGCGCCTCATCCCGACGAACGAGCCCACACCCGGTCCCGGCGGGCGCGGATTCCCCTCCCCGCGCCCGCCGGCGATCTCAGGTCCGTCGTGCACGATCTCAGGTGGCCGGGGCCACCTCGAACTCCGCTGCGGTCTGATAGGTGACTCCGCTGATGGTCACCTCGATGGGACCTGTCACCGCCCCTTCGGGGACGGTCACCATCAGCACGGCAAGGTCCGGGTCCCAGGTCACGTTCGTGGCGGCCACGTCTTTCGCGAAGGTGACTTCGTACACGGCGCTCATGTCCGGTCCGCTCAGCTGCACCACGGTCAATGGCTTGCCGGTCGTCGGTTCCACCTGGAGTTCCTTGGTCTTGCCGATGTCCAGCGAATCGCCCCCACTGTCGGGCTTCGTGAAGAGCGTTTCGAAAACCTGCTTCAGCTTCTCCGCCGCCTGTGCCGAGAACAAGCCGACCAGGGCGCCGACGGCGGCGAAGCCAAACGGGTTCAACGCCGTGTCGCTGCCTCCCGATATGAGGCCACCGCGGATCAGGATGTAGGTGAACGTCGCCATCAGGATGCCGACCAGCGGGATGAGGAAGTAGGAAGGCACCCAGCTCCAACGCAGCTGTCGCTCGCCCGCATACCGAAAGAAGGAACGAAGCACGTGGGCCATCGCTCCGAGAGCGCTCGCGAGTGCCACGAGCAGGAGCAGTCGTTGTTCGCGATCGAGTGGCATGCCCAGCCACTGCGTCGGCGCCCCGAAGAACGATCCCGTCCCCGGGCTCGGGCTGGGAGCTGGGGACGCTCCGGGCGATGCCGCCGCGGCGGCATCGGTCGTGACGATCGGCCAGTACGCGAGCAGCGTATGAAAGAGCAGCAGCGAGATCGCGATGAAGTAGAGGGTCAGCAAGGTGATCGCGACCGGCCCAACTGGACTGCGGCCCACGCCGGTCTTCTGCGAGACGCGCGTTGAGATCGTGTGTTTTTGCTTGTGAGCCTTGCCGGAGGCCCTGGGCTCCGACGTCGTGCTGACCGCCGTCGTGACCTGCATGGCGGTAGCGCCATCGGCGGTCGCATCCGCGGCGGCCGCGGGGGCGGTCGTGCTCTCGTCATCGTCGGTCGTGGGCTTGACGATCGTGGCGCCCGCCTCGGCCGAGGTCGCGACGTCAATCGTCGCCTGGTCCTCTGCCTCCTTGACGATGTCGGTCGCCGATGTGTCCTCGGCCGCCGGCGCGTGGTCGGGCACGGCGATGCCACTGTCGGGCGTATCCGTCCCGTTCGGCTTCAGGTCGCCGTTCGATGGCGCCGCGCCGTCTGTCGCCGCGGAATCGCTGCCCGCTCCTGCGCCGGGATCTCCGGATGCCGCCATGGCCACGCCGTCGGCCCCTTCCGAGTCTCCGCCGCCGTCCGCGCCCTCGGCTTCGCTCGCCGAGTCGTCGACCACTGTCGGGTCGGTCGCTCCGTGCGCGTCTCCAGTGCCGCCGCCGCCCTGCATGGCACCCTCCGCCGCCGCCGCGAACCCCCGCCGAAGAACGTCGGCGGTGGCCTCGCTTGCGATCGGTGAGCAAGCATAGGCACCGAAACTCGGGCGTCAATATTTGCTGGAGGGAATTTCGGCGTCAGCGTCCCGTGGGCAACCGTGAACGTCGTGTCCATGCCGAGTGACTCGGCGGAGGTCGCAACTCGACGGCGACATCAACTCGCTTCATTGGGATCACCCGAGCGCCGAACCATCATTGGTGGTCGCGCGGCAATTCCTCGCTTCGACTCGGCGTATGCGCCTGTTACCGTGACCTATGAGCTGGGTCCAGGTCGCTCGAGCGCCGAGTCGGATGGTCGCCCGTTGTGCGCCGACAATCGAAACGAAATGCCGCTTTTGGGACAGCGCGGCTGCGGACCTTGCGGGCTCGACGTCCCTGGATGGCTGTGCCAACGCCGCCCGTAGCTAGCGAGCAGTCCGCATCGGAAGCGGACGGAGGTCCATCGACGTGAAACGACGTGCGTCCTGGGTCGCGACCGCGGCGCTGGCCGCCGGCATGGTGCTCGCTAGCGCGGTGCCCGCGTTGGGGGAGTGCGCCAGCCAGGGGAACGTCTGGCCCAAGTTCACCGAAGTCGCCCCAACGGCCCAACGGATCGTGATCGGCAGGGTCTTCGAGGGTCGGGACCAATTCGAGCGGGGCTATCACATCGTTTACGGCCTGGAGATCCAAGAGGTGCTGCGTGGCTCGGCACCGGCCGAGATCGAGATCGACGCGTTGCGTTCGGGCATGCCGCTGACCGGCACGGTGGCCTGCCAGGAAGACGCGTACCTCGCCGCCAGGGTGGGCCACGTCATCGCGATTGCCTTCCAGGGACATGTCGCGGGGGTGCCCGGACGCGTGACGACGGCGGCCTGGATCGAGGGGAAGCCGGATCAGCATACGTTCGGGGCCCAGCGACTGACCCTCGCCGAGGTTCACCATGCGGCCGGGCTTCCGGACACGGCCGCCGAAGCCTCCGAGGACGGGTCGCCGGCGACCACTGTGTGGCTCGGAGTGGCGCTGTTCGCCGGGTCGCTGCTGGCCGTGGCCTTCAGGAGGCGCAGGCTTCCGAACCCGGCTTGCTGAGGCGCCGACGCTGGAGGCGGATCCACACCGGAGGACGTGCCAAATCAGTCCGTAAGCGTCCACTCCCGGAACGAGCTGCAGCGGCCCATCGGGTCGAAGGCGGCCAGGATCATGCCGTCGGCCGTACGACCTGAGGACGTCGGCGACTCCCCGCCGGAGCGCGCCGCGGAGTCACCGCCCGTGCCCCACGTCAGCGTCCAGTGGGCCACGGCGTAGGTGGCGCCCACGCCCAGGGCCTCGGCAGAGATGGCCAGTCCGGCGCGATCGGCCAGCACGGTCTCCCAATACGAGCGGATCGAACGGCGCCCTCGCAACAGGGGGGAGAACGGCCCCGCCTGGTAGCTGGTCTCCACCGCGAAGAGCCGATCGATCGCCGTGAGATCGCCCGTCTCGAGCGCGGAGGCGAACGACTCGAGCCAGCTCCGCCAGCGCTCGATCCGGTCGGCGGCACCCGCGCCGGCCGCCTGCCCGAGCCTCGCCGGCGGCGGACCGAACATCATCCGACGGCCTCGTGGATCTCGCGCGCGGCCCGGATGCCCGACTCGAGCGCTCCCTGGATCCACGCGTGGTACAGCGAGCAGTGCTCGCCGGCGAAGAGGATGCGGCCCTCCGGGGCGACGATCGCGTCCTGGAGCTCGGTCTGCTGGCCGGGCGCGAACATCGCGAACGCTCCCCTGGCCCACCGGTCGCCGTACCAGGCGTGGCTCGCCCCGACCTCGTAGACCTCGCGGATGCGTGGGTGGATCTTCGCGACGTCGTCGAGCGCCTCCTCCAGGC
>JAXDKU010000145.1:0-3549 GCA_034667005.1 Chloroflexota bacterium
TGCTGACGGGCTGCTCCGTGCAGGCGGAGAACGCCGCGAGCCTGAAGCGCCGCTATCCAGCGGTCGACCTCTTCCTGCGCCCGGACGAGGAGCCGGAGCTGGCCATGCGACTGGGACTCGCGGGCGCCACCGCACCGGGTGCCGCCGCCTCCTACCAGCGCGTCGGCCGGTTGATGGCAGCCACGGCGGACCGGCTCCCGGAGGCGCGTGCCGCAGCGGTCGCTGAGGGGAGGGTCGCGCGCGGCGCGTCCACCCGGGCCTGGCTGCCGATCATCTACGGCTGCGACAAGACGTGCACCTATTGCATCGTCCCGTTCAGCCGCGGCCCCGAGCGCAGCCGCCCCTTCGACGAGATCCTCGACGAGGCGCGTTCCCTGGCCGCCGCGGGCTACCAGGAGGTGACGCTGCTCGGGCAGAACGTGAACTCGTACGGACACGACCTGGCGGCTGAGGGGCGCTTCGCGGCCGTGCTCGGCGAGCGCTCGCTCGGCCGCAGCCTGGCCCTGGACGGCAAGCCGGACATCGCCGCCCTGCTGCGCGCCATCGACGGCATCCGCACCTCGGATGGCGTGCCGGCCATTCCGCGCGTGCGTTTCGTCACGTCGCACCCGTGGGACCTGACCGACCGGCTGATCGCGGCGATGGCCGAGTGCTCCTCGGTCTGCGAGCACCTGCATCTGCCCGTCCAGTCCGGCGACGACGCCGTCCTCCACCGCATGGGCCGGCAGTACCGCGTCGAGGACTACGTGGAGCTCGTCGGCCGCCTGCGCGCCGCGGTCCCCGGCATCAGCCTGACCACGGACGTGATCGTCGGGTTCTGCGGGGAGACCGAGGCGCAGTTCGAGGCAACCCTGGAGCTGCTGCGAACCGTGCGCTACGACCAGGTCTTCGCGGCCGCCTTCTCCGTCCGGGCGGGCACCCCCGCGGCTCGCCTCCCGGACGACGTTCCGGCCGCGGACAAGAAGCGACGGCTGAACCGGCTGCTGGAGGTCCAGGAGCAGATCGGCCTGGAGCTCAACCAGGCCTGGGTCGGACGGACCTCCGAGGTGCTGGTCGAGGACGTCCGGCCGCTCAGCTCACACGCCGGCACCGACGCGGCCGTCGTCGGCGATTCGCTGCCGCCCACGCGGCTCTCGGGCCGCAATCGGGAGCACAAGCTGGTCCACTTCGCCGGGGACCCCTCGCTCGTCGGCACGCGCGTGGCGGTCCACGTTGAGCGAGGCGGCCCGTACGCGCTGGTTGGCCGCCTCGTCGCGTAGTCCCGTGGCCGAGGACGCTTCCGCGGCCCGGGTGCCTCCGCTGATCGTCATCGGGGGAGCGACGGCCTCCGGCAAGACGCGGCTATCACTGGAGATGGCCGACGGGATCCCCGGCGCCGAGATCATCAGCGCCGACTCGCGCCAGGTCTACCGCGGCATGGACGTCGGGACGGCGAAGGTGTCGGCGGCCGACCGCGCCCGCGTGCCGCACCACGGGCTGGACCTCGCGGACCCCGACCAGCCGTTCACCGCCGCCGACTTCCGGAACCGCGCGCTGGATGTCCTTGCCGGGATCGCGGCACGTGGCGGCACCGCCATCCTCGTCGGCGGCACCGGGCTCTACATCCGGGCCGTGGCGGAGGGGCTTCCGCTGGAAGACGCTGGCTTCGAACCGGCCGAGCGCGCCCAGCTCGAGAGTCGCCTGGCGGGGGAGGGACTGCACGCCCTGGTGGCGCAGCTGCGCGCCCAGGCTCCGGGCGTGGCCTCGTCGATCGACCTCGCCAATCCCCGCCGCGTGGTTCGGGCGCTGGAACGCGTCTCCGTCCACGGCGATCGACCGCCGCCCGCGCCCCTCGGCTATCCCAATGAGGTCACGTGGCACATCCTCGACCCCGAGCCGGCCGTGCACGCGCGTGCGATCGTCGAACGCGCGGAGTGGCAGTTCGCCAACGGGCTGCTCGAGGAAGCGGAAGCGCTCCGTTCCCGCTACCCGGAAGACCTGCGCGCCTTCAGCGCCGTCGGCTACCGCGAAGCCTTCGACGTGCTCGCCGGCCGGGCCTCAATCGCGGACGCGATCACCCGCACGATCCAGCGCACCCGCCAGTACGCGAAGCGCCAGCGCACCTGGTTCCGCCAGGAGTCGCGGCGTCCCGCCTAGCCGCAGCTGGGGATCCAGACGCCGGGGTTGCCCGCGACCGGCTGGTTGTAGACGAGGCCAACGATCGCGTTCCGCTTCTGGTCGGTCAGCGACTTGGTGCAGGCCGGGAGCCCCGTGCCCTGGAGCTTCTTCAGCTCGCTCTCGACCAGTGGCAGTTGGCTCAGAATCGTCCTGAGCTCGTCGGTGGTGGCGGTCTGCTGGGCGGTCCGGAGCCGGTCTCGAAGCTGGGTCAGTCCGGCGACGTAGGTGGCTCGTGCGTCCGTGTCCAGGATGATCGTGACGGTGTACGGGCCCTTCTCGTAGCCGACGGCGTCGGCGAGGGCGCCCGGAGCAAGCTTGCGTTGGGCGGTCTTGTCCGGCAGCTGGATGATCACGGACACCGCCTGCGGGCCGCCGTTGTGCACCCGGACGCTGTACGACCCGACCTCGCCGAACGAGATGTCCTCGCAGCCGAGGAGAACCAGCGCGCCGACCAAGGCGAGGAGGCCGGCGATTGCGCGGTTCTGGGTGCCGCGAGCGAATCTCATCGCCTCAGCCACCCGCCATGCAGAGCGTCGAGGTCGCCACGAACAGCTCGCTGCGGTCCGCCGGGACATAGCCACGCTTGGAAACCGCGACCGCGTCATCGAGGGCCGCGAAGTCCAGGGAGTCGTCATTCTCGACCTGCATCCGGCAGCTCGCGAGCGCCGTGGCGCTCCCCCGGACCGTGAAGACCACGTCGAAGACGTTCGGCGGGACCTTCTGGGATTCGAAGTCCAGCGGTTCGAGGACCAGCGTGATCAGCTGCGTCACGTCGCCCGTGCTCGTGTCGACGAGGCTGACGACGACGTCGACCGGGACCTCCGCGAGGTTCACGACGCTGAGCCGAACCGTGAGATAGGCCGAGATGTCGATCGGCTCGCTGCTCGGTGAGCCTGCCGGGCCCGGGCTGCCCGGCGAGGGCGTCGCCACCGGCGAGGGGGAGGGGGGCGCGGGTGTCGGAAGCGGCTGAGGGGTCGCGGTGGCGGGCGGCGCCGGCGTGGGAGTCGGAGCGAGGGTCGGCGTCGGGGTGACGGCCGCAGTGGGGGAGGGAGACGGAGACGGCGCGGTGGCCACGGCGGTAGGCGGTGCGCTCGCGGTCGCGGCTGGCGTTTGGGGAATGTTCGAGGCCGCGGGCGGCGCCGCCGCGCTGCAGCCGAGCGCGATCACGGCGACGATCAGTACACCCGCAGCCCGGACGAACCGCATGGCGCGATGGTGCGCCGCGCGACAGGCATTGCGCAATGCCCTCTGACGTTGCGCAGTCTCCACCCTGCGGCGCCGGGCATCGGGTGCAGCCCCGTATCCTTACCGCCTCATGCCACCGCGCACCGGCCGTTCAGCGGTCATCGATCTCGTGCCGCCCGTCGAGAAGGCATTCCTCGTTGCCGTCGA
>JAXDKU010000146.1:0-3092 GCA_034667005.1 Chloroflexota bacterium
CGCTGACCGAGCTCGGCTGCGGCTACGCCTACGAGAACGTCAACTTCCACGTCACCGCCGGCCAGCACATCTACCTCCAGGTCGGCAACTACATGGGCGACGGCGGCCCGCTGACGGTCACGCTCAACACCCAATAAATCGATCCTGACAGGGTTCTCCGCGCCCGAACGGGTACCATCGGGTGGATGTCCCAGAGTTCCATTCCTCCGCTCATCCATGCCCGCGGACTGACCAAGACGTTCGGTCAGATGACTGCGGTCGACGCCATCGACTTCGACGTGGCGCCCGGCGAATCCTTCGGCTTCCTCGGGCCCAACGGCGCGGGCAAGACCTCCACCATGCGGATGATCGGCTGCGTCTCGCCGGTGAGCGGCGGCACGCTCCGCGTGCTCGGCATGGATCCGGCGACGCAGGGACCGGAGATCCGCGCGCGCCTCGGCGTCGTGCCGCAGCAGGACTCGCTCGACATGGAGCTGACCGTCGAGGAGAACCTGATCATCTACGCGCGCTACTTCGACCTCTCGTACAGCGAAGGCCGCAAGCGGGCCAAGGAGCTGCTCGAGTTCGTCCAGCTGCTCGAGCGTGCCAAGGATGAAGTGGAGCCACTGTCGGGCGGCATGAAGCGCCGTCTGACGATTGCCCGCGGCCTGATCAACGAGCCCGATCTGCTGCTCTTGGACGAGCCGACCACGGGACTCGACCCCCAGGCCCGGCACCTGCTCTGGGACCGCCTCTACCGGCTGAAGCGGCAGGGCGTCACGCTCGCGATCACCACGCACTACATGGACGAGGCGGAGCAGCTCTGCGATCGCCTGGTGGTCATGGACAAGGCCAAGATCGTGGCCGAGGGCTCCCCCCGCGAGCTGATCGACAAGTTCGCCACCCGCGAGGTCCTTGAGTTGCGGTTCCCGCCCGACACCCAGGTGGCGCTCGAGGCGCTGCTCGACGGGATGGCCGACCGGATCGAGAAGCTGCCGGATCGATTCCTCGTCTACACCGACGACGGCGACACCGCCGCGGCACGGGTCCACGAGAGCGGCCTCCGGCCGGAGAGCGTGCTGGTCCGGCGCAGCACCCTGGAGGACGTCTTCCTCCGCCTGACTGGCCGGAGCCTGATCGAATGACCGCCGTCGCCGAGCCGCTCGCCCGGTCCCCGGTTCGCAGGCCGCCTCCGGGCCCGGCGAAGGGCGCGCTCCGCGTCCTCGAGCACCACATCATGGTGTACCGGCGGACATTCCGGGGCACGCTCTTCACGACCTTCCTGTCGCCCGTGCTGTTCCTCGTCGCCATGGGCTTCGGGTTGGGCGGCCTGGTCGATCGGAATGCGCAGGCGCTCGACGGCGTCCCCTACCTCCTGTTCCTGGCTCCGGGCCTGCTTGCCGCGACGGCCATGCAGGCCGCGGCCGGCGAGTCCATGTATCCGGTGATGGTGGGCATCGTCTGGCTCAAGACCTACCACGCCATGGTGGCCGCCCCGCTCCGCATCGTCGACATCGTCATCGGCCAGACGCTCTGGGTGACGCTCCGGCTGGCGATCACGTGCGCCGTCTTCGTGCTGGTGATGATCGTGTTCGGAGCCACGGATCTCGCGCACGGTCTGGTCATGCTGCCGCTCGGCGTCCTGACGGGCCTCGCTTTCGCGGCGCCGATCGCCGCCTACTCGGCGAGACAGCGAGGAGACTCCAAGTTCGCGGCGATCAACCGCTTCCTCATCACGCCGCTGTTCATCCTCAGCGGCGTCTTCTTCCCGTTGAGCCAGCTGCCCTGGTTCATCCAGCCGATCGCGTGGGCCACGCCGCTCTGGCACGGGATGGAGCTGGTGCGCGGGGTGCAGATGGACCGGCTCGACCTGTCGAGCGTGGTCGTGCATCTGGGCGTTCTGTTCGCGTGGATCGTCGTCGGGGTCGTGGCCGGCGCGGTGACATTCCGGAAGGCGCTGATCAAGTGACGATCGCCACGCGAATCCTTCCGGCGCTGCCCTTCGGCGGCCGGCGCGCGCCCCGCGTCATCGAGCGCAACGTCCTCGTCTACCGGCGCACGTGGCTGGTGATCGTCAGCGGCTTCTTCGAGCCCCTCTTCTACCTGGCCGGGCTGGGCTTCGGGCTGGGGCCGTTGATCGGCTCCGTCGATGGGCTGCCGTATGCGGTCTTCATCGCCCCGGCGCTGCTCGCCAGCTCGTCGATGAATGGCGCCATCTACGACTCCACGTTCAACATGTTCTACAAGCTGAAGTACGCGAAGACGTACGACGCGATGCTGTCGACCCCGATGAGCATCAGCGACGTGGCCGTGGGCGAGGTCACGTGGGCGCTGATTCGCGGCGCGATCTACGCGGCGGGTTTCCTGATCGTGATGCTCCTGCTCGGGCTGATGCGCTCGCCGTGGGGGCTGCTCGCGCTGCCGGCGTCGCTGTGCATCGGCTATGCGGCCGCCGGCATTGGCACGGCGGCGACGACGTTCGTGCGCAAGTGGCAGGACTTCGACCTGGTCTTCGTCGTCACCCTGCCGCTGTTCCTGTTCAGCGCCACGTTCTTCCCGATCACGGCGTACCCGGAGGCGCTGCGCGTCCTCGTGGAGGTCACGCCGCTCTACCGCGGCGTGCATCTCATCCGCGGCCTCACCACGGGCGCGATCGAGCCGATGCTCCTGGTGGACGTGGCCTACCTGCTGATTCTGGGCACGATCGGCCTCTCGATCACGGCACGGCGGCTCGGGAAGCTGCTGCTCAAGTAGGCGAGAGGCTGTCCCCGGCCGAGGGGGGCGGCTGTCCCCGGCCGACGGGGGCGGCTGTCCCCGGCCGAGGGGAGGCCGTCGCCGGCCGACGGGCCGGGTCCGCTCTGGGCGGCTCGCCGCTATCCGGGCCTTTCCCGTCCCTTGTCCGATGGCTGCTTCGTGTTGCCCGTGTCGATGGCGTCGTCACTGGACGGCCGAGGCGCGCGGGCGGTGGAGTCAACCACAGCTGGGTGACCTGGCTCGCGGTATGCGGGCGGTCGCTGCTGCACGTTTTGTCGACGGCGTCGGAATCTGAGCAGACAAGAGGGCGGCTGGGGGACCGATGCCTGCCGGATGGGCTCTGCGCTGGCCTCGGCGAC
>JAXDKU010000147.1:0-7269 GCA_034667005.1 Chloroflexota bacterium
AGTTGCGCGGTCCAGACGGCGGTGGCGCTCGAGGCTGCGCCCCACCAGATCCGATCCCGTAGGCCGGGCGAGTAGGGCTCCAGGCGGAGCAGCCCCGGCGGGTTGGGGAACATCGGTCGAGGATTCGGTTCGGCGAAGCCCTCGCCTTTGAGGAGGTTCAGGAAGACCTCGGTCTGGCGCCGCGCCATGTCGGCGTCCGTCTCACCCTCTGCGGGCGGGTAGCCGAAGAGGCGAAAGCCGTCGATCACCTGCTCGGGCGAGCCGCGACTGATCCCGAGCTGGAGGCGGCCGCCGGCGATCAGATCGGCCGCCCCGGCGTCCTCCGCCATGTAGAACGGGTTCTCGTAGCGCATGTCGATGACGCCCGTCCCGATCTCGATCCGCTTCGTACGCGCGCCGATCGCGGCCAGGAGCGGGAAAGGGGAGGCGAGCTGCTGCGCAAAGTGGTGCACCCGGAAGTAGGCGCCGTCAGCGCCGAGCTCTTCGACGGCGACTGCCAGGTCGATCGACTGAAGCAGCGCATCCGACGCTGAACGCACCTGCGAGTGCGGGGAATCGGACCAGTGGCCGAACGACAGGAACCCGATGCGCTTCATCGATGCAGATTAGCGGGCGGGCGCGCCGGCTGGACTGCGCGATACTCGGGGCCCTGCCGAGTCACACCACGCCCTGGGAGGAGGACGTACGTAATGCGACCCCTGCGGTACTCCATCAACGTCACATTGGACGGGTGCATCGATCATCGTGCGGGGATCGTGGACGAGGACCTGCATCGCAACGCGGCCGAGAACCTCGCCCAGGCCGACGCCCTCCTTTTTGGCCGCGTGACCTACGAAATGATGGAAGCAGCGTGGCGGCGGCCGGCGCCGGCGGGAACGAGGCCTGATTGGATGGAACCGTTCGCCCGGACGATCGACGCGGCAAAGAAGTACGTCGTGTCGAGCACACTGGAGCAGGTCGATTGGAACGCGGAACTCGTGCGCGGGGATCTGGGGGAGGCCGTTCGGCGACTCAAGCGGGAGCCGGGCAAGGGACTCTTCGTAGGAGGTGTGAAGCTCGCGCAGGCGTTGACGGAGCTCGGCTTGATCGATGAGTACGAGTTCGTGGTGCACCCCAGGATCGCAGGCCACGGGCCCACGCTGTTCGCGGGGCTATCGAAGTACATCGACCTGAAGCTCGTGGGCCGGCTTGAGTTCAGCTCCGGGGCGGTGGCGATGCGGTATGAGCCGAGAACGTAGGCGTTCATGGGTCTCACCGCCTGCGACGGATTCCGATCGCCGAGACGCAGCACGCCGGCAGCCCGAATGCGCGTTCGACCGAACCGATCACGTCTTACTATCGAGGAACGGCACGCGTCCCAGCTCTCGACCAGCGACAGATGGCGGTGACAATGCTCAAGGTTGACTTCGTTGAATGCGGCCCGGAGCGACTGCCGGAGATCGTCGAGATCATGGCCGACGGTTTTCGCGATGACCCCGTGATGACGTGGATCATGGGCGGGGAGGAGTCGCGCCGAGAAGTGAAGCTGCGCCGCTTCTTCACCTTGATGGCTGGAACCGATTTCCTGAAGGACCACCGACTATTTGTTTCCGCCGATGGCGGCGCCGCGTCAATCTGGGCGCGGCCCGACCGCTGGCGCACAACGACCGGCGACCAGCTTCGAGCCCTGCCGGGGTTTCTTGGACTACTGGGCTTGGGCGCGGTGCGCGCGATGCGGGCGTTCGCGAAGGTAGAGGCTCAACACCCCAAACCCGCGCACTGGTTCCTCATGGGCCTCGCGGTACGACGGGATCGTCAGGGTCAGGGATTGGGAGCGGCGTGTCTCGCCGATGGGCTGGCCCGCATGCCGGATGCCGCGCACATGGCCACCTACCTGGAATCCTCCAATCCGCGCAACTTCACGCTCTACGAGCGTGCTGGATTCCAGATCGCCGAGCAGATACGTCTCGGCGGTCCCGGCAACCCGGTCGTCACGACGATGTGGCGGGACGAGCGCTAACTGTTCTGACCCCCAGACCTCGTTGACAAGCGGACGCGGCGCTACCGCCCACAGACCAACGGGGAGGGCCGGTCCCCAGTCGCATCCGTGCAAGACTGACCCATGCCCATCCGCACGGTCGTCGAACACGGGACGAAGGACAAACGGTCGGTCGCCTTCAGTCTTGACTGGCCAGGGTGGAGTCGGGGCGAGAAGAGCGCCGCGGTCGCCCTCGAGACGCTCGAGTCCTATCGGGAGCGCTACCGGCCCGTCGCCGTTCTCGCCGGGATGGCCCGCGAGTTCGAGACAGCCGGGCCCCTGGAAATCGTGGAAGAGCGGGTGGGAACGGGATCGACCGACTTCTGGGGAATCTCCTTCTCGCCCTCGTCGTTCGAGCACGGGTCGATGGGCGAGGCAGAGCTCGAGCGCGCGCTCACGCTCTTGCAGGCCTGCTGGACGTTTTTCGACGGCGTTGCTGCGCGGGTCTCGCCCGAGATGCGCAAGGGCCCGCGAGGAGGCGGACGCGACCGCAACCGGATCATCCGCCACACCATCCGCACCGAGAGCGAGGACTTCGCCAAGCAGGTCGGGTTGCGGATCCCCGAAGAGGCCGCGCTGACGCCGGACGGGCTGCGGCAGCATCGGGAGACCTACGTCGCGGCGATGCGGGCGTACAACGCCGGCGAGGTTGAGCGACGCATGCGGTCGTGGACGCTGCCGTTCCTGATCCGACACTCCGCGTTCCACACGCTCGACCATGCGTGGGAGATGGAGGACAAGGACCTCTCCTCGGAATAGGCCACGGCGCTGGAAATGACGCTCCGGGATCGCGGTCTGACCTCGACGTCACCGCCCTCGAACCAGGCAAAGAGCAGGTCGAAACGCGGCGGGTGCCGGGGGCCAGGTCCAGTCGAATCGACGCGCAGTGGTGGATTTGCGTGAGCTATCGTGCTCTCGCGCCCACTCGGTCGCTGTCCTCGGCCCCATACCTCTGTTGAGCGAACAAGCAGGGGGATCCATGCACAGGCGTCTCCTGGTCCTCGCCATCGCGTCGGTGCTGGCAACCGTGACACCGGGGATCACTGCGTCGGCCGCGTCCCCCGGTCGCGGCGAAGCGCTGACCGGTCGCGTCGCGTTCGATCCCGGCAGGATCGACGTTTCGCGCCTGCCGTCGCTGGCAGGCAGCACGGCGAGGCAGATGCTCTTCGTGCAGCTGCAGGGTCGATCGGTCACCTCGTACGCGGGGGCTCAGCTGGAGGCGGGCGGAACCGCCCTTGCCGCCGCGGAGGTGTCCGCGATCCGCACCGGCCTCTCCCGCGAGCAGGCCAGGATCGGCCCGGCCATCGCGGCCACCGGCGCGCGCATCCAGAGCGCGTTCACGGACACCCTGAACGGCTTCCGCGTGCTCGCGACCGACCGGCAGGCGCGTGCCCTCGCCCGGCTTTCCATAGTCACCAGGATCTACGCGATTCCGCTCGCCGAACGCGACGACGTGCCCTCGGCGGAGTACATCAAGGCCGCGAACACGTGGACCGACTACGGCCTCACCGGCGAGGGCGTGACGATCGCGATCATCGACACGGGCATCAACTACTACCACCGGAACTTCGGTGGTGCCGGCAACCCTGGCTTCAGGAACGACAACAGCCGGAAGGTCGAGCCGGGGACCTTCCCGACCGCCAAGGTGGTCGGCGGCTACGACTTCGTCGGCGACCACTACAACCCCGGCGGAACCGCCGCACAACGCGTCCCCCATCCCGACAAGGACCCGCTCGACTGCAAGGCCGTGGGCGCCGAGAGTGTCCAGCACGGCTCGCACGTCGCCGGAATCGCCGCCGGAACGGGCGTGAACGCGAACGGCACGACCTACACGGGCCCCTACACGTCCGGTGCCGTGAACGGCGGGGGCCTTCGCATCGGTCCGGGCATCGCGCCCCAGGCAAAGCTGCTGGCGTACCGCGTCTTCGGGTGCGCCGGAGGCACGCAACTGACCGTTGACGCCATCGAGCGAGCCGTCCGCGACGGCGCAGATGTGATCAACATGTCCCTGGGGAGCCGGTTCGGGAACCCCGACAGCATCGATTCCATTGCCGCCAACGCCGCCGCTCAAGCGGGCGTCGTCGTGGTTGCCTCGGCGGGGAACGACGGACCGGGCAGCTACATCACCGGGAGCCCCGGATCGGCCGCGCGGGTCATCTCCGTGGGCGCCGTTTCGGGATCCCCGACCGTCAGTGCAGGCGTCATCGTCGATTTCCCCGGCGCCGCGAACGACATCCCCGGCTTCAACCTGTACGGCTCCCACCTGCCGGTGTCCGGGACGTTGCACGTCCTGGTCGACGGCGACGGCCAGATCCGGACGGGCTGCGACGCGGCCGACTTCGACGGGCTGCCGAGTGGCTCGGTGGTCGGCATCAGGCGCGACTACAACTGCAACTTCTCGACCCGGCGAAGCAACGCAGAAGACGTGGACGCTGTTGGCATCGTCTTCGTGAACAACGAGCCGGGCACGGCCGTCGGTCCAACTCCCAATCCGGACCTCACCATTCCCACGATCATGGTCGATCCATCCAGGGGCGAGGGCCTGAAGGCGGCAGACGGGCTGCCTGTCACCCTCCGTTCCGGGACCGCCGCCAACGACATCTACGGCGAGCTCGGATTCTTCAGCTCCGGTGGCCCCGCGCCCATGAGCATCGCGGTGAAGCCGGACCTGGTCGCACCCGGCATCGATGTCGTCTCTACCGACGGCGCGAGCACGTCGCGCGGCGTGAGCATGAACGGCACGTCCATGGCCGCGCCACAGGCGGCCGGCGCTGCTGCGCTGGTCCTCCAGGCACATCCCCGGTACGGGCCTGCGCACGTCAAGGGCGTGCTGGTTGGCTCCGCGGATCCGAATCGCGTGGACCCGTATTCGGTCGAACGTGGCGGAGCGGGTGTCCTGAACGTCCGGCGGGCGGTCGACGCTGTCTCATGGGCGGAGTCGCTCGATGCGCCGGGCACATCGAGCGTGACCTTTGGGTACGACGCGATCTCCATCAACCGTGGCGGCGGGAACGCATATGACGAAAGCCACGCGTTCCGGCTGGCCAACACGAGCGACCAGTCGATCACCTACGACCTCACCAATCACACGCAGTCCCCGGCCAGGGGCTTCGTGGCGTCGGTCCCTCCGACCGTGACCGTTGCGGCCCATTCGAGCGTGAACGTTCCCGTGCGATTGAGGCTGAGCAATGCGGCGGCCGCGGATCTGCCGGGTGCGGCTCCGAACGACGTCCCGCATATCAGCAGCGACGGCTATCAGCTGTTCCAGGCACTGGACGACGTGGCCGGTGTCATCACGGCGGACCCGATGTCGGACGGAACGGGTCACTCGATCGTTCGGGTTCCATGGGTGCTCGTGCCGCGAGCGACATCGGACCTCCACACCGTCCAGCGCGAGCCGTTCAGCGGCGGCACCGTCGAGCACTCGTCCGTGCGCGTCAAGAACACGGGAGTGCACAACGGCAACCTGGACGTCTTCGCGTGGGGTTTGTCTGATCAGAATGAGGACCAGGGGTCCCTGGACATGCGCGCCGGCGGCGTCCAGTCGCTGCCGACGGAGTATTGCGGCACGAGCCCTGACGAGAGCGATCGCTGCCTGATCTTCGCCCTCAACACGTGGCGGCCATGGTCATCGCCAGCGGAGAGCGAGTTCGATGTCCTGATCGACATGGATCACGACGGCACGGATGACTTCGCCGTCGTTGGCATCGAATACACGCGCTTCTTCGGGCCGGACGACGGGATCGAAGCGGTGCCGATCTCGGCAATCCTGGACCTGCGTGGCGATTCACCGGTCCTGGTGGACGTCTGGTACGCGATCGCGCCCCCGAACTCGTCGACGTTCCTCCTGCCCGTCCTCGCCAGCGAGCTCGATCGCGACGCAGCGCACCCGAACCTCGACTACTACGCCGCCAGCTTCGGCTTCGCAGGTACCGACTCCCCTGACCTCATGCTGACCGGCTCGGCCTTTGGATCCGGTGCGGCGCGCTTCAATGCGTTCAGCAACGCGATTTCCCAGGGCGACTTCTCTTCACTGGATCCCGGTGCCCACGTGGATGTCCCGATCTCCGTGGACACGGCGCGCTACCACCCGCGAAATGGCCAGATGGGCTGGATGTTCGTGAACATGGACGGACCGGACGGCCAGGGCCAGGCCCGCCTCATCCCGGTGGGTGCGCTCGACCACTAGCGACCGTCGCCGCGGAGGCCCGGAGGCGCCGCATCCCGATCGCGGCCAGTGTCGTCGCGACCTTCGTCGAGCTGGCCTCGGACGAACGTCTCCGCCACAATCGAGCGGTGACCGAACCGCGCTCATCCGACGAGACGCGGATCGATCGTTGGCTCTGCGCCGTCCGCCTGGTCAAGACACGGCCGATCGCCACGCAGCTGTGCGAAGGCGGGCACGTCCGCGTGAACGGCCATCCGGCAAAGCCGTCCACGAAGGTGCGAGCCGGCGACGAGGTGCATGCCCTGATCGCGGAACGCGAGCGGATCGTCGACGTGGTGCGGCCGATCGAGGCGCGCGTCGGGGCACCCGTGGCGGTGACGTGCTACGTCGACCGGAGCCCGCCGCCTGTCGTCACCGAGATCGCGCTGGGCATCAGCGTGAAGCGCGGCGAGGGCCGGCCGAGCAAGCGTTTGCGACGTGAGCTCGACCGCATGCGCCGGAGCGCGCGCGGCTGCTAGCCGCGGCTACAGTCCCGACTCAACCATGACGCGGTTGGGTACCGCGCGCCGCGTGGCGGGCTCCGCGCTTCGACACGGCGTTCGATTGCTCCCCCGTCCGCTGCATCGCGTCCTCTACAAGGGCGGTCAGCGCAGCGATCGGCTGCGAGACCCCGACGCCGTCATCTGTGCGCTGGGCGTCCAGCCTGGGCAAAACGTGGCCGACCTGGGTCCAGGCTACGGCCATTTCACGCTACGGCTGGCCAAACACGTCGCCCCGGATGGTGTCTGCTATGCGGTTGACGCGGACGAGGGGACGCTCGACGACCTCGTCCGTCTGGCCACCGAGCGAGGGATTACCAATCTTCGGCCGGTCCTGACCAGTCGGCGGCAGTTGGAGCTGCCTGAAGCGGTCGACCTGCTCTTCGTCTCGGCCACGTATCACCATCTCCGCGAGCCGCAGCGCTACTTCGAGGACGCTCGGTCGCTGCTCAAGCCCACAGGTAGGGTCGCGATCCTCGAGTCACGTCTGGAAGGCCCGCTCGCGCGGCTGATGAACCCGCACGGGAGCGTGCCGAGTCGCGTCA
>JAXDKU010000148.1:0-3158 GCA_034667005.1 Chloroflexota bacterium
GCGGCCGGCAGAGAGCTCGATGGGGCATGGCTGGCGGCGGTCGGCATCTGGGCGCTCGCAGCCGGGATGCGCGGTGCGCTCTGGCATCAGCTCAGAGACGTCGGGGCGGACATCCGTTCCGGCGTGAAGACGTTCGGCGCCCGGAATCCGGCGAGAGCCCGCTTCACCGGGCGAGCGGCATTCGTGATCGAGATGGCTGCCTTCTTCGTCCTCCTGTGGCGCGCCGGAAGTCCGCTCGCTTTCTTGCTTCTGATCCCTTACCTGCTGCTGGAGCTGGCGCGGGTGCGCCTCTGGGGCGTCCGCCTGATCGTGGTCGCTCCGGCCCCGTCGTATCGGATCGCCATGCACGAGTACTACGTGTGCTTCTATCCGCTCGCGTTCCTGGCCGCCGCCACGATCAGGCATGCCGGCGACGTCGTGGTGCTGGTCGTCCACGCGGCGCTGTTCCGCGGCATGGCTCTCATAACTGTCCGCGAGGCGAACGGCGCGCTCAGGCGACTCGCTGCTCGTCTACGAGCGGCAACAGCGCCTCCAGACAGAAGCCCGTCGTGAGCTCTGCCGAGCCCCATCGCAGCTCCCCCGGCGGTCCACCGTGGTACAGGGGCTCCGCCGGCCAGCTGCCGTCCTCAGCCTGAGCGCCGAGCAGGAAATCGCATGCGCGGATCAGCGTGGGGGAGCGCTGGCCGAGGTAATGCAGCGCGCCGGCCGCGAGCGCCGTCTCGAGCGAGCCCTCACCGATGCAGCCCTGCTCGCGTTGGGCGACACCGATTCGCTCGGTGATCTCGCCGCTCAGCCCGGCGAGTCCGGTTATTCCGGCCGCTATGCAGCGGGCGACGGAGTAGTAGAAGGGGAACGCGCTTCCGTACCAGCTGTCGCAGGAGCCCTCGGCGCGCCGGCGCATCACCTCGATCAGGTACTTCACCACGGGCCGCGCCGCCCGTCCGTCTCCGACGTAGAAGAGGACGTTGGCGTTGACGACGCACGAGACATCACGGCCGGAGATCTCGTTGTCCTTGAAGAAGTCGCGCGCCCCGGTCTGCCGACGGGCCACCCGCCAGAACGCCGGGCTCAGAGGTGGGGGGGCGTAGCGGGGCGCGATCCACGTGTAGAAGCGACCGCGGCGATCGCGGTTGGCGAGCACCAGCCTCCGGTTCGCAGGGATCGAGCGCCCGTAGCGCCTGAGCACTTGCGAGGCACAGGCGATGTCATCGAGGTCCGCCGGGATCACTTCGTGACCGCCGTGATCCGATGCCCAGTATCTCCAGGCTCCGCCCGGCTGCATCTCGGCGGAGAGGTAGTCCAGCCCGCGATCGATCATCTGACGGGTCCCGGGGGCGCTCGACCCGCTGATCGAGTGCACCACCAGCGCGGTCGTGAACGGCGAGGACTCGAACGTCCCGTTCGAGCGCAGATCCGTGCCTACATAGGTGGAGAACTGGCCGGATGGCAGTTGGCTCTCGGCCAGGAATGCGAGGCCCCGCTCGACTGCGCCCGCCACGTCGGGTAGCTGTGCTTGCGGCTCCGCTGACATGGACGGTGCACGATACGACCTGCCGCGCCCCAGCTCCCAGGACTAGCGGCCCCATTCTTACCGGGGCTGTTCTGGACTCGGTCTATAAACACGCCTATGATGCCGCCGTGACGACGAGGTCGAACTTCGAGGACTTGTTGCGCGGGGCGAATCTCCGGGCGACGCGTCCGCGCATCGCGGTACTGACCGCGGTCTATGAGAACCCGCACGTCGACACGTACTCGATCATCGATGCCGTGCGCGCCGATCTCGGCGGCGTGTCCAAGCAGGCCATCTACGACGTGCTGAACGCGCTCACCGACGCGGCTCTGGTCCGGCGCATCGAACCCGCGGGTTCCGTTGCTCGCTACGAGTCGCGGATCGGTGACAACCACCACCACGTCGTGTGCCGATCATGCGGTGCGATCGAGGACGTCGATTGCGCCGTAGGTGAGGCGCCCTGCCTGACCGCGTCCGATGCCCACGGCTATTCGATCGACGAGGCCGAGGTCGTCTACTGGGGTCTGTGTCCGTCCTGCTCCGACGCACGCAGATCGTGATTCATCCCATCCCTTCCTGGTCCCTAGGAGGACTCCGCCCGTGACTGACAAGACTGCTGAGCTAGAAGACCTGAACGCCCCGGAGAACCGGCGCGGCTGCCCGGTCACGGGCGCGAACGGGAACGCCAGGACGAACCGCGACTGGTGGCCGAACCAGCTCGACCTGGGCGTCCTGCACCCCAACCCGCCTGCGGGCGATCCCATGGGGGAGGATTTCGACTACGCCGCGGAGTTCCAGACCCTCGACCTCGATGCCGTCAAGCGCGACATCGAGGAGGTCATGACGACGTCGCAGGACTGGTGGCCGGCCGACTACGGCCACTACGGCCCACTCTTCATCCGGATGGCCTGGCACAGCGCGGGCACCTACCGCATCAGCGACGGACGCGGCGGCGGTGGGGCGGGCCAGCAGCGCTTCGCGCCGCTCAACAGCTGGCCGGACAACGGGAACCTCGACAAGGCGCGCCGGCTCCTCTGGCCGGTCAAGAAGAAGTACGGCCGGAAGATTTCCTGGGCTGACCTGATGATCCTCGCCGGCAACTGCGCGCTGGAGTCGATGGGGTTCAAGACCTTCGGGTTCGCCGGGGGCCGCGAGGACGTCTGGGAGCCGGAAGACGTCAACTGGGGCGTCGAGGACACGTGGCTCGGCGATGAGCGGTACAGCGGCGACCGCGACTTGGCCGACCCCTACGGCGCCGTCCAGATGGGCCTTATCTACGTCAACCCGGAAGGGCCGAACGGCAATCCGGATCCGCTCGCCGCCGCCCGTGACATCCGGGAGACGTTCGGGCGCATGGCGATGAACGACGAGGAGACGATCGCGCTCATCGCGGGCGGTCACACCTTCGGCAAGAGCCATGGCGCCGGCGACGCCGCGCTGGTCGGGCCGGAGCCTGAGGGCTCCGCGCTCCAGGAGATGGGCCTGGGCTGGACGAACGGCCACGGCACGGGCAAGGGCGGCGACGCCATCACCAGCGGGCTGGAGGGGGCCTGGACGCCGACCCCGATCACGTGGGACAACAGCTTCTTCGCGACGCTGTTCGAGAACGAGTGGCAGCTGGCCAAGAGCCCCGCGGGTGCGCACCAGT
>JAXDKU010000149.1:0-2510 GCA_034667005.1 Chloroflexota bacterium
GTGGCGTGCACGATCACCAACAGCCGCAGGCCGGCGCCGCCGCCGGCCGTGATCGAACCCCTGGGGCCGATCACGCTGGCGGTCTCGCACCGGACCGTGCGGCGCGTAGGGCGCTGGATCGAGCTCGGCGTCCGCTGCCGCGGTCCGGAGGGCAAACGCTGCGAGGGCACGCTGGCGCTCGATCCGGCCCGGGGCAGGACGCGTCTCGCTGCCGCCGGCCGCTACGGGCGCGTCCGGTTCTCCGCGGCCGCGGGCGAGAACCTGACCATCCGCGTCAGGGCGACCTCGAGGCTGCGGAAGGCCCTCCGCAAGCGTCACCGCGTGATCAGCACGGTCACCGCCACGTTCGCCGGTCACGACGGAGCCCAGCGCACGGTCAAGCGGAAGATCACGATCGTCGAGCCGCGCCGCAAGCGATAGCGAAGTACCGCGGGCGCTCGAATGACACTGGCTCGGGCTGGGGAGGTCGACGACCGTGTCGCTTGTCACCCCTGGGGTATAACCTGCGGTGGCGCGCCGCCGATGGAGGCAGTGACCCACATGTGGGGCTGGAACCCGGCGTCGTACGAGTGCAAGCCGAACTCGGCGTCGGCGTCGCCGACGATGAAGAGGCTGACGCTGAAGTCCACCGGGTTGAAGGTGCCGTCCGGCGCCGCCCCCAGCGAAACCGCAACCGTCTGTGGGCTCACCTGGAACCCGTTGATCCTCACGGAGGCGGCGTCGAACTGGAGACCCGCGCCCGGCGCGGATGGCGTACTCGTAGCGAACGCGACATCGCCGCCCGAGTCGAGCTGGACCTCGGCGAAATGACCGGGCAACACGTTCTTGAAGTTCAGTACGACCCGATGGGCGACCGTCCACCCCGAGTCGTCGATGAAGAGGCTCGCGGCGCCGAAGCGGCGCGCGCGCATCCGGTCGCCCCGTTCGCTCAGGCCGGCGAGCTCCCCGGCCGGTGCGTCATCGAGCGGGCGCGCCGCGTATGTGAGCGTGCGCCTCGCCCGGTCGTATCGCGGGTGCGAGAGCGTGAGAATCATGACGTCGGACGACGCGGGCGCGCCGTGCACGACGAGCGCCGCGTTTGGCGGATCGGAGGCGAACCCGCGACGCCCCCAGCGGGCGACAAAGGCGCGGGCAGACTCCTGGCCGGCTTGACGGGCGGGACGGTCCGCGAAGGTCGTAACCTGCGACGAGACCCCGTCTAGGCGCACCTTGTAACGGCTCGGGCCGATCCTGATCACCTCGCCGCCCGAGGTCTCCTGGACGAAGAGCAGCGAATGCGTCTCGGCCGACGCCGCCGCAGGCGTCGCCGCAAGGGCGGCAAGGCCCGCGAGGGGGATGAGGAACGCGCCGACGCGTCGGGAAATCATGTGCTCCCATCGGCCGCGAGTGAGCCGGTCTTGACGCGCGGCTGGCACATCTGGACAACGCGTCCTTCGCTTGTCCGATGCACCGACTTGCAACGGTGCGATTTGCACGAATATCCGGACCGCAGCGTGTACGGCCGAGCGCTGGGGCGGCCGCGAGAAATGCGCGGTCAGGTGGGATCAGTCGGAGGTGCTGGACGGCACGGAGGCGAGTCTCACTGACTGTCGTCGCGGAATTCGTCACGGATCACGTCAACCGGAGTGCGCTGTCTCATCTCATTTGGAGTCGTTTTGGCCCACGCGAACCGGAGTAGGCCTCGCGCGGCAGCGTGGGAATCGCGGCGAGCAACCGACAAAGAACGGGGAGGACTGCATGAACAGCCTCGGCTGCGGTGACGGCTACAGCTACGGCGTGACGGTCGGGCCGCCGTACGCGGCTTCCTTGCGCACCCCGCCGCGCTCCCAGGAGAAGACGTCGGCGCTCTGCACCGAGCGGCGCAGGGACGTCGGGCCCACGTCGGGGCCCCGGTCGACCTCGGCGGGGTTCGCTTGGCTGGGCAGGATCGTCTGGACCGAGTAGTTGCTGGGGTCGGACGTATCGTTCGTCGCGATCCAGGCGACCGCGCCGTCGGTGCGCAGCAGGATCTGTGGGATGCCGGCCGCGGTCTCCTCGGACGGACCCGCAGGGTAGGCGTCGTGCTGGTAGACCTGCACGCGCCGCTTGAGGTCGACCAGCTCGATCCACGAGGGATAGAACGCCGATGCCTCCTCGACGTCGGTGTGCGCGTAAGCCATGAAGTTGCCGGCCAGCGTGAACCGGGCGTAGCGCTCGGTGGCGCCGTCGGAGCGCAGCTTGTACAGGCGCGGCTTGCTGTACAGGCACGCCTTGTAGGTCAGGTTGTAGTCGGCGAGGGTGCCGCGGCGGGCCACGAGCGACGTCTTGCCCCTGACGACGATCTTGGACTTGTCCTTGGCGACCAGCGCCCGGCAGCCCTTGGAGCTCGCGGCGTCCGCGGTCGACGCAGCGCCGAGCGAGGCAATCAGGAGTGCGGAGGAGAGCAGCAGGTAGCGGCGCATCGGGCGAACTATGACAGGCGCACCGGTTGCGCCACTCGCCGCTGTGACGCGACATCGTCGTGACACCAG
>JAXDKU010000150.1:0-2542 GCA_034667005.1 Chloroflexota bacterium
GCCGGGGTCCCTGACGAGGATGGCGAACGTGCCGGAGAAGCGGTCTTCGGCGAGCGCGGCGGCGATGGACGAGACGAGCTCGGACTCACGGGGCGTGTTGTCGATGACGGGCACGAGGTGTACGTCGCGGTTGGTCAGACCGCGGATGCCCTTGAGCATCTCGAGGTCGCGGATCTCCAGCGCGCCGCCCGCTCCGAGGTCCGCCGCGAGCACAGCCGGCAGCCCGTGTGAATGGACGACACTCCGAGCGCCTCGAGCACGCGCCGCCAGCCCGAAGATCGTATTGCACTCGCTGGGCCGGAGGCCGGGATCCTGCGGACGCATGAGGACCTCTCCGTCGTGCGGAGAGACCACGAAGAAGTCCGACGGTTGGACGCGCTCCTTGTGCACGCCGGTGGGAGCGAGGAACAGATTCCCGTCTTCCGTGGGACCGCAGATCCCTCCGCCCGTGCCGGAGACCCAGGCACGCCCATGGAATTCCCGCAGCAGCTCGCACAGGAGCTCCTTGGTCTGCTCGTCGTCGAGCGGATCTCTCTCGTTGCGCGTCATGGCGTGGCGTTCCCGGCGCCGAGCGCCACCGCCGTCGCAATGGAGGGCCCGAAGGGGGGCTCGAGCACGCCCGCCTCCGTCACGAACGCGGTGATGAGCTCCGCCGGCGTCACATCGAAGGCCGGGTTCCAGACCGGCACGTCGGCCGGCGCGGTCGCGTGGCCGCCGAAGCCGCGCACCTCGTCGGCGGAGCGTTCCTCCACAACGATCGCGTGCCCGTTCGGTGTCTCGGCATCGAACGACGAGAGCGGACCGGCCACGTAGAAGGGGATCCCATGGTGGCGTGCCAGAACTGCCAGCTGGTACGTCCCGATCTTGTTGGCGGTGTCTCCGTTCGCCGCGACGCGGTCGCAGCCGACGATCACGGCCTGCACCAGGCCCCCTGACATTGCCGCGCCGGCGGCCGAGTCGACGATCAGCCGCACATCCACGCCTGCCGCCCTCAACTCCCAGGCCGTGAGGCGTGCTCCCTGGAGGAGCGGTCGCGATTCCGTCGCGAGAACCTGGGGCATGACGCCCGCCGCTGCCAGCGCGTAGACGACGGACAACGCCGTGCCGTCGCCGCCCGTTGCGAGCCGGCCCGTGTTGCAATGGGTCAGGATCCTCGGCGTGTCTGCCAGGAGCCGTGCGCCATGGCGCCCGATTGCCAGCGTCGCGTCGCGGTCCTCCGCGTGGATGGCCACGGCCTCTGCGAGTACGGCCGCGACGACGCCCTCAGGGCTCGTGGCACCCGATGCAACCGCGGCCCGCCTGACCCGCGCCAGGCTTCCGGAGAGGTTCACGGCTGTCGGCCGCACGGAGCGCAGGCGCTCCTCGATGGCGCGCACCGACTCGAGCGCGGCCTCGACGCTGCCCGGGCGGACCTGCCTCAGGCCGACAACGATCCCGTATGCACCCGCGAGCCCGATGGCCGGCGCTCCACGGACAGCCAGGGTCCGGATCGCATCGGCAACTTCATCGACCGAATCCAGCCGCCACTCCACGACCTCCGCCGGCAGGCGCCGCTGATCGACGATGACGAGGCCCCCGACGTCCCAGCGCACGCCGGCGACCGCGGCTCTCACCGCGGCATCCGCTTCAATCGTCCTGAGTGAATTCAACGCTGGATCGACCTCGATAGGTGGCCCGCGAACGAGTGGCCAAGGCCGATCTGGATGGATCCGACACGCCGACCTGGGCGGAGCTCCTGCTCGCGAGGCCGGTCAGGGGTGGGTTAGTGAGTCGCCCTCACGTCACGTCCACCTGCTCGGGCTCGCCCAAGACAGATGGGCGATTGCATCAGCATGCCATGGGGCTGCGTGAACACGGATGCAGTGTACGGTCGGGCTTCAAGGACTGTCCACACCTGGCCTCGGTGCCCTGTTGCATGATGGTGGGATGACAGACGTGAAGTGCGGAATCCTGCTCTGGAGCCAGGGCGCATCCTGGCCCGAGATGCTCGACGCGGCCCAGCAGGTCGATCGCCTCGGCTATGACCATCTGTGGACCTGGGACCATCTGTACGCCATCTTCGGCGACCCGTACCAGCCGATCTTCGAGGGCTGGGCCCTGCTGCACGCCTGGGCAGTGGCCACCGAGCGCACGCGGCTCGGCCTGCTCGTCGGGGCCAACACCTTCCGCAACCCCGGCCTCACCGCCAAGCTTGCGGCCACGCTGGATCACGTGAGCAACGGCCGTGCCATCCTGGGGCTCGGCGGCGCCTGGTTCGAGCTGGAGCACACCGCCCACGGAATCGAGTTCGGGTCTGGCTTCGGCCAGCGCCTCGACTGGATGGATGAGGCAGTTGCCGCCTGCCGCAGGCTCCTCGACGGTGAAGCGGTGACGTCCGAGCCCGGTAGTCGCTACGCCTTCCAGAACCTGCGCCACAACCCGCTTCCCGTCCAACCCCATCTGCCGATCCTGATCGGCGGTTCGGGCGAAAAGAAGACCCTGCGCACCATCGCCAAATATGCCGACATGTGGAACGGCATGGGGCCATTGGAGAAGATGACCC
>JAXDKU010000151.1:0-2974 GCA_034667005.1 Chloroflexota bacterium
ACCCGCGGAGCCGGCGAATACGGCCAGTACCACGTGATCTACGAGTTCCGCGAGGAAGAGGTCGGCCGGGAGGCGGGCCGCATCGCGGTCGCGCTGGTCAACCACCTCGTCGCGCCGAACGACGAGAGCGTGGCCATCGACTTCGCGGCGGAGATCGAGCGACTGATCCGTGTCGCCGAGCGCTCCGCCTTCGGGCCGTCAACGCAGGCGATCATCGACGAGGCCGTGTCTCGCGACATCCCCTGGATCCGGCTCGACCGCCAGAGCCTGGTGCAGCTCGGCCAGGGCGTCCACCAGCAGCGCATCCGCGCCACCATGACCTCCCGGACGTCATCCATCGCGGTCGACATCGCGTCGGACAAGGCGCTCACGAACCAGCTCCTGAGCGCGGCCGGTCTCCCGGTGCCGCGCTCCGAGACCGTGCGCACGGCCGACGGTGCGGTCGAGGCCGCCAAGCAGCTTGGCTATCCCGTCGTGGTCAAGCCGCTCGACGGCAATCACGGGCGCGGCGTGAACCTGGACCTGCGCTCCGAGGACGACGTGCGCAAGGCGTTCCCGCTGGCCGTGTCCGAGAGCCGCGGCGGCTCCGTGGTCGTGGAAACCTATGTCAACGGCGACGACCACCGCGTCCTGGTGGTCGGCGGGAAGATGGTGGCCATCGCGCAGAGGGTGCCCGCCGGCGTGGTCGCGGACGGCGAGCACACCGTCCGGGAGCTCGTCGACATCGAGAACAGCAACCCGCAGCGCGGCATCGGGCACGAGAAGGTCCTGACCCGGATCGCCGTGACGGCGGGGGCCGAGGAGCTGGTCGCGAAGCAGGGCTACACCATGGACTCGGTCCCGCCCAAGGGCACCCGGGTCCAGCTCGCGCTGACGGGCAACATGTCGACCGGTGGGACCTCGATCGACCGGACCATGGAGGCCCATCCGGAGAACGTCGAGATCGCGCAGACGGCGGCCAGGGTCGTCGGCCTCGACATCGCCGGCATCGACTTCATCGTCCCGGACATCGCGGTGCCCGTCCGCGAACAGGGCGGCGCGATCGTGGAGGTCAATGCTGCCCCGGGGTTCCGGATGCACACGAACCCGACCGTCGGCGAGCCGCAGTACGTCGCACGGCCGGTCATCGATCTGCTCTTCCCGCCGGGCTCGAACGCGCGGATCCCGATCCTCGCGGTGACCGGCACGAACGGCAAGACGACGACCGTCCGGATGATGGCCCACATCCTGAAGCTCATGGGCCGCCGGGTGGGCATGACCACGACCGACGGCATCGTCATCGACGGGCGGCTCATCCGGAAGGGCGACATGAGCGGGCCGAAGTCGGCCCAGATGGTGCTCCAGAACCCCCTGGTCGATACGGCCGTGTTCGAGGTGGCGCGTGGCGGGATCCTGCGCGAGGGGCTGGGCTACGACCGCAACGACGTCGCCGTGGTCACCAACGTGACCGCCGACCACCTCGGATTGCACGGCATCAACACGGTGGCGCAGCTGGCGGCGGTCAAGAGCACGCTCGTGGAGGCGGTGCCGCGGGCCGGGACCGCGGTCCTCAACGCCGACGATCCGCTGGTCGCCAAGATGGGACGGCAGTCGCGCGGCAACGTCATCTACTTCACGATGCAGTCCGAGAAGGGCGAGGAGGGCTACGACCGGGTCGACGGGCACGCCGGTCGCGGCGGCGCGGCGATGGTGCTCCAGCAGACCGACGAGGGCGAGCTCCTCGCGCTCCGCCACGGCTCACGGACCATGCCGCTGATCTACGCGCACCTGATCCCGGCCACGCTCGGCGGCCGTGCACGCATGAACGTCGCGAACGCGCTCGCGGCCGCCGGGGCCGCCTGGGCCGCCGGGGCGCACCTGCACGACATCCGCCAGGGGCTGCGGACGTTCAGCACGTCCTTCTTCCAGGCACCCGGCCGGCTGAACGAGGTGGATGTCCGCGGCTTCAAGGTGATCATCGACTACTGCCACAACGTCGACGGAATGCGCCGGCTGACGGAGTTCGTGGACCTGACCATGAGCGGAACGGGCCCCGTCCGAGCAGGCGCGCGGACCGGCGGCAACGGCACGAGTGGCGGCAACGGCAAGGGCGGCGGCGGCGGCACGCGCGGGGGCAACGGCGCAGCTGCCCAGCGGACCGGGCGGGCCATTGGTGTCATCGGTATTCCGGGCGATCGCCGCGACGAGGATCAGCGCGAGTACGGCGCGCTTGCCGCCCAGTCGTTCGACGAGATCATCGTCCGCGAGGACAAGAATCCCCGTGGCCGCAAGCGCGGCGAGACGGCCGAGCACGTCCTGGAGGGCGTCCGCGCAGCGCAGGCGGCGGGCGCACGCGTGCAGAAAGCGGAGGCCGTGCTGGAGGAGCTGGAGGCCGCTCGCGTGGGCATGAGCAGGGCCAAGGTTGGCGACCTGGTGGTGGTCTGCGCGGATGACTCGACCGCGGTGTTCCGGGAGGCGATGGCACTGGACCGCGGCGTCGGCGCAGGCCGTGCAATCTCCGATCCGGGAGAGCTCTTCGTCCCGGAGGGGTAGGCGCCCGCCAGCGCAACAGCTTTCGTCGGCGCCTCTCCTGCCTACCCGGTCTGGGCATAGTCATGTGGGGCATGGAGCGTGGCGGATACGGGCCGCAACAGACAGAGGTCGCTCCGATCACCCGAATGAAGGCTGCCTGCAGCCGCGAATACACCCGACCGCAGCAGACCACTCCGGTCCCCACCAGCCGCCGAATCGGCGTGGCCGGCTGTCAACATTTCGGAGCCCCGGTAGCCCGAATGGCGTTGTCCGTGCCAGGACTTCCGGGCTAGCCTCCTGGTCGCAAAGGCCCCGGAAGTACCGGGGTCGATCGATTCAGTGAGGTCCTCACATGAGCTTCTTTCGCAGTTTGAAGGCCGCGACCGGTGGGTGCTACGGCGGCGGCAAGAGCAACGGCGGCAGCAAGGGACGCAGCGGTGGCAAGAGCCACGGCAGCAGCTCC
>JAXDKU010000152.1:0-17775 GCA_034667005.1 Chloroflexota bacterium
ACGATGCCGAGGGCCGTTTTCACGCTCAGAGAGCTGGTCGGGGCGAGACGATTCGAACGTCCGACCTCCTGAACCCCATTCAGGTGCGCTACCAGGCTGCGCCACGCCCCGACTGAGCGGAATCCTAGCAGCGACGGCATTGGACGTTCGTTGGACGGCGCGTTCCTACCGTTCCGCCATCACAGCCCCGGTGAATGGAGGGAGGACACGATGAAGTCTCAACGAATGGGCGGCACGTCCCGGATGCGGATCGGACGCGTCGTTGTCCTGTGCCTGGGCCTCGCCGCGCTGCTGCCTGCGCAGGCCAGCGCTGCCGGGCGGTACATCGGCACCTACAAGAACGCCGCATGCACCGCGACCGGCGGGAGCCACGGCGCAGGAAAGGTCTCCGCGACGGCCGGCTTCCAGGAGACGGGGATCAGCGGCACGAACTACTTCCGCACCATCGCCACGGTGCAGAAGCGCAAGGACGGCCGCTGGTCGGACTGGAGCCCATCCTCGAAGGCCAAGTCGAACGTCTTCAACGACGACGCCCTCACCCACGTCTGGGACTACGGCTGGGAGTACAACTTCCTCGCCTCCGAGGCGAGCGGCACGTTCCGGCTGAAGTTCGTCTACGAGTTCTGGGACCAGAAGGACGGCCCGGACGCGAGGCTGGCCAAGCTCACCAAGTACGGCCCGGCGTGCTAGCGGCCTCCGCCCGGTAGCGCGTCACCCTCCGGCCCAGCGGCGCCTCCGCGGTTTGCGTAGAGCGCCTCGAAACCGGCCAGCTCGTCCTTCGATTCGCGGGAAAGCAGGTCGATCAGGCAGCGCTTGACGCTCTTGCCCTCGAACAGTGCGTTGTGGACCTCCTGCGCGATGGGCATCTCGACGCCCAGGCTCGCAGCCATGGACAGCGCCGAATCGACCGTGTAGGCGCCCTCGGCCACGCCCGGGAGCGTGGGCTCGATCTCCGGCCAGGAGCGCCCGCCGGCGAGCTCGACCCCGAGACGGTGGTTGCGCGACAGCGGTGACGCGCACGTCGCCATGACGTCGCCGATGCCGGCAAGGCCGGCGAAGGTCATCGGGTTGGCGCCGGACGCTACCCCAAGGCGGGTCATCTCGGCAAGGCCGCGGGTGATGATGGCGCTCTTGCCGTTGTCGCCGAAGCCGAGCCCGTCCACGGCCCCCGCTGCCACCGCAATGATGTTCTTGAGTGCCCCGCAGAGCTCCACCCCGATCACGTCCCGGTTGCGGTAGAGGCGGAACTCTCGCGTCCCGACGAGCTCCACGACCCTGGCGCCGATCGCGGGATCGACGGAGGCCACGACCGAGCTCGCCGGCAGGCCGCGCGCGATCTCCACCGCCAGGTTCGGCCCGGAGAGTGCCGCCAGCCGCCCCGCCGCGGCCGGAATCTCCGCGGCAAGCACCTCGGTCATGCGCCGCAGCGTGTCGTGCTCGATGCCTTTGGCTACAGAGAGGACGACGGCGCCGTCCGCGATGTGCGCTGCGGCCTCGCGGGCGACGGCCCGCATCGCCACGGTGGGGACGGCCATCACGACGAGGTCCGTCGAGCGAGCCACGGCCGACCGATCGGCGGTGACATCCACCTCCTCCGGGAGCCGGATACCCGGCAGATAGCGCTCGTTCTCGCGACGCTCGCCAAGCCGGCGGGCATGCGCGTCGTCCCGGGCGATGAGAATGACCGGACCCGACCTCGAGAGGTGGATCGCGAGCGTGGTGCCCCACGCGCCGGCTCCCACGACCGCGATCGGCGTGGTGCGGGAGCCGTTCCCGCCTGGTCCGGACGCGCTCAACGCTTCGCCCGTGTCCGGCTTGCCGGCTTCGCTACCTTCCGCGGCTTCCGGGCACCGACGGACTGCTTCGCGGCCCCTTTGCGCGCGCGCCTCGTCTCGAGCTCGACCCGAGAGCGCTCGCGGAAGATCAGGCGCAGCGGCGCGCCACCGAAGCCGAAGGCGTCGCGCAGCCGGTTCTCGAGATAGCGCTTGTAGCTGAAGTGGACGTTGCCCGCGTCGCTCGCGAACAGGACGAACGTCGGCGGTTCGATGGCAGCCTGGGTGGCGTAGTAGAACTTCGGCCGGCGGCCGCGGACAGGCGGCGCGGGCTGGCGGAAGGACGCTTCGGCGAGGACGCGGTTCAGCTCACCGGTGGAGACGCGCATCCGCCTCGTCGCGGCGATCTCGAGCGCTTCGTCGAGAGCGCGGCCCACGCGCTGCCCGCTCTTGGCACTGATGGCCACGATCGGCGCGAAGTCCAGGAACGGTGCCTCCTGGCGAAGGCGCGCGGCGTACTCGTCGAAGGTGCGCCCGTCCTTCTCCACCAGGTCCCACTTGTTGATGGCGATGACGAGCCCGGTCCCCTCCTCCAGCACATAGCCGGCCACGTGCGCGTCCTGGGCGGTCAGCTCGTCGATCGCGTCCAGCACCAGGATCGCCACGTCCGCCCGCCCGACGGCGCGGATCGCCCGGAGCGCCGAGAACCGGTCCGCCGCAGGGCCGCTCGCCACCTTGCCGCGACGCCGGATGCCTGCCGTGTCCACCAGCCGCACCGGGATGCCGTTCCACTGGAACGCCGTGTCGATGGCGTCTCGGGTGGTGCCCGGAATGTCGCTCACGATGGTGCGCTCCTCGCCGAGGAGCTTGTTGAGCAGCGAGCTCTTGCCCACGTTCGGCCGGCCGACGATGGCCACGCGCGAAGGGCCGAGTGGCGGGCCGCTGAATTTCGGCGGCGCGGGCCCATCGGCGCCGTCCTCGCTTGCCTCGTCCTCGGTCGCCTCGAGCCTTGCGAAGTCGGCCTCGCGCGCGTCGAGCAGGCTGGGGAAGCCCTCGGCGACGAGCTCGGCATCCTCCTCGGCCTCGGCCTCCAGCCGCTTGCGCTCGAGCTCGCTTTCCGATTCCGGCGGGAGTGCCCAGACCACGGCATCGAGGAGGTCCGCCACACCACGACCGTGGAGCGCGCTGACCGCGTAGGTCTCCTCCCAGCCGAGCTGGTGGAACTCGGCGGCCTCCAGCTCGCGCTTCTCGTTGTCGGTCTTGTTGACGGCGACCAGGACCGGCGCCGTGGCCATGCGCAGGATCTCGGCCGCCTCCTGATCGGCGGGAGTCTGGCCGGTCGCCGCGTCCACGACGAAGACGATGACGTCCGCCTCCGTGATCGCCGTGCGCGCCTGCTCCTGGACCTTCTCCTCGATGGGGTCTCCCGGGCGACGCTCGAGCCCGCCGGTGTCCACCACCACGAACCGCCGGCCGTTCCACTCCGCCGCGGAGTACAGCCGGTCCCGCGTCGTCCGGGCACGGTCCTCCACGATCGCGTGGCGCTCCCCCACGACGCGGTTGAAGAGCGTGCTCTTGCCAACGTTCGGACGGCCGACCACGGCCACGATCGGCAGGCCTTCGACCGGGATCTCCTGGTCGCGGCGCGTCGTGGATCGGCGAGTTGCCTTCCTGGCCCCCATGCGTGCGCGGAGGGTCAGGCCGCGCCGGCGACGCGGCCGTCGTGCGGCCGGGCTCGGTCCTGCCCCTGGTCGCGGCCGAGGGAGGTGCTGCGGTACGCGGGCTCGGCAACCTCGGTGACGGCACGGTGGGCGAGCTCCGTGGCCCTGGAGCGGGTCTGGTCGGTTCCGCCGAGGTCGTAGATGCGCTGCGCGACGGCCTCCAGGTCCTCGATTGGCGTGGACGTTCCGCCGGTCACCCCGACGACGCGCAGCCCGGCGAAGATGGTCGCGTCCGTCAGCTCGTCGGCGTTCTGCACCTGGACGGCGGGCCGCTCCGCGATGCCGACCAGCCGCGTCAGCTCCCTGGTGTTGGCGCTGTTCTTGCCCCCGACCACGACCACCAGGTCCACGTCGTGCGCCAGGTCCATCGTGTCCTGCTGCCGGCGGATCGTCACGGGACAGACGGTGTTGACGATCTTGAGCTCGTGCGCGCGACTGACCATGTACGCCGCCAGCTTCTCGAACTTCCAGGGCGGCTGCGTGCTCTGCGTGATCAGCGCCATGCGCTTCCGGCGCGGGATCTGCGGCCAGTCCTCTTCCTCGTCAACGAGGATCGCGTCGGGCGCATAACCGAGCAGGCCCACGACCTCGGGGTGGTTCGGCGTGCCCAGGAGGACGATCGTGTAGCCCTCCTCGACGAGCTTGACGATCTCCTTCTGCTCCTGGATGACCCAGGTGCAGGTGCCGTCGATGACCTCGAGGCCACGCTCCTCCGCCCGGGTCATCACCTCGGGCGTGACGCCGTGCGCGCGGATCACGACCGCCGCACCGGCGTCGACGTCGTCCAGCGTGTCCACGTTGCGGATGCCCTGCTGCTTCAGGTCGGCGATGACGCCGGCGTTGTGCACGACCTGTCCCAGCGTGTGGGTGCGCTTGCCCTGCGATGCGGCGAGCTTTGCGTAGTCGATCGCCTCGCGGACCCCGTAGCAGAAGCCGGTCCGCCGCGCGATGCGGACCTCTTCGACGGTTCCCATCTCATGCCAAGTATGGCATCCGCCCGGGGAGCGGCTCGACCATGGGGAGTGGCGGGGGCCATGGGGAGTGGCGGGGGCCATGGGGAGTGGCGGGGCCATGGGGAGTGGCGGGGCCATGGGGAGTGGCGCGGCCAGCTCGGCTTTCCGCACCCGCACGTATGGACCGGGTGGCCGGGTCGACCCGATCATTCCTTGTCACTGGGGCAAGAAGCCGGCAATTTCCGGTCCAGGCTTGCGTCCCGGGCAAGAACCGACCGGATGTCCAGGGCGACCGGTCGTTACGTGACACCACGGAAAGTCGGTCGGCTGGCCGAGAGGCGCAGCTCAGTGGCATGCATGCCGCGGGGCCTGGTCCGGGCCGACGTCAGTCGGTGACTGGTGCGTGCGTCCCGCGGTGACGCTCGTCCACGAGTGCGGCGATCCGGCCGAGGAGCTCCTCGTTGGCCGCCGCCAGGGCTTCGCGGCGTGGCAGGTCCGGGTTGGTGGTCAGCATGTAGGGGCGGCCGATGCGCACGGTGATCCTGGCGCCGAGCTTGGGCATCGGCGATCCGCGACCGAGAAACTGGTCCGTGCCGCTGATGCCAACCGGCAAGACCGGAACGCCGGTCCGTGTCGCCAGCAGCGCTGCTCCCGGCAGGGCCCGGCCGATGACCGCCTCCGCGTTTCGCGTTCCCTCCGGGAAGATGATCAGTGCCTCGCCGGCGTCGAGCAGCTTCCTGGCGATGCGATACGTCTCCGGGTCGCTGCCGCCCGCCTTGACCGGGATCGCGCCCTGCCACTTCAACAAGCGGCCGAGCACCGGCACGAACAGCTGCTCCTTGGCTAGGAACCGAGGCCGACGCCCGAGTGCGGGTGCCACCCAGCCGGCGATCAGCGGCGGATCGGCATTGCTCAGGTGATTCGGCGTGACGATGAGCGGCCCATCCTGCGGGAGGTTCTCGCCGCCCTCCACGGTGATCCGGGTGGTGGAGCGGAAGACCAGCCGGGCAAGGAAGGCCAGGAAACGCGGGACGGGAGGCAAACGCCGCGGTCGGTTGCTCACGGCGCGGGCGCCCGACCGCCGGGCCTCTTGCCTGTGGGGCGGGGCCGCGGCTGATCCACTCGGGGCCGTTTCTCGTCGCGCGGCCGCGGCTCCTCGTCCCGGGGCCGCTCCCCGCCGCGCGGCCGCTCCCCGTCGCGGGGCCGCCGTGCCTCACGGTCCCGGACGAGGCGCACGACCTCACGGACCGTGTCCTCGAAGCGGTTCTCGTCGCCGCCGATGAGCGTGGCACCCTCCGGGATCCGCAGCGGCGCGGTGGTCCGGGTGCTGTCGAGCTCGTCCCTGCGGCGCAGCTCGGCCTCGATCTCGCGTGCCTTCGCGCTCCGCGTCCCACGTCGTTCCGCCGCTCGCCGACGAGCGCGCTCCTCCACCGACACGTCCAAGTAGAGCTTCAGGTCCGCGTCCGGCAGCACGACGGTCCCGATGTCGCGGCCGGCCATGATGATTCCGCCGTCGCGTGCCAGATCCCGCTGGAGCGGCAGCAACGCGCGACGGACGGGTTCCTGCCGCGCGACGAGGCTGACCGCGCCCTCGACCTCCGGGGACTGGAGCTCGTCCGTGACATCCCGCTCGCCGACCCGGATGCGCCGGACGTGGCCGGTCTCGTCGGGGACCACCACCATCTCTGGGATCAGCGCAAGCAGCGCGTCGGCATCCTCGGGGTTGACGCCCCGCTCGAGGGCCAGCCAGGTGAGGCCGCGGTACAGCACGCCGGTGTCGCAGAAACGGTAGCCCAGCTCGCGCGCCGCGCCGGCGCCCACCGAGCTCTTCCCGCTCGACCCTGGACCGTCCAGGCTGACCACGAGGCCTCGCGGAGGTCCGGCGGACCCGGGCGCGGGTGACGGCGCGGTGCCCTCGAGCGAACGTCGCTCCGTCGCGGTCAGCTCGCGAACGTCGCCAAGCGCGAGCCCGGCCAGCCTCAGCGGACCGATGCGGACGCGGACGAGCCGCGAGACGGGTGCGCCGACGGCCGCGAACATCCGGCGCACCTGGCGCCGCCAGCCCTGGCCGAGGACGACGCGGTACCACTGAAGCGGAGGCCCGACGGTGGTCCCGCGCAGGCGGGCGACCTCCGCGGCGGAGGCGGGGCGCAGGTCCAGCAGCCTCGCGCGGCCCTCCTCCATGTCGACCCCGACTTCGAGCGCGCGCGCCTGCCCGGCGTCCAGCGGGGCCGCCAGGCCGACGGCGTACTCCCGGTCCACGCCGTAGCTCGGGTGAAGGAGCCGTTGGGCCCACTCGCCGTCGTTGGTCAGCAGCAGGAGCCCTTCGGAGTCGCGATCCAGGCGGCCCACCGGATAGATGCGGCCGGCTGCCTGCCGCAGATCGTCCGGCACCAGGCCGACGACCGTCTCGCTTGCATGGCGGTCCGAGACGGTGCTGGTCACGCCGACCGGCTTGTTCATGGCGAGGTACATCCGACGCGGCGGCGCCGCCAGGGCGCGGCCGTCGACCGCGATGCGATCGCGGCCGGGCTCGACCCGTTGGCCGATCTGGGCGGGCAATCCGTTGACGGTGACACGGCCGTCGGCGACCAGGGTCTCTGCGGCCCGCCGGGAGGCAACGCCCGCATCGGCGAGGGCTTTCTGGATGCGCACGCCCTGAACGGGCAAGCCGTCAACCATCGGCGGGCGACGCCTCGGCCGGCGACGCTTCAGCCGGCGACGCGTCGGCACCCGCGGGCTCGAGCGCGGCCGCCAGGGCGTCCGACGCAGCTTGGAGACCCGCGGCTGTCTCCGCCTCGAGCGGCGGCAGATCGTCCAGCGACGTCAACCCGAAGCGTTCCATGAACTCGAAGCCCGTGCCGTAGAGGAACGGCCGGCCGGGCGTCTCGGCGCGGCCCTGCTCCACCACGAGGCGACGGTGCATCAGGCTCCGCAGCACGTAGTCCGAGTCCACGCCGCGGATGCGCTCGATGAGTCCGCGGGTGACGGGCTGCCGGTAGGCCACGATGGCGAGCGTCTCCAGCGCCGCCGGCGACAGGCGCACGCCGTCGGCGCCAACGTACCGGGCGATCAGCGCGCCGGCTTCCGGCGCGGTCACGAGCTGCACCCGCTCCCCGGATGTCAGGAGCCGGACGCCGCGACCGTGCAGGGCCACCTCCAGGTCGCCGAGCAGCGCGTCCACGTCGGCAGTGCGCAGCCCGCAGATCGAGGCGATCTCCCGTCGCGAGAGCGGGCGCTCGGCGACGAACAGCAGCGCCTCCAGCTCCGCCACGCCGATGGGGGGCGCCTCTGGCTCAGCCACGCCAACCGCGGGTGCCTCTGGCTCAGCCACGCCAACGGCGGGCGCCTCCGTGCCGGCCTCGTCGCTCACGTGGCCCCGGCGTCGACCTCGATGGGGACGGCAACCACCGCGCGCGCCTCCACGGGGAGGGCGCGGCAGACGATCGGGCCCCACGGCTCGTCCTGCTCGACCATCAGCTCGCGGCCCTTCACCAGCTCCAGCATGGCCATGAACGTGACGGCGACCACGACGCGATCACGCACCCCGTGCAGCAGCTCCTGGAGCACGACCTGGGGCGCCCGCCGCAGGGCCCGGCGGATGATCGCGGCTCGCTCCTCGAGCGTCACGGACCGCGCCATGATCTCCGGAGGAGGCTCCGGCACCGGCCCGAGCCTGAAGAGCGCCGCGACCGATTCGGCCAGCAGTTGCGGGTCGAGCGGCGGACCCTCGGGGGGACGCGAACCGAGGCGCGCCGCCGCCATCGCGGCGGCCGCTTCCCGGTGGAACAGCGCGTTGCCCGTCGCGAGGCGGGCGTCGAGCCGAGCCGCGGCGTCGCGAAAGCGGCGGTAGAGCAGAAGTCGATCGCGGAGCTCCGCCTCCGGGTCGGAGCCCTCGTCGGCGGGGAGTGCCGCGGCCGGCGCACGCGGCAGGATCGCGCGGCTCTTGATCAGGATCAGCTGCGCGGAGACGGCGATGAAGGCGCTGATGTGCGGCATCTGCGTGCTCGGCAGCTGCGCGAGCGCCTCCAGGTACGCGCCGGCCAGCTCGCCGAGGGGCACGTCACGGACGTCCAGCTGGCGCTGCTCGATCAATGACAGCAGCAGGGCAAACGGCCCCTCGAAGCCCTCCAGCTGGACGACCGCCGAGCGCTCAGGCCGCGCCGTGACGTCGAGCGTCACGCTCGCTCGCGCACCGGTCACGCGGCCGCCCCGGCGGGCGTGGACGGCGACGGCGCGTGGAGCGCGGGGCGCGCTGGCGATCGTCACGGCTCAGTTCGCCTCGTCGGCGAGCCGCAGCGCCTCGCCCGCGGCCGGATCGACGGGCTCCGCCTGGTTGCGGACCAGCTCGGCGGTCACGACCGAGCAACCCGCCGCCAGGCAGAGCTCTGCGGAGCGCGCGGCGTGCGTGGCGAGGCCGTCGAACGCGACGCGGAAGCCCGGCAGATGGGCCGCGGCGCCGTGCACCCATCCGCCGTACCGGCCGCCGAGCGCCCAGGCCACCCTCGGCCAAAGCCCGACGCCAGGTCCCTTGGACGCATCGTGGAAAAGCCCCGCCAGCAGGAGGTCTCGGTCACGGTGACCCTCGGCTCGCAGGGAGGCCACGACGTCGAGGCCGTGGCGCTGGTCGGCCCGATGCATGCGTTCGAACAGGGCGATCTGCGCGGGGGTGAGCCAGGTCGCCAGGTCCTCGCGTTCCGACTCCTCGACCCGGCCCCGCAGGTACCGGTCGAACTGGCGGACCCGGCCGCCCCACCAGCTGCCCACGCTCAGATTCCGAGCAGGATGTTGAGCAGGAAGTCGAGGATCGGCCCGATGATCCGCGGCGCGACGTAGATGAACACGATCAGGAAGCCGAAGATCAGGAACATCCCGTACTGGGCCTCGAACTGCCGCAGCTGCCACGCGATTCTCGGCGGCACGAGCCCCAGCAGCACCCGCCAGCCGTCCAGCGGCGGCACCGGGATCAGGTTGAAGATGAACAGCGAGAGGTTGATCACGACGAAGTAGAACGCGATCTCCGCCGGCACGAACACCAGGGGGTTGTCGCGCAGGCCGCCGAGCGTCCCGGAGGCGAGCAGCAGGCGCAGAGGCACCGCCACGACCGCGGCCATGATCAGGTTGGAGAGCGGCCCTGCCGCCGCCACGAGCGCCTCGCCGCGGCGCCCGCCGGTGAGATTCATGGGGTTGACTGGTGTGGGCTTGGCGAAGCCGAAGAATGCCCCGCCGGCGCTCAGCACCGCGGTCAGGATCAGCATCACGCCGCCGATTGGATCGACGTGCCGGCGGGGATCCAGCGACAGCCGGCCCTGGTAACGCGCGGTGGAGTCGCCAAGGCGGTACGCCGCGTACGCGTGGGAGAACTCGTGCACCGGGAAGCCGATGAGCAGCATGATGGCGCAGGCCATCAGCGCGAAGAGAAGCTGCTCGCTCACGAGCTCATGGGGCGAGGATCACCGGAGTCGTGCGTCACAGGCGCTCCAGGAGCTCCTGCTTCTTCGCCTCGTACTCCTCCGGCGTGATCGCGCCGCGATCCCGAAGGTCCGCGAGCCGCGCGAGCGCGTCGGCAACTTCCTCCGGCGTGTCCACCTCGGGTGTGGAGACGGCGTCCAGCGGCAGCGGCGGCGCCTCGGCGGCCATGGCTGCCGCGGGTCCGGCAGCGGCAGAGATGGGCGACGCGGTCGCCGCCATGATGGGTGTCTCGATGGCGGCGGAGGCGACGGGAGCCGGCACCGTCTCGCCAGTCGGCGTCGCGGCCCGCAGCGGCGGCGAGGGCATGGCCACGTAGGCCACCTCGTGCTCGAGCGTGTGCTTCGCGTTCAGCATGTCGATCTTGAAGGCCTTCGCATGGTTGAGCATGCGGTACTTGTCGACGGCGACGTCCGCGGCGGTGAGGATGTCCAGGTCCCCGTAGTCGAGCATCCGGCCGACCAGGTTCTCGAACAGGATGGCGTCGTTGATCTTCTCGAGCGAGCTGTCGCCGGACGTCTTGTTGAAGATCCCCGAGACCTTGAGCAGCCGGCGGTTGGTGACCAGGTACTCCTCCGTGCGCCAGTTCCACCAGCGCCAGATGAAGATGAGCAGCCCGATCACGAAGGCGCCGATCACGACGTAGCTGAGGACGTCGCGCGCGGTCCCCGGGTTCGGGAAGAAGACGACGATGGCCAGCAGCAGGAGCAGGCCGAGCACCCACAGTCCGACCGCCGCCCGCGATTCCAGGATGAGTGCCAGCCAGTGCTGGCGCGCGCGCCGGACGATGACCTCACCGTCCG
Organism: Chloroflexota bacterium; assembly: GCA_034667005.1. Classification (GTDB taxonomy): domain Bacteria; phylum Chloroflexota; class Limnocylindria; order Limnocylindrales; family CSP1-4; genus JAFMJV01. Next base: position 10,719 of record JAXDKU010000152.1, read on the forward strand.
AGAGGAGCGTCTCCGCGTAGGTCCCCACTGGATCCCTCCTGCTAGGCGCGCGGATGGGCCCGCGCGTAGATCTGCTTGATTCGCTCTCCGGTCAGGTGCGTGTACAGCTGCGTGGTGGTGATGCTCGCATGGCCGAGCAACTCCTGGACCACCCGAAGGTCGGCGCCGCCCTCCAACAGGTGCGTCGCGAAACTATGACGCAACGTGTGCGGCGACACATGGGCTGTCAGGCCGCCGCGGAGCGCGGCTCGTTGGAGCATGCGCCAGGCATCCATGCGACCCATTCGGCGCCCCCGGGCCGTCACGAACAGCGGCCCACCGCGCCGCTGGCGATCGGACCCTTCGGCACCCGGCGGACGAGCGGCGGCGAGCCACGCCGGACGAGCTGTCTCCAGGTACTCGCGAAGGGCCCGCAGCGCGAGGTCGCCAACCGGCACGAGCCGTTCGCGGTCGCCCTTGCCGATCACGCGCACGTAGCCGCCGTCCAGCGACAGGTCCTGGCGGTCGAGCGAGAGGGCTTCGGAGATGCGCAGGCCGCAGGCGTACAGGAGCTCCAGGAGGGCGCGGTCGCGCCTCCCGACGGGCTGCGAGGGGTCCGGTGCCGCCAGCAGCGCCTCGACCTGGGCGAGGTCCAGCGTCTCGGGCAGCTGCCGCGACTGGCGAGGCAGGTCCAGCAGGCCGGCAACGTCACGCTCGATGAGCTCCTCGGCGAAGCAGAAGCGGTAGAACGCCCGGATCGCCGCGGCCTTGCGCCGGTGGCTCGACGGCTTCAGCGGCCGCGGGGGCCGACCGAGGCTCGCGAGGTAGCCGAGAGCGGGCTCGGGGCCTGCATCCCACCGGACGACCTCGGGCGCCCTGGCGCAGAACTGGCGCAGGTCCGACGCGTAGGCGGAGATCGTGGCGAGGGACAGGCCGCGCTCGACTCGCAGGTAGTCCAGGTACCCCTCCACTGCAGAGGCCAGGCCGGCGGGAGTGGCTCGCCCGGAAGTCACCGGGCGACGGTTCGGGCCGAGGCCGCGCGCCCGAGCAGGCCTCGAGCGGCGTCGAGGACGGCCTGGTCCCCGGTCGCTCCCCCGAGCATCGCGGCAAGCTCCGCGATCCGTTCCTCCGGGGTGGCCAGCTCGTGGACCTCGGTGACCGTCCGGCCGTCATCGCGAACGCGCTTCTCGATGTGGAGGTGCGCATCCGCGTGCGCGGCGATCTGCGCGAGATGCGTGACACACAGGACCTGGTGCGACCGGGCGAGCCGCCACAGCCGCGCACCGACCGGATCCGCGGAGCGGCCGCCGATGCCGGCATCCACCTCATCGAACACGAGGGTTGGCGTGGCGTCTGCCTCCGCCAGGACGCTCTTGATGGCGAGTGCCACGCGCGACAGCTCACCGCCCGAAGCGATGCGCGCCAGCGGCCGCGCGGCCTCCCCGGGGTTGGGTGCCAGCACGAACGCCACCGCATCCGCACCGGTGATGTCCAGGGATGCGGGCACGACCTGCACCTGGAACGCGCCATCGGGAAAGCCCAGCTCCCGCAGCGCGGCCGTGACCTCCCGGCCGAGCCGTGCCGCCGCCGCGAGGCGTGCATCCGTGAGTGCCGCTGCCGCGTCCCGTGCCTCGCGGTCCAGCCGTTCGGCCGCGGCCGTGCGGCGTGCCCTCTCGCTGTCCAGCCCGCGCAGCCGGTCCGCCTCCGCTCGCGAGCGCTCGCCGTGCTCCAGGACGGCCTCCTCGGACTCACCGTACTTGCGCAGGAGCCCGTAGAGCAGGCCCAGCCGCTCCTCCAGGCGCTCGCGGTCGCCCGCATCGGACTCCGACTCCGCCGAGCGCCGGCGCAGGTCCAGCGCCACGTCCTCCACCTCGGCCTCCAGGCCGAGCAGCCGCGCCTCGATGTCGGCGAGGCGGCCGTCCAGCCGGCTGAGCTCGGCGGCATCATGGGCGGCAAGGCCGAGCTGGTCGCGGGCTCCGCCGCCCTCCCCTGCCAGCCGCTCGTGGAGCTGGCTCGAAAGCCGTGCGAGCCGTTCGGCGTTGGCCGCCGACGCGAGCCGCGCGCGCAACGCCTCGACCTCGTTCGGGACCGGCGCGGCGGCCTCGATCTCGGCGGCGGCATGCTCGGCCAGCTCCAGGCGGCGCGCCAGCTCGCCCGGGTCGAGCTCCAGCTCGCGGATTCCGGCTTCGTTCTCGCGCAGAGCCTGCACCGCCGTTCGGACCGCCTCGCGAAGCGCGCCGTGCCCGCCGAAGCTGTCCAGCAGCTCCCGTTGCGTGGCGGCGTCCAGCAGGCGCTGCTGGTCGTGCTGGCCGTGGATCTCCACCAGCGAGCTGACCGTGGCCGCGAGACGCGAGACCGTCACCGTCTCGTCGTCGATGCGGGCGATGGTCCGTCCCGTCGCCGCAAGCTCGCGGACGCAGATCATGGGCTCCGGGTCCCGCTCGAAGAGCGCCTCCACCCGGGCCGATTCGGCACCGGTGCGCACCAGGCCCGCGTCGGCGCGGCCACCGAGCACCAGTGTCAGGGCGTCGATGAGCAGCGACTTGCCGGCGCCCGTCTCGCCGGTAATGACGGTGAAGCCCGGCCGGAGCCCGACGCGCGCCCGCTCGATCAGCGCGAGATCGGTCACGGCGAGCTCCAGCAGGCTCATGGCCTTCAGGACGGCAGCAGCTGCGCCTTGCGCCGGAGCAGGTCCCAGAACGGGATCGCGCCTTCGGGCTCCACGACGTGGATGGGCCGCTCCCGGGCACGCACCTGCACCGCGTCGCCGATGGTCAGCGGGATGTCCTCCTGCCCGTCGATGCTGACCAGGCAGTCGAACGCGTCGATCACGCGCACCGTGACCGTGTGCTGCGGCCCGGTCACGATGGATCGGATCGCGGCGAGGTAGGCGGCGATCGGGGTCACCACCAGGTTGCGCGCCGTCGGGTCCAGGATCGGGCCACCGGCGCTGTTGGAGTAGCCCGTCGAGCCGGTGGGGCTGGACACCACGATGCCGTCGCAGATGTACGTGGCCACGTGCGTCTCGTCGATGGCCAGCTCCAGGCGCACGACGCGGGCCTGCGAGCCACGCACGACGGCTGCCTCGTTCAGCGCCACATAGCCCTGGTCCGGCGGCGCGCCGGTGTGCGCCCGCATGATGCGAGCGTCGATCACCATCCGAGCCTCGACCGTGAACCGGTCGGCGGCGACGAGGTCCAGCACGTCCTCGAGCGCGTCGGACTCCGTCTTGGAGAGGAAGCCGACCTTGCCCCCGTTGACGCCGAGGATGGGCACGTCGACCTGCGCGACCGCCGCGGCCGCGCGCAAAAAGGTTCCGTCCCCGCCCAGGACGACCAGCACGTCCGTCTGCGGGAGCCGCTCCGCGAGCGCGGCGCGGTCGGCCGCCGGCGATGCCCAGGCCTCGACGCCCCGCTCCGCGGCCCAGGCCAGCGCCCGCTCCCGAAGGTCGATCGCCGTGTTGCTCGTCGGGTTGAACGCAAAGCCGATCCGGTTCATGGGGCCGGCGCCTCGCCGGGCCGGATGGGCTCGTCGGCCTCCGTCGGCTCCGCTTCCGGCTCGGGCCGCCACCCCGGCGGAACCCGCAGGTACAGGAAGAACTCGTGGTTGCCGGCTGGGCCGACGAGGGGCGATTCCACCTCGCCGAGAACCTCGAGACCCAGGGTCTGTGCGTGGTCGCGGACCCGCTGGACCGCGGCCTTGCGGTCGGCTTCCTTCCGCACCACGCCGCGCGGCACCTCTTTGGGGGAGAGCTCGAACTGCGGCTTCACCAGCGCCACGATCTCGTCACCGGACGATGGACCGCCAAGGTCGACACCGCTGCCGAGCCCGATCGCGATCGGCCGCAGCAGGCGCGTCAGCGAGATGAACGAGACGTCCACCACGGCCAGCGAGACCGGCTCCGGGAGCCGGATCGCGTCCTGCGTGCCGGGGTCGAGACGCGCGGCGTGCACCCGCTCCATGGAAACGACCCGCGGATCCCCGCGGAGCGACTCCGCCAGCTGTCCGCGACCCACGTCCAGAGCATAGATGCGCTTCGCGCCGCGCCGCAACAGACAGTCGGTGAAGCCGCCGGTGGAGGCACCCACGTCGATGCAGACCCGGCCCGACGGATCCACGCCGAACGCGTCGAGCGCGCCGGCGAGCTTGTCCCCGCCCCGGCTGACGTAGGCCGGTCCCTCGATCGCCTGGAGCTCGATGCCGGGGTCGACCTGGTCGCCCGGCTTCCGGTCGAGACGGCCGCCATCGCCCGGTCCCACCCGGATCTTGCCCGCGAGCAGGAGCGCCTGGGCCTGCGACCGCGTGGGCGCGAACCCCCGGTCGACCAGCAACTGGTCCAGGCGAACGCGTTGGCTCAGGCGGAGCGGACCTGGAGACGCCCGGACCCGGCCGAGGGCGTGGCCCCGACCGTTGCCAGCGTCTCGCGGATCTGCTCGTAGATCCCTGTCTCGTCCAGGCGCACGAGGCGGCGCAGGTCGCCGACCGAGCCGTGATCCACGAATCGATCCGCCGGGATGCCGATCTGCTTGACCGCGACCGCGCGGTAGGCAGGGTCCGCCACGCCGGCCTCGGACAGCGCATCGACCACCGCGGAGCCGAAGCCGCCGGTCGCCGCGCTCTCCTCGAGCGTCACCACCAACTGGCGCCCCCGGGCCTGGGAGAGCACCGAGTCCCGGTCGAGCGGCTTGAGGAACCGCGCGTTCAACACGCCGACCGACCAGCCCTCAGCCACCAGCCGGTCGGCCGCGGCCAGGCCGCGCATGACGATGGGCCCGAACCCGCAGATCAGGATGTCCGAGCCCTCGCGGAGCACCTCGGCCTGGCCGACTGGGATCGGCGTCGGATCGACGGCCGGAAGGTCGAAGCCCGGATCGCGGGGGTAGTGGAGCGCGAAGGGGTGGTCCTGCGCGAAGGCGGTCCGGAGCAGGCGTCGAAGCTCCTGCTCGTCCTTCGGCGACGCGATGACCAGGTTGGGGAGCTGGCGGTGGGCGGGGAGCGCGAACATGCCCTGGTGGCTCGTTCCGTCCTCGCCGACCAACCCGGCGCGGTCCACGCCGAGGACAACGGGAACGTCGTTCTGGCAGACGTCGTGTACGAGCTGGTCGTAGGCGCGCTGGAGGAACGTGGAGTAGAGCGCCACGAAGGGCCGCTGGCCGCCGAGCGCGAGGCCGGTCGCCAGCGTCACGGCGTGCTGCTCCGCGATTCCCACGTCGTACATGCGGTCCGGGAAGGCCTGCTGGAACCGCGACAGGCCCGTGCCGGTGGGCATGCCCGCGGTGATCGCCACGACCCGGGGGTCGTCACCGGCGATGCGGATCAGCTCGTCCGCGAGCACGTTCGTGTAGTTGGGCGGCTTCTTCTTGGAGTCCTTGCGCTGCGATGCGGAGAGCGCCGCGTCCCCTTCGGCCTGCGCCGGACCGACGGTGTTGCCGTCGCCGCCCTCGAGCACGGTCATGGGCGGCAGAGCCGCTCCGTGGAAGCTGACCTTGTCCGCCTCGGCCGGCCGGTACCCGCGCCCCTTGCGGGTGCGGACGTGGACCAGCACCGGGCCGTCCATGTCGCGGAGCGCGCGGCGGAACGTCCGCTCCAGCGCGATCAGGCTGTGGCCCTGCACCGGCCCGACGTAGGTGATCCCCAGGTCCTCGAAGAGCTGGCCGGGCTGCGCGAAGTTCACGACCGACTTGCGCAGCCGGAGCGACCACTCGAGCAGCGACGGGCCGACCACGGGAAGTCGCTTGATGTTGTCGTCGTAGACGCGCTTCGAGCCGCGCCACGTGCGAGAGAGCTTGATCCGCGACAGGTACGTGGAGAACGCCCCGACAGTCGGGGAGATGCTCATCTCGTTGTCGTTGAGCACGATCAGCATGCGCGTGCGCCGCGTGCCGATGTCGTTGAGCGCCTCCAGGGAGAGGCCCGTCATCAATGCCGCGTCGCCGACGATCACCGCGATGGTCTCGTCGGTGTGACGCTCGTCACGGGCCAGTGCGAGCCCCTCCGCGATGGAGAGCCCGGTTCCGGCATGCCCGCCGTCGAAGACGTCGTGCTCCGACTCGCTCCGACGGGGAAAGCCGCCGACACCGCCGAGCTGGCGCAGTGTCCCGAACCGGTCGAGCCGCCCGGTCAGCAGCTTGTGCGCATACGCCTGGTGGCCGGTGTCCCAGACGATCCGGTCGGTCGGAGAATCCAGCAGCCGATGCAGCACGACCGAAAGCTCGACGACGCCGAGCGACGACCCGAGGTGGCCGCCGGTGTGGGCGACGGTGTCGATGATGGTGTTGCGAATCTCACCGCACAGCTGGACCAGCTGCTGGTGGTTGAGGCGCTTGAGGTCCCGCGGGCCCGCGAGCGTGGAGAGGAGGGTCACCCGGAACTCCTGGCTGCCCGGCAAAGCCTGCGCCGGCTCACCGTTGAGACGAACGAGGCGCTCCTGCGGGACCGCCACGACCTCCGTTTCCGATGGCGGGCCGATTCTAGCCGCTGCGCGCAGCGGACCCCGATTGGGCATCCGAGCGCCTCCGCCACCACAGCGCGGCGGCGAGCGCGCCGAGCGCGGCGAAGAGGAGCGGCGCATCGCCGGGCGCCGGGGCGGGTGAAACCGGCGAAGCCGGCTCGAACGACGCATCGGTGGGCGGCAGGACTGGCAGCCGCGGGGGGTGTGCCTCGATGGGCCCGCCGTCGCTGACGACCATGCCGTCCGTGCCTCCGTCCTCGCAGCCGAGCGAGCCACCGACTCGGACGCTCTGGAACGAGGCCGGGATGGTCACCACCGAGGAGAACTCGTCGTCATTGGTGACGACGACCGACCAGCCGTCGCCCGCCGGCACGACGCCGGTCGTCGAGACGCGGCCGTTGTCAGGCAGCTTCAGTGCCATGGTCTGGTCCTCGGCGGCGTCCGCGACCGCGGCACGCACCAGAAAGCAATTCCGGACCTCGAAATCGAGCACCACCGCTCGCCACTCGGGCGCGTGTCCGGCCGCCGGCGATAGGCCCGCCCGCGCAACGCTGCGCTGGAACAGCGCCAGCACGTCCTTCGGCCGTCCCTGCCCCGAGTTGGTGAAGTCCTGGTCGACCGGGATGA
>JAXDKU010000153.1:0-4486 GCA_034667005.1 Chloroflexota bacterium
TGCACCTCGAGATCCGGGTCGAGGGCCGCGTCGACGCCGAGCGGCTCGGGGCCGCCGTGCGCGCCGCGGCGGCGAACCACCCCATGGCCCGGGCGCAGCTGGCCGACTCGCGCATCACCGACGTCAACTATCACTGGCGGATCGCCGAAGAGCTCGCGGACATCGATCTGGAGGAGGTCGAGTGCGAGAGCCCGCAGGACCTGGCCCGCGCCCGCGAGGAGCTCCTCGCCCGTACGCCCGCGCTCGATCGCCCCGGTCCGTTCGCGCTGCTGCTCGCGCACTCTGCCGGCGGCGACGTGATCGTGCTCAACCTCCACCACGCCGCAGGCGACGGGATGTCCGCGCTGCGGCTGATGGCCTCCATCGCCCGCGCCTACGGCGAGGTGGACGAGCCATTGCCCGACCTGGACCCGCTCGCGGTGCGCGACGTCGGCGCGCTGACGGCGCCGGGGTCGATCAAGGAGCGCCTCACCCGCGGGCGCGCGGCGTTGGACTACGTCGCGCGGGGCGTCAGCGCGCCCAGCCGCATCGCGCCCGAGGGCGACAGCGACCGGGCCGGGTACGGCTTCGCCTTTCTGCAGCTCGAACCCGACGAGGTCGAGCGTCTGGCCGATCTGCGCACGCCCGGAGCGACCGTGAACGACGTGCTGCTCGCTGCGCTGGCGGTCACCGTGCGCCGCTGGAACGAACGCCACGACACGCCTTGCGGCGCCGTCTACCTGATGATGCCGGTCAACCTGCGGCCTGCGGACTGGCGCAACGAGGTCGTCGGGAACTTTGCGTCCTACGTCAGCGTGCGCTTCGGCGCGGGGGACCACACGACGATGGCGTCGGCGGTCGAGGCCGCCACCGCCGCTACACAGCACATCAAGGACGGCGGGATCGCGGGGCTGATCGTCGACCTGTTCGGGGCGCCGACGCTGATGCCGGCGGCGCTCAAGCAGCGAATGACCGACCTCATCCCGCTCACGGGCAACCTCTCCGTCGACACTGCCGTTCTCTCGAACCTCGGACGGCTCAGCGACGTTCCCGAACTCGGCGACGCCGGGGCGGTGCGCGAGGTCTGGTTCTCGCCCCCGGGACGAATGCCGCTCGGGGCGTCGCTCGGAGCCGCCACCCTCGACGGGCATCTGTTCATCACGCTGCGCTACCGCCACGCCCAGTTCGACGCCGCCGCCGCGGACGCATTCCTCGCCGAGCTCGAGCTGGCGCTCACCGATCGCCCGGCCGCCTAAGGGAGGGTGGTCACCCTCGCGGCGCCTCGCGGCCGCTGTCCTGTTCTGCCGCCTCGAGCGAATAGCGGCGCTACCGGTCTGCATGAGAAGCGGGAGCGGAGGGTCCTCGGGTGTTGCTCCCGGCAGCCCTGCGCGGACGCGTCTAGGGCGCTGTGGCCTGTTCGGCCTTTGGGGGTCTCGCGGCGCAGGAGCAGCGAGCTTGCGATCAGGAAGGGAACCCCGGCGACAACGAGGCAGAAGGCTGCCGAGAGCCCGAAGCTTCGTCGTGTACGCGAACCCACCCGCGGCGAGCGCTCGTGGCTGCGTCGCCGCTGTAGGTTGCGCAACATGGCGTCTGACACGGAGCTGGACGTGATCGCTGCCTTCAACGACCTCTTCGACGCGCTCGTTACTCGGCGGGATGCGGAAGCTGGTGCGCGCCTGTTCGTCGAGGATTCCCGCGCAGTGATGTGGGGCTCTGAGCGCGACGAGCGCGCGACCGGGCCTGCGGAGATCGCCGCGTTGCACCAAGGCATCGCCGACTACCCGGGCGAGCTGACCTTCCGATGGCGCCAGCGTCACGCCCACGTCCACGACGACGTCGCCTGGGTCAACGCCGACGGCGAGGTGACCGTCTCGCCGATGGGCGCCGAGCCACGAACCACGCCGTATCGGCTGACCGCGGTCCTTGTACGCCGCCAACGCGAATGGCGCTGGCACACGTTCAACGGCTCTGAGCCGAATCCGGTCTGACGGTTACCAGGGAACCAGGCTGAGGTTCCGACTGCGCTCTGCGGAACCCGGTCCCTATATGAGAGCCACCGATCGCCGGTGACCCGAAGGCCGGCTGGATCGCCTCGTCTACGACATGTCCAGCGGCTGACGCCAGGGAGCACCACCACTACCGCCCTTGACGCGATGCTCGCTTCTGCTTTGCATGAGAAGCAGTGCGCTCGTGGCGATCCGCTGCTTGGGTCGTCGCGGTCCGTGATCCGGTGGCAACGCTGGTGCGATCAGCGGCGATGGACGCAGAAGCAGCCGTAGTTGATTGGGGCGACGTCGAACGGCTGAGGGGGATAGGCCAGCTTTGGACTCTCGCGGAAGCGCGCTTCCCCTCGTCGCGGACAGCGGTACTGGGCGACGTTCAGGATGCCGGTGGGTGCACGCCGTATCGAGAGAATCGTTACGCAGCGGTCGACGGACTGCGTGGTGTCGTTTGGGTTGTACGCGCTGAACCGGACCTGGCAGTCGACGCGTTGTCGTCCCCCGATGCGTCGGCATCCCTTGAGGTAGTCGGTGGCTTCCGAGCTGCCGAACCCTCGAAGCGCGTTTTCGACCTTGGCTTCCGCCGCGTGCAGGGTGAGTCGATCGCCGAGGTAGGCGACGACGTGGTCGCCCGCAACGCGCCCGTTGCTGTCGGCGGCGGTGAGTCGCACCTCATAGGGCTGCGGGGCGAAGCTCCCGCGTGCGGGAACCACGTTCTTGCCGGGGCTAAGCGATGCGGTGACGCCTGACCGCACGTCGGTGCCGTTTCGGATTTCGAGACGCACTGAAGCGCTGCGCGTTGCGTCGATCGTGACGGTCACCGTCGAGCGGGAGACCTTCAGGTCGCGGATCGCGACTGCTAGTCGTTGTGGGTGTGCGCTGGCGAGCATGGCTACGCCCTGGCCAGAGATGGCAGCGAGACTGCCGTCTGGCAGGCGGGCCAAGGCCCTGAGCGGCCCGACCTGTCGCCCAGCGAAGTCCCACGCGTCACCGGACGCAACGGTGCTGATCTTGCCTTGGGCGCTCACTTTGCGCAGCCCGGAGCCGCCGATGAGAAATCCACGGTCGGAGGTCGCCAGTAACGCGCGAGGTTCGCTAACCGCAGCGCGAGATGCGCGGCCACCATCACCGAGGTCAGCAGGTTTGCCCGTGCCGGCGACGGTGCTGATGACGCCCGAGGTGTCCACGCGTCGTATGCGCTGGTTGCCCGTGTCGGCAATGAGGACGCTGCCATCGGCAAGCACCGCTAGGCCGTCGGGCGCGCTGAGCTTTGCTGTGATGGCCGTGCCGCTGTCGCCGCGGAAGCCGTAGTGCCCGTTGCCTGCCACCAGGGTGATCGTCCCGTCAGCCGTGACGCGTCGTACGCGGCCGTTGACGTTGTCTGTGAAGACGAAACTCCCGTCGGGCAACGCGATTATGCCGTGCGGCGCGTCGAACTTCGCTTGCTGGGCCGGACCGCCGTTGCCACTATCGCCGTACGTGCCGTCACCGGCCACGACCCGCAGGTTCCCCGATGGATCGACCGCGCGGATAGCAGGGTCATGATCGGTGCCTACGAGAAAGGCGCCGCCGGGCAGGGCGGCCACGGCTGACGCTCCCCAAAGCGCCGCTCCCAATGCCGGCGTGCCGGCGGACGGCTCGGGAGGACCACCGGTCCCGGCGAGTCTGGTGATCCGGCCGCTCATGTCGACACGAACGACTTGGTTATCCCCAGCCACGAGCAGCCCACCGTCCGCTTCGGCTGACAGCGCTCGAGGATCTAATGCCACCGTCGTGGCGGGCGTGCCGTCGGCCACCCCTGAGCGCGAAGGCGGCAAGCCGCCCTTCGAGAGCGGATACCACCCTCGCGGATAATCCTCCGCCGCTCGAACTGAACTGGCACACAGCCCCCACGCGAAGGACGCGGACAGCACACCCAGCAAAACGACCCGGCTTACGACCGCAGGCAACCTCGCCCGTTTTCTGGCCTCCACCCGCAAGACCCCCATCGGTCGATGCTCCTCCCGACAGACGGCCAAAGTCAACGTGCGGGCACCGCCCGGCGCAGTCACAGTGAACTGGCACGGGTGGCGCGACGTCCGGACGCGATGGTCTGAGCCCCAGCCACCGGCCGCTTCCGCTTCTCAGGCAGAGCGGCAGTGCCACGCGTTCCACCGAAACGCGGCGATGTGTTCTGGCCGCGCGGAGCGGGGAGTATGTCTGCGGGATGTCTACCGCCGAGCGCGTCGTCGCCGTGGCTCTCGTCGTCGTCGTGATGCTGGTGATCGCGGTGACGGTGATGCGCGGCTATCGGCGCGGGGGGTACGGCCCGCCGCTGGGCGTCAGCGCGCTCACGCGCCGCGGTACAGACCGTACGAGCCGGATCTACGAAGAACACGGGTGGGCTAAGCCTTATGACGAGGAGGGTCGGCTGCTGCCGGTGTGGAAACGCGAGCTACCAGACGACCACGTGAAGGACCCGTCGGACACGGGGGAGCGCTAGGTCCAAGTAGTGCTCGCGCTCGTAC
>JAXDKU010000154.1:0-11468 GCA_034667005.1 Chloroflexota bacterium
CGTGCCCACCCTCCTGCCGGAATCGAAAACGGCGCCGACCCCTGGCGGGGCGACGCCGTCGCTGCGTGTCATTGGTGGAGATGGGGGAGAGTCGAACTCCCCGTCCAGAACCGTCTGCCGAAGACCACTACGAGCGTGTCCGATGATTTGTCGTCGAGCGGTCAGGCTGCCATCGGCAGCATCCTGGCCGTTCCAGTCACGTCCCCTTTCGGGCTTTGCTCCGGACTACGCGACGCTACTCCGAAACGCATCCCCGCTGAATGACGCTTCCACAGCCCACGGGGATGAGGCTGCTTCCACGCTCACCTTACTGCCTAAGCAGCGAGGGCGAGAGCAGGCTGGCGGTTGCCAGTTACTTCGTTTTGCCACCTGATTAACGAGGCCCAGTGGCGTCCTCGGCTCGCGTTCCTCGGGGTTCGGGCCCTGTCGAGACCACGCATCCCCAAGACCGACAACTATACCATTCGAACGGGCGTTCGACAAGGCCCCGTCGCCGACGTCCGGGGCTGCGGCCCCGCGTGGCGGACGCCCCGTGGCGGACGGCCCCACCGCGCCATCTGCGTCCTGCTAGCCTGCCGGTGTGGTGCCCGACTCCGGCAAGCTGGTCCTAATGCGCATGCTCGAGATGTTCGCGACCGGGGATCTCGAGGCGGCCCCCGAGACGGTTTCCGAGGAGTATCGCGATCACCGGGGTCCGCGGCAGGTCCAGCTCCTTGGCGTCGACGGCTTCCGTGATGCCGTGCGCACCGCGCGCAGCTCGTTCGTGGAGCTGGACGTCTGGCCGGAGGCCCTCATGGCGGACGGCGACCAGGTGACCGCGCGGCTGCACTGGCAGGGCGTGCTGCCGAGCGGAGTCACGATCGACCGGGAGACCATGGAGGTCATCCGCGTCGCGGAGGGCCTCGCGGTCGAGCACTGGGCGAAGCAGGTCTGGGAGCGCGAGACCGCCCCACAGACGCGCGAGAACTAGCCCGGCTACTCGATCGGCGGCGGCTGGCCGAGCTCGGCCGCCGGCAGGACCGGCAGCACCAGCACGAATCGGCCGTCCTTGTTCGGGTAGCGGCCGGTCGGGCGGCGCCACGGCAGGTAGTCGATGGGCAGCTTGGCCATCGGATAGAACGAATCGGGTGGCCGCGACGGCCCCCAGATGTCGCTGACACGCGGGAACCAGACGTCCTCCACGTAGATTCCCTCGATCTCGAATGCCGGCGTCCAGGCAGGATCGGCCGTGGCCGCGAAGCCGGACATGACCCATGAATGCGCCCCACGCCAGGCCAGGATCCCGACCGGTCGGCCGGTCATGCGGAGCGCCACGGCTGCCCGTTCGATGGCGGTCTTGCGGCTCCTCGCGACGCTCACCGCGTACGGGCCGTAGCCGAGCTCGTTGAGGCCAGCCGCCCAGCCTTCGGGCTCCGCGCCGGCGCCGGTCAGCGGCCTCCCCGATCGTTGCCGGGCCAGCGCGTACAGCCTTCGTTGGGTGGCGCGAGTGAGGTCCGGCGGCGCGCTGCTCATGAGGTTGATCGACGTCTGCATCGCGGCCGGCACGCACCAGATCGGCTCGAGCTCGGACACGAAGGTTCCCTCGCGGTAGAGGTCCATGCGGAACGGTCCGGGGGCGGGCGGAGGATCGAGCGCGACGGCAGCCGGCGGCTGAGGGGTCGAGAGGGGAGACGCGGAGGCCTCCATCGTCGCGACGGGATCGGGCGGGGCGGATGGAAGCGGTCCGCTGCCGGGGCCCGGCAGCGTTGTCAAGGCCGTCGTGTGTGGCGCCGGCATCGCCGTCGCCCCGGAAGACGCCGCCGCGTCCCGGGCCGCCAGAGACGTGGCCGTCGTCGGCGTCGCGTCCGACCTGCGGATCGCCCCCGACCCAGCGTCGAGCACGGCCGCCGTCGCGAGGATGACGCCAACGGCCAATGCGACCACCAGCAGGCCGCCGGCGACGGGAAGCGCGAGCGCCCGATGGGCGGGGTGCGGGCGCCTGGGTCGGACGGTCATCGGGGGGCGAGGCATCAGCCATGGGACGAGCGGCCCTGGCCGACCGTGGCGTCGCCCTCAGGGCGTCGCGATCGATCCTTCCTCGAGCACCACCTCGGTGACCGGCAGCAGCGCAGTTCGCCGGCGGCGCGCCCGGACGGCCACCGCCACGAGGACGGCGATCGTCGCGACGTACGGGAGCATGGCCACGAACTGGGGTGGAACGGAGCCGCCCTGGAGCCGCAGCGTGAGCGCGTAGGCGAAGCCGAACAGGAGGCAGGCCGCCAGCGTCGGAATCGGGCGGGCGCGACCGAACATCACGGCCACCAGCGCGATGAAGCCACGCCCGGCGGTCATCCCCTGGACGAACTGCGTCACCAGCGAAATCGAGAGCTCCGCGCCCGCAAGGCCACAGAAGACCCCCGACGCGACGATCGCGAGGTACCGCACCCGCCGAACCGAGATGCCCACCGACCCGGCCGCGACGGGCGACTCGCCCACGGCTCGCAGGCGGATGCCCCAGTGGTGCCGGTACAGCAGCACGTGTCCGACCAGGGCGACGGCAAACGCGAGGTACGTCAGCGGCGAGTAGCCGGAGAGGAGCGTTCCCAGGACAGGAATGTCGTGGACGATCGGGATCTGGATCTCCGGCAGGCCGGGCATCTTCGGGTCGTAGAAGCTGCCGGTGGTCCCGAAGACCGGCTTCACCAGGTACGTGGTCAGGCCGAGGGCAAGGATGTTGATGGCGAGGCCCGCGACCACCTGGTCCCCGCCGAGGTCGACCACGACGAAGGCGAAGATGAGCGCCACGGCCACCGCGGCAAGCACTGCAAGCCCGACGCCGAGGAACGGGTTCCCGGTCCAGTAGGTCCCGGCGACCGCGAAGAACGCGCCGACCAGCATCAGGCCCTCCAGGGCCACGTTGAAGACGCCGGCACGCTCCGTGGTCAGGCCGCCGAGCGACGCGAGCAGGATCGGGCCGACGAGGCGGATCGTGGAGGCAAGCAGCGCGACGTCGAGCGCACCGAAGAGCAGCTCCACGTCAGGCGGCCCTCGTCCGGCGGGCCAGCCACGCCCTGATGGCGGGCCTCGCGGCGACCATGAGGATGATCGTCGCCTGCACCACGTCAACGATCTGGAGGGGGATGTTCGTGGCGCGCGTCATGCCGGCGGCGCCGACCTGGAGGCCGCCGAGGAAGAGCCCCGCGAAGACGGTCGTGATCGGCGCGGCCGCGGTCAGGATCGCCGCGATGAAACCGGACCAGGCGAAGCCGGACGCGCTCACGAATGTGTCGATGTAGCGGTGGTTGAGCCCCAGGACCACGACCGCGCCGGCGAGCCCGCAGATCGCGCCGCTCGTCAGCATCGCCACGACGACCTGCCGGTCCACGTCGATGCCCCCGTATCGCGCGAACAGGCGGTTGGCGCCGGTCATGCGCAGCTCGTATCCGACGACGGTCCGCCGGACGAGCCACGCCACGGCGAGCGGCAGGATGACGAGGACCACGATGCCCAGGTGCAGCCTGGTGCCGGCGAGGATGTTCGGCAGCCACATCTCCTGCGGGATCAGCGCGGTCTGGGCCACCGCAGCGCTCCCGCTGAGATCCCGCAACGGATAGCTCGAGACCCATGCGGCGAAGAGGGCACCGATGTAGTTCAGGAGCAGGCTGGTGATGAGGATCGGGATCTGGAGGCGGACCTCGAGCAGGGCCGGGAGCAGTGCCCAGAGGGCGCCCGCGACGCAGCCCGCAACCAGGGCGATGACGATCCCCGCCGGACCGGGCACGCCGGCCACGGCTGTGGCCGCCGCCGCGCTGGCCAGCGAGCCCATGATCATCTGCCCTTCACCGCCGAGGTTCAGGGCCCCGGCGCGCAGGGCCACGCCGATGCCGACCCCGGCAATCGCGATGGGCACGCTCCGGAGAAGCGTGGCGACCACGTTGTTCTGCGTCCCGACGGCGCCGTTCAGGAGCGCGCTGAACGCGGCCACGGGATCGCCTCCGGTGACCACGATGACGACGGCGCCGATGAGGATGCCGACGCCGATGGCAAGGGCGGGCACCACGAGGGCATCCGCAATGGCACGGGGGTTGAGCGAGCGCCGGACGATCGCCTCAGCGCGAGCCATCGATGTCCTCCGGGGCGCCAACTACTGCCTCCGGGGCGCCAGCCACTGCCGCGCTTCCCACGCTTCCCGGTCGGCCCGGGCCCCTCGTGCCCGGCGTGCCCGTCACCCCGGCCATCAGCAGACCGAGCGTCGTGTCGTCGGCCTCCTCCGCGGTCAGCTCGCCGACGATCCGGCCGCGGTGCAGCACCACGATGCGGTCCGAGAGCCCGCGAATCTCGTCCAGGTCGGCACTGACGAGCAGCAGGCCGCTGCCGGTCGAGCGCCGGTCAAGCAGCGCGCGACGCACGAACTCGGTGGCCGCGACGTCGATGCCGCGGGTGGGCTGAGCCGCGAGCGTGACCGGATGGGGGTCGGCGAGCTCTCGCCCCAGCACGACGCGCTGGGCGTTGCCGCCGGACAGCGTCCGTGCCGGCGAGTCGAGGCGGTCGGCCGGGATGCGGAACGCGCCAACCACCCGTTCGACGCGCCGAGCGATTCCGGCGCGGTCCAGGAGGCGCCGCCGCTGCCCTGCCTTCCCTGCGTGGCGTCCCATGATCAGGTTGTCGCGGATGCTCGCGTCGCCGGCGAGTCCGACGCGGAAGCGGTCGTCCGGGATGTAGGCGAGGCCGGCGACGCGGCGCGCGGCGACGCTGGCGCCGGTGACGTCGCGGCCGTCCACCTCGATGGATCCGCGGGTCGCGCGGACGACCCCCGAGATGACGTCGGCCAGCTCGGACTGCCCGTTGCCCGCCACGCCGGCCACGCCGACGATCTCGCCTGCTCGCACGTGCAGGTCGACGTCATGGAGGCCGGGCGCGCTCACCCCGCGCAGCTCCAGCACCGTGCGTCCAGGCTCCGTCTCGTGGCGCTCCAACCGGAGCACGACGTCCCGACCGACCATGGCCCTGGCCAGCTCGCGGATGTCCGTCTCGGCCGCGGCGAGCCTGGCCGTGACCCGTCCGTCCCGCAGCACGGTGATGCGCGTCGCGTGGGAGATGACCTCCTCGAGCCGATGGCTCACGAAGACCACCGTGCGACCCTGGGCGGCGAGGTTCCTGGTCACGCCGAAGAGCCGCTCGGACTCCTGTGGTGTCAGCACCGCGGTCGGCTCGTCCAGGATGAGGATGTCGGCGCCGCGCAACAGCGCACGGAGGATCTCGACTCGCTGGAGCGCACCGACGCCGAGATCACGGACGCGCGCGTCCGGGTCGACGGTGAGGCCGAAGCGTTCCGAGAGCTCCGTCACCGTCCGCCGGGCCGCCGCGCGATCGACCAGCAGCCGCCGGCGGGGTTCCTTGCCGATGGTCAGGTTCTCGGCCACAGTCAGCGACGGGAAGAGCATGAAGTGCTGATGCACCATGGCGATGCCCAGCCGGTGCGCGTCGCCGACGCCGCGAATGGCCGCATCGCGCCCGCGCACGCGAATCCGGCCGGCGTCCATCGACGTGACGCCGGCCAGGATCTGCATCAGGGTCGACTTGCCGGCCCCGTTCTCGCCCACCAGGGCATGGACCTCTCCGGCGGCGAGGTCGAGGTCTACGTCCCCGACCGCGGTGAGCGGCCCGTACCGCTTGACGATGCCGCGCATCGAGACCGCCGCCTCGGCGGCCTCGGCGGCCTCGGTGGGAAGCTCGCGCTGTGGCTGGTTGCGCAACGCGGGCGCATCGCTCGCGCTCATGACACGGTCAGGAAGGGAGCGGCGGGGGAGAGACGCGCCCTCCCCCGACGGTCAATTGCTCGGGCTGGCCGAGGGCGTCGGCTGCGTCAGGTAGTCGGTGACGACGATCTCGCCCGACTTGATCTTGTCAGCAAGATCGCGGACCTTGTCCTGGACCTCCTGCGGGAGCGAGGAAGCCGGATCCAGATTCTCGAGGGCCAGGAAAGCCGGCCCGACGCCGTTCTCGGCCAGGCCGTAGGCCTTGACGCCCCCGCTGAACGTGCCGTTCGCCAGGTCGCAGACCGCGTCATGGACGCCCACGTCGGTCCGCTTCACCATCGACTCGATGATGTGCACGGGGTCGAGCGAGCGCTGGTCCGTATCCACACCGGTGGTGAAGAAGTTCTTGTCCTTGGCGGCCTCGAAGATGCCGGTGTTGCCCGCTGCCGAGAACGCGAAGATGTACTGGGCGCCTTTGCCGTTCTGGGCGATCGCAAGCTCCTTGCTCGTCCCGGGATCGTTGAAGCCGGTCGCCCAGCCGAGGTCGAACGTGACGTTCGGGTTCACCGCCTTGGCGCCCTCCTCGAAGCCCACCGACCAGCGGCGGATGAAGGGCAGGTCCAGCGCGCCGATCTCGCCGATGACGTCCGACTTCGGGAAGCCTTCGTAGTTGCCGGTTGCGAGCAGGCCGAGGATCGCGCCGAGGAGGTAGGTGCCCTCGTGCTCCTTGAAGACCATGCCGCGCACGTTGGGCGAATCCACCGTGGTGTCGACGATCGCCCACTTCTGGTCCGGGTTCTGCCCGGCAAGGACGGTGACCTGGTCGACCGAGTCGAAGGAGTTGGCGACGATCAGGTCGTTTCCTTCGTCGATGGCCGCCTGGAGGTTGTCGGCCATGGTCGCGATGTCCGCGGACTCGATCACCTGGACCCCGACGCCGCACTCGGTGCCGCCCTGCTGGAGGCCCTCGCCGATCAGCTGGAGGAACGGGTTGACCCCGATCGGGCCCGTGCTGACGTACACGGCCTTCAGGTTCGACGCCGAGGGCGCGACGGTCGGCGCGACGGTCGGCGCGACGGAAGGTGCTTCGGCCGTTGCGGTCGGGGCGGGCGTGGTGGCCGCTGTGGCCGTGGCTGCGGGTGTCGTGGCAGCCGCGCTGGGGGTCGCGGCGACCGGGGAAGGCTTGATCGAGGCGGTGCCGCTCGAGCAGGCGCCGACGATCAGGATGAGGACGGTGAGGAGCGGCGCCGTGCGCCGGGCAAGCGGGTTCACTTTGGGGTGCCTCCATCGTTCGTTGTGGGTTCGTCGAGACGCGCCAGCCGGACGATCGCGTCCAGGCCGATCGAAACCATGCGTTTCTTGCCCTCATCGACCACCGGGCGATGGGGATCGTAGTCGTAGATCGTGCGCTCCTCCTCGGCTGGATTGCCGTCGACTGTGAAGATTCCGCCGGCGCGGACGCCGCGCAGCGCGGCGACGATGAGCAGGGTTGCGAGCTCCATCTCCACGCCCGCGAGGTGGGCCTGCTGCCAGATCTCGCGCCGGTCCGGCACGGCGCCGGGATAGAACGTGGCGGTGGTGAGCATCACCCCGGTGCCGAAGTGGATGCCTTCGGCCGCCTTGGCCGCATCGATGAGGGCCCGGGTGACGTCGATGTCGCAGATGGCGGGATAGGCGAGCGGCAACAACCGCTCCGAGACGCCGTCCTCCCGAACCGCGCCGGTGGCGACCAGCAGGTCCCCAGAGCGGATGTCGATGGGGAAGGCGCCGCTCGTCCCGAGACGGATGATCGTGCGGGCGCCGCCCTGGATCAGCTCCTCGAAGGCCACCGCGGCGCCGGCTCCGCCCACGCCATGCGAGGTCACCGTCAGCGGCACGCCTTGCCACGTTCCCTGGAAGGAAAGGTACTCGCGGAAACGGCCCACCTCGCGGGCGTCCTCGAGACGCTCCGAGATGGACGCGGCACGCTCCGGATCGCCGACGGTCAGCACATACGGCGTCACCGTCCCCCGAGGGACGCGGATCACCGGCAGCAGGGCGTCGGGCATCAGTCGAGCCAGGTCCGATCCTGGTTGTCCGGATCGTCGATGGGCGACGAGATGAACAGGACCCGGGGCGCATCGCCGAACTCGCCGCCGTGCGGCGTGTTGGCGGGGATGATCCAGACGTCGCCCGGCTTCACGGGTCGCGTCACGCCCCCGACAGTCACCGAGCCGGACCCGGCCAGCACGTAGCCGATCTCGTCGTGCGTCGTGTGGACGTGGCGCCGGAACGGGCCGGGATGCCCCTGGAACACGAAGACGCTGGACATCTTCCCGTGGCCGATGTACGTCCGCTTGAAGACATCGCTCTCGCTGAGCTTGTCCGCCTCGACGGCGGCCGCGACGTCCACGACGTCGATTCGCGTGTGCGGCAGAGGCTGCTGGCAGTTCGGACAGAGGTGCGGCTCGTGCGCCTCGGCGAGGTCGGAGTGGGCGGTCATTGGCGTGCCTCCTTCGAGCGTGCATGACGGGCGAGGACTGCCTCGAACAGGAAGTGGTAGACCTCGGTATGCCGCTTGGCCTCCCAGACGTCGCCGCCCCAGACGTAGGCTCCGTGGTCGCGGACCAGGATCGCGAACGTGCCGGCGAAGCGGTCCTCCGCGAGCGCCGCTTCGATTGACGAGACCAGCTCCGATTCGCGCGGCGTGTTGTCGATCACGGGGACCAGGTGCACGTCGCGGTTGGTCAGGCCGCGGATGCCCTTGAGCATCTCCAGGTCGCGGATCTCGAGTGCGCCCTCCGTTGCGACGTCCGCGGCCAGGACCGCCGGCAGGCCGTGCGAATGGACGACGCTCCGAGCGCCACGCTCGCGCGCGGCCAGCCCGAAGATCGTGTTGCACTCGCTGGGCTGGAGCGACGTGTCGGCCGGACGGGCCAGGACGCGGCCGTCCTGCGGGGAGACCACGAAGAAATCGGCCGGCGAAACCCGCTCCTTGTGGACGCCGGTTGGCGCGAGGAAGAGATTGCCGTCCTCGGTTGGCCCGCAGATTCCCCCGCCTGTCCCGGAGACCCAGGAGCGCGCGTGGAACTCGCGGAGCAGCTCGCACAGGAGCTCCTTCGTCTCATCGTCGCCGAGCGGCACGCGCTCGTTGAGCGTCACGCGCTCGTTGAGCGTCACGCGCCGCTCTCCTGCGGACGAGACGCGTCGCCCCTGGCGAATGCACCCGCGATGGCCGCGCCGAACGGCGGCCGGAGGACGCCCTGCTCGGTCACGAACGCCGTGACCAGGTCGGCCGGCGTCACGTCGAAGGCCGGGTTCCAGGCCCTGACCCCGGCGGGCGCCGTGGCCTGGCCGCCGAAGCCACGGACCTCCGCCGCGTCGCGCTCCTCGACCACGATGGCGCGGCCGTTCGGCGTCTGCGGATCGAACGAGGACAGCGGCCCGGCGACGTAGAACGGCAGCCCGTGGTGGCGCGCAA
The DNA here is from genome assembly GCA_034667005.1 of Chloroflexota bacterium. GTDB lineage: Bacteria > Chloroflexota > Limnocylindria > Limnocylindrales > CSP1-4 > JAFMJV01. The sequence goes on from JAXDKU010000154.1 coordinate 9,199, forward strand.
GCACGGCCAGCTGGTACGTGCCGATCTTGTTGGCGGTGTCGCCGTTGGCCGCCACGCGGTCACATCCCACGATGAGGGCCTGCACGAGCCCCGCGGCCATGGCGGCTCCGGCGGCCGAGTCCACGATGAGGCGCACGTCGATGCCGGCCGCCTCCAGCTCCCAGGCCGTCAGCCGGGCTCCCTGGAGCAGCGGCCGCGATTCCGTCGCGAGCACCTGCGGCTGCCCGCCGGCTGCCGCCAGCGCGTAGATCGCGGAGAGCGCGGTGCCGTCCCCGCCCGTGGCGAGCCGCCCCGTGTTGCAGTGGGTCAGGATCCGCGGTGTCGCGGCCAGGAGCTCCGCCCCGAACCTGCCGATCGCGCCCGTTGCCGCGCGATCCTCGTCGTGGATCGCGACGGCCTCCGCCAGGGCAATGGCCTCGAGGGTGTCCACCGTCGTGGCACCGGATGCGGTTGCCGCCCGCCTCACGCGGGCCAGGCTTCCTGCGAGGTTCACGGCCGTGGGGCGGACGGCCCGAAGGCGCTCCTCGAGCGCCGCAACGGTCGCGATCGCGTCCGGCACGCTCGCCGGACGGTGCTCACGGAGCCCGACGACGATCCCGTATGCGCCGGCAAGTCCGATGGCCGGAGCCCCGCGGACGGCGAGGGTGCGGATGGCCTGGATCACGTCATCCACTGTGTCGAGGCGCCACTCCAGGAGCTCCGCGGGAAGCCGGCGCTGATCGACGATCACGAGCCCGCGGCCGTCCCAGCGCACCCCGGCAACGGGAGCGGCAGCGGCAGCGCCGGATTCGACGATCGCAAGGGTTTTCAACGGTGATCGACCTCGTTGGGGGCCGCGAAGGAAGCGGGCCGAGATCGGATCGACGGTGTCCCGAACGCCGACCGGGCGGAGCTCCCTGGCTCGCGAGGCCCGGTCAGGAAGGATTCAGCGGATCGCTCAGGAAGCGTCCGGCGTCCCGTCCTCCGGGTCTCGCCCCAGACAGGAACAGGGGCGCATCGGCATGACGGCGCGGCACCTGGACATTGCATGCAGTGTACGGGCGCGTCGCGGGGGCTGTCCATATCCGCGAGCGCTCCCATCGTGCATAGTGACGCCATGACGGACCTGAAGCTCGGGATCCTGCTGTGGAGCCAGGGCGCCACCTGGCCCGAGATGCTCGACGCGGCCCAGCGTGTCGACCGGCTCGGCTACGAATACCTCTGGACCTGGGACCACCTCTACGCCATCTTCGGCGACCCCTACCAGCCGATCTTCGAGGGCTGGTCCCTCTTGAACGCCTGGGCGGTGGCCACGGAGCGCACGCGATTGGGCCTCCTGGTCGGCGCGAACACGTTCCGCAACCCGGGTCTCGTCGCGAAGACCGTCGCCACGCTCGATCACGTCAGCGGCGGGCGCGCGATCCTCGGCCTCGGCGGGGCGTGGTTCGAGCTGGAGCACCAGGCGCACGGGATCGACTTCGGCTCGAGCGTCGGCGAGCGGCTGAACTGGCTCGACGAGGCCGTGTCAGCCTGTCGTACGGTGCTCGACGGCGGAACCGTCACGTCCAAGCCGGGCGGCCGGTACGCCTTCGACGACCTGCGACACCAGCCGCTGCCGCTCCAGCAGCATCTCCCGATCATGATCGGCGGCTCGGGGGAGAAGAAGACGCTCCGCACGATCGCGAAGCATGCGGACATGTGGAACGGCATGGGCCCGCTCGACACGATGGCCCGCAAGGTCGAGGTCCTGCGCGGTCACTGCGCCGACGTCGGTCGCGACCCGTCCGAGATCGAGATGACGCTGGGCGTGAAGGTCACCATCCGCGACAGCGAGGAGGAGGCCGTCCGGGTCTGGAAGGCCGCCATGGAGCACAACCGGACGCCGCTCGCGAACGTCGATGACGACGACACCTTCTGGAACGGCACGCCGGAGCAGCTTGCCGAGCGGCTCGCCCCGTACGTGGAGCTCGGGTTCCATACGGTGATCAGCGAGCAGCCCGCGCCCTACGACGTCGAGTCGCTCGAGCGCTTCATCGGCCAGGTCAAGCCGCTCGTCGAGCGGGGCTAGGAGAGTCGAGCGGGGGTCCGAAACGGGCCCTCCGCCGCCGCCGGCCCTCCCCGCGGGCCGCGGGCCGCGGATCGCCGTTCGCCCCGCAGATCGGGGCTAGCTGTTCTTCCCAGCCAGGTTGTTGACGGGCAGGCGGCTGATCGGCGGCTGTCCGGCGAGTGACCAGTGGGGTCGGCGGCGATTGTAGAAGTCGAGGAACTGAGGCAGCAGCGCCTGGCGCTCG
>JAXDKU010000155.1:0-21653 GCA_034667005.1 Chloroflexota bacterium
GGGCGACGTGGCTGGGGATACCTCCGGGGAAGCTAAACTGCGTGAACAACCGCTTCAGGCCGGCCGCGTCCCGCGACACGTTCGGGTACACTTCGCTATAGGTGCCTTCCAGATAGGCGTTGGCCACCAGGGCGGGGCCGCCGTGCCGCGGGCCGGCGACGTAGAGCATTTCGAGGTCGCGCTCGCGGATGAGGCGGTTGAGGTGGGCGTAGATGAAGTTCAGGCCCGGCGTGGTGCCCCAGTGTCCGAGCAGGCGGGGCTTGACGTGCTCGAGCGTCAGGGGCTCGCGCAGCAGCGGGTTGTCCAGCAGGTAGATCTGGCCGACCGACAGGTAGTTGGCGGCGCGCCAGTACCCATGCAGGAGGTCAAGCTCTCGCTTCGAGAGCACCTGAGCCGCCGCGTGCTCCTTCTTCGGGGCGGGCGCTTCCTTTGCCGATCGGCGCAGACGGACTCGAGCTGGCATGCCATCTCCTTGGGGCCGTGATCGGCAGGGCACCCAGAACCCCGCCCGGCCCCGTCAGCGTATCGAGTTCCAGAGCTCGCAGCGCACCCCGCGCTGCGTTTCTGCTGCGGCTGCGTTCCAGAGAGCTCTAGATAGGGCCGTTCGGCACGTCTCGCGGCGCACCCACCGGGCGCAGACTCCCCAACACTGCGGCCGGCGGCCGCGATACGAGGTGTGGAATCGTGAGTAACCCGACGCGTTCGGTCGCTGCTCTGACGGCGGTCGCGCTCAGCTTCGGCCTTCTCTTCGTGGGGAGCGCCGGGACGCGTGCAGCCACGGGCCCGAACGGGCTGATCGCCTTCTCCTCGTGGGATGAGAACCTCAACTACGACATCTCCACGACAGACCCGGCGGCACCCGCGAACGAAGCCGTCCGCCTGACGACCGACGGCCGCTACAACGGCAACCCGGACTGGTCACCGGACGGCACGACGATCGTCTACGACGGTTGGGGCGCGACTTCGGGCCCACGGATCCAGGTCATGGACGCGAATCCCGCGACCCAAGACTGGACGGTGATCAGCGACCCTTGCCCGGCTGACCCGATCGAATGCTACGGCGACTTCCAGCCGGCCTGGTCCCCGTTCGGGACGCGTATCGCGTTCGTGTCGTCCCGGCCGAACGCAGACGGCAGCGAGAACTTCTCCTACGAGCTGTACGTCATGGATGCTCTGGGCGAGGTGGGCTCGCTCGAGGACGCGACGCGCCTGACCACGGACGAGGCCGATCCCGACACCGGCACGGCCCCGCAGGATTCGCAGGTGACCTGGTCGCCGGACGGGGCCCGGATCGCGTTCGTGTCGACCGGCCGCGGCATCGACCAGGACGCCTGCGATCTCTGGGTCATGGATTCGGAGGATCGCGACGACGATGGGTTCGGTGACAATCTCCGGCAGCTGACATTCGACGAGAGCTTCAACTGCGACGAGTTCGAGGACATCACGCCGCAGTGGTCGCCCAACTCCAACCTCATCGCCTTCACGAGCACGCGCTCCGGCTACTTCGACATCTGGCTCGTCAACGCCGACGACCCGACCGACCTTCGCAACGTCACCCGCACCCCGAACCGCTACGAGGACCAGCCAAGCTGGTCGCCTGACGGCACGCAGATCATCTTCCGCAGCGACACGTCGGGTGCCTACGAGATGTATGCCCTGCCGGTGCCAGGTGCGGCGCCGGCCGGTAGCGCCGGCATGGCGGCGGCGCAACCGAGCGCGACTCGGACCCGGCTGACCTTCGATGGCAAGCCCAAGCAGCAGGCTGATTGGGGCGCGGTGGCGGGGTCTCGTCGCGGCACCGCGGCACTCAAGGTCGTGCGCCACGGCAAGGGTGTCGTCTGGGCACCCAAGATCTGGTGCGGCCGGGACTGCGCCTCAACCTTCTTGGCCCGGAAGATCGTGACGCTCCACGCCAAGCCGAGAGCCGGGTACCGGTTCGCGGGCTGGGGCGGGCCATGCTCGGGCACGGGACGCTCCTGCACGATCCGCCTGGGGAAGTCGAAGACGGTGGTCGCCACCTTCGTGCCCCACACCTGACGGTTTACGGAGCCGGACGCCACTGGGATCGCGGCGAGCCGGTCGGCGCTGAAGGCAGCGCGGGGCGCGCCGCGAGGGTGGCGAAGGCCGCGAGGGTGACGCCCGCCAGGAGCGGGATCGCCGCCTTTGCCGCTCGCGGTGGGAGGACGAGCTCGAAGAGCGGAACCGGGTCACCCAGGCTCCGCTGAAACGCGCCCAACGGGCAATTCCCGCGCCCGATGAGGAGAGCTCCACCTTCCGAGAGCAAGAGACCGACCGAGAGGCCGAGAAGTCGGTTTCGTCGCCTCGTCGCCGCGCAGAGCCAGATGTTGCCGAGGCTCGTCAGGTTCACGATCGCCGCCGTCGCATGCGCGATGCGGAATGCCTTCGCCTTGCGCGGTAGGGATGCCCAATCCCGAGCCTTGTCAGGCATTCGTGGCCTTGCCCGGGCCGGTCACCGCGACTCCCAGGAGGAGCGCGGCAATCCCGGTCACCGTACCGAAGATCGCAATCGGCGGGATCACGACGGCGATGCCGGCCGCAGCTTCGAACGCGAAGATGGCGAGGACCGATAGGCCAAGGATCACCAGGAAGGCGAGGGCTGCGACGGCAGCCGCCGGGCCGCGGCGATCGCGGCGGACGAGCCACACTCCGGCGAGCATGAGGATTGGCACGGCGAAGGCGAGGTCGAGCACGAACACAGGGCTCGTGGGCAGATTGAGATCGGCCACGGCAGCCGGCAGGTGGCCACTCGTGATCGCGCCGGCGATCTGACTCAGCCACAGCAGCGCGAAGAGGACGGCGACGCTCAAGAGGAAACCGCCAGCAGGGCGACGGGAGATCCGAAACCTGGACGCGCGATCGACGATGGTCTCGTCGAGGCCGACAGCGGTCAGAACGAGCGACCACGTCGCGAGCGCAAAGATCGCGATGTGGACCGGCGTCAGCGCGTCAATCACCACGGAGAACGCATAGATGGCATACGAGTAGGCCAGGTAGCCGAGGGCCGCCAGGGCCACAAGCCGTCCGCTGGGGGAGCCCCTACGGGCTCGCCACAGTCCGATCCCAACGACCGGCACGGCCACGAGGAGTGTCACGAGGTCGGTCGCGCGCGCCTGCCTGATTCCATCGGCGGTGTCCCGGTAGAGACCGGAAACTACGAGACCGGCTAGAGCCGCGACCGCAGCGAGGAGCACGGCAACGACCGCCAGGCGGTCCGCGAGCGTGGCATCGGATCGGGGAGCAACGAGCGCTCGGAGAGTCATGGTGTCGTCCTTTCGCCCACCAGGGCGTCGAGCACCGCGGTGAGCTTTGCCCAGTCGGGCAGGCCGGGGTAGACCGTGCCATTGATCACGAGCGTCGGCGTCGAGTTGACGCCCAGTGCGTGCCCCTGGCCCGTTTCCTGGTTCACCGCGAGGACATGGCGAGGGTCCTTCAGGGCGGTGGCGAACGCCGTGCGGTCCAGCCCTGCGGCGGCCGCGATGTCGGTGAGGCGGTCCCGGCTGAACGCGCCCAGGTTCTCGCCGGCGTGGTTCGCGTAGAGAAGATCGTGGAATGGCCAGAACCCGGCGCCAAGCTCCTCGGCGATGCGCGCGCCGGCGGCCGCGTCGGTGGACTCGAGCCCAAGGAAGGCGAAGTCGCGGTAGACCAGGCGCACGCGGCCGTCCGCCACGTACGTCGTCCGCAGCCGAGGCTCGAGCGTGGTTGCAAAGCGCTCGCAGACCGGGCACTGGAAATCGGACCACAGCTCGATCGTGACGGGGGCGTTCGGATCGCCGAGTGCGCGTCCGTGAACGAACGCAGCCTGCACGGACGGAACTTCCGCAGGTAGGACGGCTGCGCCGCTCGAGGCTGGTCGATTGGTCAGGACCAGCGCACCGATCAAGAGGACTCCCGCGACGAGGGCGCCGGCCGTGGCGAGCACGAACGGTGAGCGCAAGCCCGACCGCTGCGTGTGGGCCCGGCGGCGCCGTCCGGATTCTTTCGCGACCTCGCGCTGTTCTGCGCGCCGCTCGCGTCGTGTGATGGCCGGTGTGGTCACGCGGTCGGCTCGATGGCGAGGATGATGTGCATGCTTCGAGGATGGCCAGTGTCCCCGCACGCGGTACGGGGCCGGTGGCCCGAAGCCGGGTGCCGAATGGCCCCGTCCGCAGGCCGAAACGACCCTTGTGCGCCGCGGCCCGCGACCGCCACATTGCGCGAATGACGATCAGAACCCACTCGTGACGGGAGTCCGCACTCCCACGCCGGCCCACCCCCGGAGTCTGTGGCACCCGGGCATCCTCCTGGCGCTCCTTGACTCGGTCGGGCTCGCAATCGCCGGCTACCTGTCCTACGCGGCGCTGCGCAACGAGCTGCCCAGCTGCGCCATCGCGAAGGGCTGCGAAGCCGTGGCCAATAGCCCGTACTCGCGGATCAGCGGCATTCCTGTCGCCGTGTTCGGGGTCATCCTTTCGATCGCGCTGCTGGCGCTCGCGCTCGCGTGGTGGCGGACCAACCGGCCGGTGCTGCTGCTCGGGCACTACAGCCTGTCCTTCGTCGGCGTTGCCTTCGAGGGCTACTTCACCTACCTGGAGATCTTCGTCATCGGCGCCGTCTGCATGTGGTGCGCGCTGTACGCCGTGAGCCTGCTGCTGCGTTTCCTGCTGACGCTCGCAATCTGGTTGCGCCGCGACCGCTACGCGACGGATTAGCTACAGGAACACGGTCGTGCGGGCCGCCGCAGTCAGCTCATCGCGGTAGTCGGGGTGGGAGATCGCGATCAATGCTCGTGCCCGCCCGCGGAGGCTCTGGCCGTGAAGCTCGGCCACGCCCCACTCCGTCACCACGGTCTGCACGTGGCCGCGCGTCGTCACGACCCCGGCGCCCTCCCGGAGAACCGGCACGATCCGCGAGATCAGGCCGTCCTTCGTCGTGGACGGCAGCGCGATGATCGAGCGACCGTCCTCCGCCAGCGCGGCGCCGCGGACGAAGTCCATCTGGCCGCCGATCCCGCTGTAGAGCCGGTGCCCGATCGAGTCCGCGCACACCTGGCCGGTGAGATCGATCTCGATCGCGCTGTTGATCGCGGTCATACGCCGAAGGCGTCGGATCACGGCGGTGTCATTGGTGTAGTCGACCGGCCGCATCTCGATCATGGGGTTGTCGTCGACGAAGCGGTAGAGCCGGTCCGTGCCCATCATGAACGCGGTCACGATCCGGCCGCGATTGATCTCCTTGAGGCCGCCCGTGACCGCGCCGGACTCGACGAGGTCCACCATGACGTCGGTGAACATCTCCGTGTGGACGCCGAGGTCGCGCTTGTCGAGCAGGTCCATGGCGACCGCGGCCGGGATCGCGCCGATGCCCATCTGGAGTACCGCGCCATCCGGCACCAGCTCCGCGACGTGCGCCCCGATGCGCCGCTCGAGCGGCCCGATCGCGGGCAGGAGGTGCTCGTATGGCGGCACATTCACCTCGACGGCGAGATCGATCCGGTCGACGTGCACGAACGCATCGCCCAGGGTGCGCGGCATCGCGCGGTTGAGCTGGGCGATCACGGTGGTTGCGGACTCCACTGCGGCGAGGGTTGCCTCCACGGACGTGCCAAGCGAGCAGAAGCCGTGCTCGTCGGGCACGGAGACGTTGATCAGCACGGCGTCGAGCGGAATCGTCCCGCGGCGGAACAGGCGGGGCACGTCCGAGAGGAACGCGGGAATGTAGTCGGCGCGGCCCTCGTTGACCGCCAGGCGGGCGTTCGGCCCGATGAAGAGCGCGGTGTGCCGGAAGTGGCCGGCCATGCTCGGTGCCAGGTGGGGTCCCGGGCCCTCGCAGTGGAGGTGCACCATCCGGACGTCGCGCAGCTCGGCCGCGCGACAGACGAGGGCGTCCAGAAGGACCGACGGCGTGGCACTGGCGCCATGGAGGTAGACCGAGTCGCCTGACCGGATGCCGGCGACGGCCTCCGCCGCGGAGACGACCCTCACCCGAAGCGTCTCATCCAGCTGCCTGGGCGACCGGCTCCCGAGCGAGCGCTCGAGCGATGTCGCAGGCCCACTCCCGCACCTCGACCCAGGGACGGAAGTCGCCTTCCGGTGCCCGGACCGCCGTCGCCACGATCCGCTCGCCAAGGCCGAGCTGGTGGCGGTCGAGCTTCCCGGCAAAGGTGCGGTGATCGACCGAGTGGGTTTGCTCGATCAGCGCCGGCACGTCGGCGGGCTCGGGTGCGGGCATCGGCACGTCGCCCAGCGGGCCGCTCGAGAACAGCCAGACCGGTCGGTGCGCGAGGTCTGCGGCGGTCCGCTCGATCAGCGCCTTCATCGGCTCCATCCAGTGCCCCATGTAGATGGCACTGCCCAGGATCACCGCGTCATACATGCCGACCTCGGCCACGTCCTCGGCCGTCTCCACGGTCGCGTGGTGGCCGGCGCGTTCGAGCGTCTCTGCGATCGCCTGGGCGATCTCTGCGGTTGCTCCGTGTCGTGATGCCGATGCGACGAGCACATCCATGAGGGCACCTCCTTGCACAAGCAGCATGCGGCGGGCACGAAGGCCGGAGCCAGTGCCGTCCGGCACGCGCAGCGGAGTCCGCACGGCACTGTCCGCGCACGGCCGCGACCCCCAGCCTTTGAGCTCTGATGCTCCCGCTCCCGGCTCTATCCCCCAGACGCGATTCCGCGCCGGCCGTCGAGATCCGGCCGGTGCGGTCCGGCGATGCGGCCGGCCTTGCCGACTTCTACCGGGCGCTGTCGAATGAGAGCCGGCGCCGCCGTTTCCTGGGCACCTGCCTTGGACTGCCGCCGTCCGCTTGCCTTGCGCTCTGCGGCGCGGACCACCAGCACAGCGAGGGTCTCATTGCCGCGCTCCGACAGCCCGGACAGGACGACGGAAGGATCGTCGGCCATCTGTGTCTCGTGCCGGACGACGAGGGCGGGCTGGAGCTCGCGATCGCCGTCGCCGACGAGCTCCAGGGATGCGGCATCGGCCGCCGGCTGGTCGCCGCAGCGGCGTCCTGGGCGCGCAGCCGTGGCATCGGAGCCGTCCACGCGAGCTGCTTCGCCGACAACGGTGCGGTGCTCCATCTCCTCAGTACCGTCGCCGGCGAGGCCACGGTGCGGTCCGGCGGGCCATCCGTTCTGGAGGTGGAGCTGCTCATCGACCGGGCCGTCGGACGGGCGACAGCCGGGTGAGAGATCAGGACCCGCCGCCACCCGGGCGGCGTTTGGCCATGAATGCGGCAGCCTGGGCTCGCCGCTGGAGGTTCAGCTTCGAGAGGATCGAGCTGACGTAGTTCTTGACGGTCTTGTCGGAGAGGAAGACCTCGGCGGCGATCTCCTTGTTGGTCTTGCCCTCTGCCACGAGCAGCAGGATCTTCTGCTCCTGTGAGGTCAGCTGGGCCAGCTCGTCCGTGTCGGGGCTCATGGCGATCCGGCGGACCCGCTCCAGCACTTTTTCCGTCACGGCGGGGTCCAGCAGCGACTCGCCCCGGCCGACCGCCTCGAGCGCCGCGACGAGGTCCCTGGCGCGGACCTGTTTGAGCAGGTAACCGCTCGCGCCGGCCACGATCGCCGAGAGGACCGCCTCCTCGTCCGGGTAGCTCGTCAGCATGATCACGCGGATCTCCGGGTGCTCGGCGCGGATCTCCCGGCACGCCTCGATCCCGCTGCCGTCGGGGAGTCGCACGTCCATGACGATGAGATCGGGCCGGAAGCGGTCGGCGAGCTCGATCGCCTCGGCCACCGTGCCGGCCTCCGCGACGACCTGGAAGGTCTCCCGCCGTCCGAGCACGGCGGCCAGGCCCTGGCGGACGACCTCGTGATCGTCGACGATCAGCAGCCGGAGGGGAGGGTGGCCGCCCGTCCCGTGGGGCCGGTCGTCTTCGCCGCGGACCGAGTCCGAATTCACTCGGTCACTTCCGCGAGGGCTTGCGCCGCGAACGGTATCCGCAGCTCGACCGTGGTTCCGTTGGCGCCGCTCGTCACGTCCAGCCCGCCTCCCGTGGTCCTCGCGCGCTCGGCCATGTTCGCAAGGCCGCGATGGCCCGGCTCGGCGGCCTGCGTCGCGTCGAAGCCGCGGCCGTTGTCGGTGATCGTCAGCCTCGCCTCCGACTCGTTCGTATCGAGCAAGATCGAGACCCGTGTCGCGGCGCTGTGGCGAGAGACGTTGCTGAGGGCCTCCCGGGCTAGCTGGAGCACGTGGATCGCGATCTCGGGCGGGATCTCCGCGTCTCCGCGGGCCGCGAAGTCGAGGTTCGTCACGGTTGTGCGGCGGAACTCGTCGCTGAGGGCGCTGAGCGCCGCGCGCAGGTCGCCGGCCTCCAGGAACTCCGGCCTGAGCCCGAAGATGAAGCGCCGGAGGTCCCGGATCGTGCCGTGGATGGAATCGATGGCCTGCTCCACGCGAGCCTCGGCATCCGCGGGCTCTTCGCGCATCACGTCGCCGAGGTCCTCGAGCGAGAGCCCGACCGCATACAGGCTCTGGATGACCCCGTCGTGGAGGTCCTGGCCGATGCGCTCCCGCTCGGTCAGGACGGCCAGGCGCTCCAGCTCGGCGTTCAGGATGGCGTTCTGCATGGCGATGCCGGCATAGCGTGCGAACGTCTCGACGATGCGCACGTCGTCATCCGTGAAATCGTCCGCTCCCTCCTTCTCCGTGAGGTAGAGGTTCCCGACGGAGCGGCCCTTCACCTGCACTGGCGTGCCAAGGAAGCTGTGCATGGGCGGGTGGTTCTGCGGGAAGCCGGAGCGTCTGGGGTCCGCCATCACGTCGTGGACCCGGATGGTGCCGCTCTCTCGAACGATCAGGCCGAGGAGGCCGTGGCCCCGGGGGAGGGGTCCGATGGCCGCTCGAATGTCGTCGGAGATTCCGCTGGTGATGAAGCGCTCGAGCACCCCATCCGGCTGCGCGATGCCGATCGCGGCGTACCGGGCGCCGGCGATCGGGCGGACCAGGTCCACGATGAGCTGGAGGAGTCGTTCCAGGGACGGCTCCGCAGTCAGCGCGATCGTCGCGGTCTCGAGGGCCGTGAGGCGTAATTCGAGGGCGGCGACGGCGTGGTTGGCCGGTGCCTCGGTCGTCATCGCAAGGGAGCGTATCAGCCACTCGAGCGAGGTTGTGACCTATGGCCCGGTATGCAGGGGCCGCTGGCCACGCTCCCGCTGAGGCCCCCGTCGCCAGGATGTCCTGTATGCATGCGACTCAACCGCGCTCAGACGCCAATTCCCCCACGAGCGGAAGCCGTCGTCGGTTCCTCAAAGGCGCCGCCGTCACCGCCGGAGGAGCTGTGGCGGCGGCGCTCGTCGCGGCCTGTGCCCCGGGAGCGGCCGGGTCCACCTGGACCACCGTGCCCGCCATGGCGACGAAGGGCCTGTCAGGCGCGCAGGCGTCCGGGACGCCAGGGCCGACGTCGGCGCCCACGCACGCGCACGCATCGACCTCGCCCAGCGGGGCGGCAGCCTCTTCGGCACCCGACCACGACGCGGCGGCCAAGGCGGTCGTGGAGCGGTTCCTGGGCGGCGAGTGGCAGAAGGTCCCGGGAGCCGGCAACCAGCCCTTGCAGCCGACGATCGAGGGCGATACCAAGGTCTTCAACATCAGCATCGACCCGATCCAGCACGCGATCGACGCGGTCAAGGCGCCCATCTCGGCACTCGGCTTCAACGGCACGTGGCCGGGACCGCAGCTGCGGGTCGTGGAGGGCGACCACGTCCGGGCCGTGTTCAAGAACAACCTGGCCGAGTCGACGGGGATCCATTTCCATGGCCAGGCGTTGCCAAACGCCATGGACGGCGTCCCGCATGTGACCCAGGACCCCATCCAGGCGGGCGGCACCTACACGTATGAGTTCGTGGCCACGCCCTCCGGCTCGCACATGTACCACTCGCACCACAACGCGACAGACCAGGTCGGACGCGGCCTGCTGGGCGCGTTCCTGGTGGACCCGAGAGACCCCGCCAAGCGCTACGACCGTCTCTACGGCGCGACGCAGGACATCGTCTGGATCAGCAACGACGCCCTGGGCGGGTTCACGATCAACGGCCGCGGCTTCCCTGCCACGCAGCCGCTGACGGCCAAGCTCGGCGAAACGATCGTCGTGCGCTTCATGAACGAGGGCGTCATGTCGCACCCCTGGCACCTCCACGGCATGCCCATGCACGTCGTCGCACGCGATGGCTACCCGCTGGGGACCGCCGCGTTCACCTGCGACACGCTTGGCGTTAACCCCGGCGAGCGATGGGACGTCGTCATCGAATGCGACAACCCAGGGGCGTGGGCATTCCACTGCCACATCCTTCCTCACGCCGAGGGGCACGACGGGATGTTCGGCATGGTCACCGCGCTGATCGTGACGCCGTGACAACCGACGCCCTGGCGACCCGGGACGCCCTGACCGCCATGCGCCCGATCGCTCAGCGCGCTGGCGCCTCTCCGATCGGCACGATCCTGTTGGCCACGGATCTCGGCGTCGCATCCCGCGAGGCCACGGACATGGCCGTTGAGCTCGCGGCGCGCCTCGGTGCGCGGCTGCTGATCATGAACGCGCTCGACACACGGCGGATCCACGGCTTGGGCCGCCATGACAGGCTGGATCAGGCGCGTGCAGAGCGGGAGGGCCTGCTCGTCGACCTCGTCCGCCGTGCGCGGGCCTCAGGGGCCTCCGCCGAGTTCATCGTCTGGCCTGGCGCGCCGACAGCGGCCATTCGCGATGCCGTCGACGCCGAGGGCGCGGACCTTCTGATCGTCGGATCGCATGGCCGCGACCGGGCCGGCCGTCTCGTCCTGGGCTCCGTCTCGGACGCTTTGGTCAGGCACGCGCCATGCCCCGTCCTCGTGGCACGCCCCCGGCCTCCCACGCGGGATTCCTCGACGCCGCCGGAGTAGATGGCGCTCGCCTACTCTTCCGCTCCAGGTCGGTCGCCAGGAAGGGCATCTCGTGAGCGTCAAAGTCGTGCTGGGCTCGGAGTTGGGCGAGGCGTCTGTCCGCAGGCTCCGCGCCATCTCGTCGGATCTCGAGATCGAAGAGCGCTGGGCGTCGCCTGATGGCTGGCTCCGAGACTTCGCCGACCCCGAGGTCGAGGTTCTGGTGGCGGGCGCAGCACCCGGAGACCTTCGCCGCACGCCCAAGCTGAAATGGCTCCAGACCCCATCGGCGGGGGTCGATCATCTCCTCGCGGACCCACCGTGGGCCAAGGGCCTGACCGTCACGAACGCACGCGGCGTCTATGCGGTGCCCATCGCCGAATACGTGCTCGGAGCGGTGCTTCGCCTGGCTCAACCGTGGGAGACATGGGCAGCGGACCAGGCCGGCAGGCGCTGGCCGGCTGACGAGGCGATCGCCGAGCCCGCGGTCATCCGCGGCCGCACCGCGGTGGTCGTCGGGTACGGCGGTGCTGGACGCGAGACCGCCCGCCTTCTGGACGCGGCCGGGATCCGGGTGGTCGCGATCAAGTTCCGGCCGGATGTGCTGGCCGAAGGTGGCTTCCGTCTCCCCGGAACGGGCGATCCGGAGGGTCGAATCCCGGCGGCCATCCTGCCGGTCGACCGGCTTGCCGAAGCGGCCTCAGGGGCCGACTACGTGATCCTGACGCTGCCGCTCACCTCGCGATCGCGGGGCCTTGTCGGCGAGGACGTCTTCTCGGCCATGCCATCCCACGCGTGGCTGATCAACGTGGCTCGCGGCGAGGTCGTGGACGGCGCGGCGCTCGAGCGCGCGCTCCGGGCCGGCTCCATCGCCGGTGCGATCCTCGACGTGTTCGCGGCCGAACCGCTGACCGTGGACAGCCCGGCGTGGGGGCTGCCGAACGCGGTCGTCACGCCCCACGTATCGGGCCGCACCATGCGCTACTTCGCCGACCTGCTCGGGGAGAACCTCCGCCGCTGGGTCGCCGGCGAGCCGCTCCTGAACGTCGTCGATCGCGAGTTGGAGTACTGAACGACGCGTCGAGCTGCGGCGCGTTTGTAATGCCGTAGGGCCCTGGAGGGGCCGCCCGAGGGGTAGAGAGTCTCGCAGCGGCCTTGCTTCTGGGCGTCAGCGCGCCCGAGACTGGCGTGTGAGCGGCCATTCCAGGGGGAAGCTGTCCGTGGCGCAGGCCCTCGAGGCGTGGCGCGAGGCAGAGCGCATTGCCGAGGAGCACGTCCGTGAGGGCGGAAGCATCGAGCGGCGGGCAACGGACCGCGAGGCGATCGTGCAGGCCCGCCTCGAGTGGGAGCGGGCCGTCGTTCGCGACCAGCGGACGACCTGGTAGCCCGACGCCGCCGCCACCGGCCCCAGGCCCGCCGCCACACGGTGTCGACGCGCGCCCATCTGACGCCTTGGCTATCGTTCGGGCGCATGACCGGGCACGAGCTTCCCCCACCGCAGCGCGCGACCGGCACGATTCGTCGTTCCGAGCTGCGCCAACGGCGTGCCGGACCGGCGCCCGTGCGCTGGCCGCTCATCGTCGTGGCGTTCGCGATCGGTGCCCTGGCCGTGGCGTGGGTCGTTGCCGGGCGGCCGCAGCAGCAGCCGGCGACGATCCCCGCCGCATCCGCGACCCCGGCGCTCGCTCTGGCCACGCGCGTCGCGCCGAGCCCTGACCGATCGGCGCGGGTCAGCGCGGCACTGACCCCGGCGGTCACGATCGCGAGCCCCACGGGTGCTCCCGCGACCGTCGCGGCGACCGTCGCAGCGACGCCCCGAGCAACGCCGCCGGCCACGCCACTCGCGACCGGGCGACCGGCCCCCCGGCCGACGCCTCAGCCGACGGAGCCCCCGCCCGGCGGGTCACCGGGGCTGGCCATCGTCTTCCCGAGCGACGGCGAGGTCGTGCACGACCGTGCGTTCAACGTTGCCGGCACCGGGCCGCCCGGCGGAACGGTGACCAGGGACGTGCCGCTCTGGTTCGACGACCACGTCCTCGTGCGCGAGGATGGGAACTGGCTGATGCCCGTGACGCTCGGGGAAGGGGAGAACGTCCTCCGGTTCCGCGTCGGCGACGACCGCTCCACGGAACGGGTCGTCACTGTGACGTACCAGCCCCGCGGCTGATCGAACGTCCGCAACTGGCACCCGCCTCGATGCCGCGTCCGCCGGACCCCAAGCGGATCGTGGCGGACGGCTATGACGCGATGGCGGAGCGCTACCTCGCGTGGAGCGACCTCCGGCCGTCTCCGACGCGCCTGCGGTATCTCGACCTCGCGCTCGGGCTGATCGCCCCGGGAAGCACGGTCCTCGAGCTCGGCTGCGGGGCCGGGGTCCCCATGACCGCGGCCCTGGCGCAGGACCGTACCGTGATCGGCGTCGACATCTCGGCCGTCCAACTCGAGATGGCACGCCGGAACGTGCCAGGTGCGACCTTCGTGCAGGCCGACATGACGGAGCTGATCCTGGCGCCGGCGAGCGTCGATGCGGTGGTGGCCTTCTACTCGCTGACCCACGTGCCCCGCGGCGAGCACCTGGCGCTCCTCGAGCGCATCTGCACCTGGCTGCGGCCCGGCGGAGTGTTCCTCGCCTCGATGGGCGCCGACGACGAGCCGGGAGACGTCGAGGCGGACTGGCTTGGCGTGGACATGTACTTCAGCCACTTCGGGGCCCGGGCGAACCGGCGCCTGGTCGAGCAGGCCGGCCTGGTCATCGATCGGACGGAACTCGCCCTCGAGCCGGAGGACCGCCACGACGCCCGCTTCCTCTGGGTGGTGGCCAGGGCCCCGGGGGACCCAGCGCGCCGCGGGCCAGCCTAGGTTGCGTTCACCTTCGCCTTCACCGCGTCGACGACCGGGGTGCCGGGCTGCGATGACGCGACGACCTTGAAGGTCGCGCTGCTCGCCGTCGAAGCCGCCAGCGTCACGACCAGCTTGAGGCCGACCCGCGCCCCGGGGGCCAAGGTAGGAGTCAGGTACGTGCCGGCCAGGACCGCGCTCGTGACGTTGGTGGTGCCGCGCACGTACTTGACCGTGAAGCCGCTCGCCGCGCCCGTGCCCTTGAGCAGCAGCCTCCCGGACACGCGTCCGTCGTTCTGGATGTCCAAATACAGGGTGCGGCTCGAACCCCGCGCGACGGAGACCGATTTCTGCTGGCCGGCGGCCGTGGCGTTGTAGACGTCGTTGCCGACGAACGGCCCGGACGCGGACGTGCCGATCCGCGCGTCGGGACGCTGGAAGCGAAATGAGGCCGCGCTCCACGCGAAGTTGTCCCCGCCAGCAGACGTGAACGAGCCACCCGCGAACACGGTCCCGCCCATCGTGGTGACCACGAGGCCGCTCGCATTGAGCGGACCGTTTGTCGCTCCGTCCGAGCCGAGGGGACTCCAGTCCGACCCGTCGAACCACGCGATGTGGTCCGCCTTCGTATTCCCGTTCGCGTTCGAGAACGTGCCGATCGCGAACAGGTTCGACCCAATGGCCGTGAGGCCCGATATCGTCGCGGACGTGCCCGCGAACCAGCCGTTCGTGCCGGCAGTGTTCGCGCCGACGGCGCTCCACGCGGCACCGTCCCATTTCGCGACGTGGTCCGCCTGGGCGATCCCGTTGACGTCGATCTGGTCCGTGCCGATATACAGGTCCGTGCCGCTGGTCGCGAGCGAGCGCACGATGCCGGTGAGGACGCCGTCCACACCTGGTCCGAGCCCAGTCCAACCGGTGCCGGTGTACATCGCCACCTTGTCAGCATTCGCGGTGGTGTCGAAGTTGATGAACGGACCGCCGGCGTATAGGACGCCATTGCTGTCGGCAGCCAGGGCGTAGACACCCTGTCCGCTGGCGTTGAAGTTCAGGAGGGACGTGGCAGCACCGGTGCCGAGCTCACAGGTGAGGAGCCCGTCGGCGGACGAATAGCCGGCCCCGTTAAGGAACGACCCGCCGACATGGAGCTTGTTGCCGATGACCTGGAGTGCTCTGACGTTGCCGTCGAACGCCGAAGTGTTGTTGGCATCGATCCGGTTGCAGAAATGGGACCAGGTGGTCCCGTTCCACATCGCCAGGTAGTCTGCCTTCGGATCGCCGCCCGCATCCAGGAACGTGCCGCCCGCGTACACGATGCCGCCGGCGACCGCGATCGCGTTCACGATCCCATTTCCGATGCCGGGCCCCAGCGCGCTCCAGGCGACGCCGTTCCACTTCGCGATCCGATCGCCGTTGGCCACCCCGCCGGCGTCCGTGAAGCTTCCGCCCGCGTACAGGACGCCGCCCGACCCATGCAGGGCACCGACTGCGCCGTTCAGGGAGCGGTTGGTCGAAGGGTTGCCGGTCCCCAGGTGATCCCACCCTCCCGGCCCCGTCGCCGATGCCCCCGACGGAAACAGGACCAGGGCAGCAGCACATAAGGAGATGCAGAGCGAGCGTCGCATGGGGTCCCCCTTCTCCCCCTCAGGACGGCCACCGTAGCCGTGCGGTGAACGCCCGTCAATGCGCCTTCGCTCGTCGGGCGGCGACACCCAGGGCTCGGTGCTGGCCTCCATCGACAGCGCGGGCACGCTCTCGGGTCTCACCCACCTGGACCCCTACGGCAACCCGCTGCAGGGAAACAGCGCCACTCCGGGTATCGGCTACACCGGCGAGTGGAGCGATGCCAGCGGGCTCATCAACCTGCGAGCCCGCCTCTACGACCCCACCCTCGGCCGCTTCCTCTCGAGAGACACCTTCCTGGGTGTGGCCTCCGCACCCCAGAGCCACAACCCCTACGCCTACGCCCAGGACAACCCCCTGCGCTACACGGACCCGAGCGGACACTTCGTGAACTGGGCAAACGGGTTCTCCAGCGACCTATTCCAGTTCGCGGACGGAAATCTCCACTTGCTCCTGGAGTTGCTGACGTTTCTTGGAGGTCCTGGATCCGGCAATTGTGATCTCCACGTTGCTTTGGCAACATGCGACACGGCTATCCTTGGCTCACCGGCCTCGATGGAACCTGAATTCGACCCCACCCGCACTTTCGATGATCCACCCGTTGACGTCTCGGGTGCGTGCCTAGAATTGCAGGCTGAAGCCGGGCTGTATGGAGGTCTCGGTGTCTGCTTTGTTGGTGGCCACATCCAATTCCAGTTCAAGGCTGGTGGTTCGACGGGCATAGGAGGCTCGTTGACCATCAGCGGCGTGCAAGCGCCGAACGCCAGTTCAGCCTCTCAGCTTAGCGGCGTCGGAGCAGGCTTCGGGGGCAGCACGTCATTCCTGGGATCGCTCGGTGGAGATGTGTGTCTCAATCAGTCCAACGGCCAGACCATCGTTTGCACAAGCGAGTCGGTCGGAATTGGCTTCGAGGTCAGCCCTGAATTCCCGGCACACCTGCTGAAGGGCATGCATTCGGAAGCTTCACGTTTGATTACAACGACTTCTATGACTCGGTCGGGCACTGGCTTGAAAGTGTCCATGGTGGTGGCGGAGCAGGGGGAGGCTTCTAATGAGCGATCCGGTGGTGCGTCTGGTCTTCCCACTGGTTGTCGTCCTGATCGTGGGTGTCAGTTTCGCATGGGCCGCTGGAAGATACCGAGCGGCATTGGTGGCAAAGGGGCGCAGAAAGCCGCTTTCAGACGCAGCTTACGGGTTGATTGCCAATCGAGGTGGCTTCCTCGCGGCATGGCAGCGGGAGGTGGTGGAGGCCGGACGTGACCTTACGATGCATCAGGATGATCCCGATCTCGAACGCCGACGGATTTTTGCTGGCCTTTCCTTTCTTGGAGGAGTCATCGCCATCGTGATCGTGTGGATTGGCTTCCACTAGGTGTGCACCTCACCTGGCCTACGACGACGCCGGCAGGCTCGCCACCATCACCGACTGGGCCAGCCGGGTGACCAGCCTTAGCTACGACCCGGCCGGCAACCTGACCGAGCTCGACCGCCCGGGCGACCTGGTCTCCGCTTACACCTACGACGACGTCAACCGCCCGCTCTCGATCACCCACGCCTACGACGCATCCGGCGTGCTCGACCTGGCGGCCAGCTACGACCCCGTGGGCAACCTGCTCACGCGCACCGACGACAGCGGCACCGCCGCCTTCGGCTACGACGAGCTGGACCGCCTCACCTCGGCGGACTACCCGGGCTCCAACGACTTCACCTACAGCTACGACCCGGCCAGCAACCTCACCCAGCTGGTCTCACCCTCGGGCACCGTCACCCACACCTACGACGACGCCGACCGCATCAGCGACGCAGGCTACAGCTTCGACGACAACGGCCAGCTGCTCAGTGACGGCGTGCGCACCTTCGCCTACGACGCCCTGGGCCACCTCACAGGCGTGACCGCCTCGGGACTCTCTGCGGCCTACACCTCCGACGGCGACGGCAACCGCGTCAGCCAGCCGACCCTGCGTGCTGGCTCGGGAGTCTCACGCGGGAGCGATGAACCGGTAGCCGAGGCCACGCTCGGTACGGATGTAGCGAGGCGAGTCGAGGCTGTCGCCCAGCTTCTCCCGGAGCCTCCGGATGTAGACCCGGATGTAGTCCACCTCGTCCACGTATTCGCGGCCCCAGACCCGGGCCAGCAGCGTGCCGTGCTCCAGGACGTGGCCGGCGTTGCGGACGAGGTGGTAGAGCAGCTTGTATTCCGTAGGCGTCAGGTCCAGCCGCTTGCCGTGGAGCCGCGCCTCCTGGGCCGCGAAGTCGACCTCCAGGTCGCCGGACCGGAACGACGGAGCGCGGCTCGTCGGCGCGGGCATCGCCAGCCGCCGCAGCACCGCCTTGACTCTCGCCATCAGCTCCAGGTGGTTGAAGGGCTTGGTCACGTAGTCGTCGGCTCCGAGCTCCAGGCCCTTGACCTTGTCCATGGAGTCGTCGCGTGCCGTGAGCATGACGACGGGGACGTCGGAGAACGCACGGATCTGGCGGAGTACCTCGAACCCGTCGATGCCCGGGAGCCCGACGTCCAGCAGCACGATGTCGGGATGCTCGCGCTCCACGAGGTCCAGCGCCGCGTCTCCGTCGGGCGCCCCGAGCACGTCCACCTCCCGCCATTGCAGGGTGAAGCCGAGGCGGATCGACTCCACCACGTCCGGCTCGTCGTCGACCACCAGGACGCGCATCAAACCTCGCCGGGCGGGCCGTCCGACGGGATGACGAGCGTGAACGTGCTCCCCTCGCCCGGGCGGCTCAGCACGTCGATGGTCCCGCCGTGTGCCTGCGCGATGGCCAGCGCCGTCGGCAGGCCCAGGCCGACCCCCTCCCGCGTGTCGTGCCGATCGTTCTCTCCGACGAAGAACCGCTCGAAGAGCTGCGCCTGATCGTCGGGCGTGATGCCCGGGCCGTCGTCGGTGACGGACCAGGTCGTCCTGCCGTCGGCCGAACGGGCGACGTGGATCCCGATGTGACCTCCCTCGGGCGCGAACCGCTGGGCGTTGGAGACCAGGTTCAAGAGCGCCCGCTCGAGGCGCTGGCGATCGCCGAATACGCGCCGGCCGCCGCCCCGGACGACCTCCAGCTCGATGCGCTGCCTGCGCGGCTCTCCCAGCGGCCGGATCGTGGCGATGACGGACTCGGCGAGCTCCGCGGCGTCGAAGGGCCGGAGCTGGAGCCGGATGGCACCCGATCGGAAGCGTGCGAGATCGAGGATGTCGGCGATGAGGCGCTGCATGCGGTCCGCGTTGCGCTCGATCGTCTCGAGCATCGTGTGCCGTTGCTCGAGCGAGGGGTTGGAGGCGGGGTCGAGCAGCAGGCCGGTGGTCGTCCGCACGACGGTGAGCGGCGTCCGAAGCTCGTGCGCGATGGTCGACAGCAGGTCCGTCCGGAGTCGCTCGAGGTCTCGGAGCGGCACCGCGGCGTCGCCCCAGAGCCCCTGGTCGAGCAACTGACGGCCGAGGCTCGTGAGCACGTACTCGTGGGCCGGCTCGGCCCGGCCAACACGGATCAACCCGAGCGCCGCGAGCTCGTCCAGCAGCCGCTCTGCCACTCCGTGGCCGAGGCCCGCGCCATCGTCAGCGAAGCGCCCCTCGAGGTCGGCGGCCGTCGCGCCGGAACGCACGAGCGCAAGCGCGGCGACGGCCAGCGGTGAGCTCCCGGGCGTCGCCGATGTCATGCCGACAGAGCATACGTCCGCCTGCTCTGCTTCCCGCGGCTCGACCCATGTGCCGGGTCGTTTTCATGTTCTATTCACGCGCGTCTAGGCGATCGTTCGCGCGCGCGCGCGACGCTCGGGGGACCACAGCCGACGCAGGCAGTCCCAGGAGACGACGATGCAAGAGACCAGGACCGCGCGGCCCGCCGGAGCCCGGGCGCTCGCCGCCGCGAAGGCCCAGTTCGACGCCGCGGCCGACCACCTCGCGCTCGAGCCGGGACTGCGCGCCGTGCTTGGCGTCCCGCAGCGAGAGCTGACGGTCCGCTTTCCAGTGAAGCTAGACGACGGCTCCGTCGAGGTGTTCCAGGGCTACCGCGTCCAGCACAACGTGGCGCGCGGCCCCGCGAAAGGCGGTCTCCGTTTCCACCCGCAGGCCGACCTCGACGACGTGCGCGCGCTGGCCATGTGGATGACCTGGAAGTGCGCCCTCGTGGACGTGCCGTTCGGCGGGGCCAAAGGCGGCGTGACCTGCGATCCGACCTCCATGAGCGCACGGGAGCTCGAGGCGCTCACCCGGCGGTTCGCCACAGAGCTCGAGGGCGTCATCGGGCCGGATTCGGACATCCCCGCGCCGGACGTCGGCACGAACGCGCAGACGATGGCCTGGATCATGGACACGGTCTCCATGCACCGCGGCTACTCGGTGTCCGGGGTCGTCACCGGCAAGCCCCTGGCGATCGGCGGCTCCGCGGGACGCGCGGACGCGACCGGCCAGGGCGTCCTGTACACGATCGCCGACGCGGCCGGCCGAGCGGGAATCCAGCTCCAAGGGGCCACGGTGGCCGTGCAGGGTTTCGGCAACGTCGGCGAGGCGGCGGCTCGCCTGCTCCACGAGGCCGGCGCCCGCGTCGTGGCGATCACCGACGTCCGCGGCGGTGCGGCCAACGCCCAAGGGCTGGACGTGCGATTCCTCCGGCGCCACCTCGGCGAGCACGGCACGATCGTCGGGGCTCCCGGCACGCGGGCCATCGGCAACGACGAGCTATTCGCCATGGACGTCGACATCCTCGTCCTCGCGGCCCTTGAAGGGCAGATCACGGCGGCCAACGCCGGGACCGTCCGTGCACGCATCCTCGCCGAAGGGGCGAACGGCCCCGTGGCGCCGGATGCCGACCCGATCCTCCGTCAGAACGGCGTGATCGTCCTGCCGGACATCCTCTGCAACGCCGGTGGCGTCATCGTCAGCTACTTCGAATGGGCTCAGAACCGCGCGGCTCTCTCCTGGTCGCTGGACGAGATCAACGAGCGGCTGCGCCGGCAGATCCTGGCGGCCGCCGAGGCGGTATGGGCGCGGGCAGGCAGCGACGACATCGGCCTGCGCCTCGCCGCCCAGTCGATCGCGGTCGAGCGGGTCGCCCAGGCCACGAGGCTGCGCGGGCTGTACCCGTAGGGGCCGTGGTCCTCACGCCGTTGGGCGGCTGATTCCGCTCCTGGCGAGGCTCTTCGCGCAGGCGGATGCCGTACGAATGGCCGATTGGCATCCGGCATGTTGGGACCCTACCCTCCGTGCCGGCCCATGCCATCGACAAGTCGCCAGCCATCCCGATTCGCCTCGGACCGCCCGTTGCCGGCCGTGCCTGCGCGCGCGGTCGTGGCCTCCCGGCTGGCGACCGCCCGCGAGGAGCTGGACCGGCGGGTCGAGGCTGTGACGGTTTCTGTCAAGCGTGCGCTGCCGCGGGGGCGGCTCCTGTCGACATCGGCCTGGGAGTCTCGGCATCGGGCCATCGTCAAGCTGCTGTGGCTGCACGTGGTCGGCCTGTTCTTCTTCGCCATCGCCATGGGCAACAACGCGGGCCACGCGGTCATCGAGAGCCTGATCGTCGCGCTGCCGACGATGCTCGCCGCATACAGCGGCCTGAGCCGGGGCATCCGCTCGTGCGCGGCTGCGTTCGGGCTCGTGACTGCCTCAGCCGTTCTCGTCCACCTCTCGGGCGGTTACACCGAAGCCCATTTCCACTTTTTCGTGGTCCTTGGGATCCTCGCGCTCTACCAGGACTGGGGCCCGTTTCTCGTGGCGATCGCATACGTCGTCATCCATCACACGCTCGTGGGGTTCATCGAGCCGGGGGCCGTCTTCAACCATCCTGCCGCGCGTGAGAACCCGCTCCTCTGGGCGATGATCCACGCGGTCTTCGTCCTGGCGGCAAGTGCGGTCAGCCTGGTCACGTGGCGATTCGTGGAGCGTCAGAGCCTGCACGATCCACTGACCGATCTTCCCAATCGCGCACTGTTCGGCGATCGACTTGCCCACGCGATGGCTCGCACCAGTCGAAGCGGCGCCGCCGTGAGCGTGCTGTTCATCGACCTCGACGACTTCAAGTCGGTGAACGACCGGCTGGGACACCCGGCCGGAGACGCCATGCTGAAGATCGTCGCCGACCGGATCCGGGCATGCCTTCGTGCCGGAGACACCGCCGCCCGCCTGGGCGGGGACGAGTTCGCCGTCCTGATCGAGGACTTCCACACCGCCGAGGACGTCGTCGCGCTGTCGGATCGAATCGGCGCCGCCCTCCAGCAACCTGCCGAGGTGAAGGACCACCTCGTCGTCATCGCGGCGAGCATCGGCCGCGCCACGGCGCTCGGCCCGGCCCGTGGCACCGACGACCTCCTGTCGGAGGCGGACAAGGCCATGTACGAA
>JAXDKU010000156.1:0-5955 GCA_034667005.1 Chloroflexota bacterium
GCCGAGCGGAGGTCGCTACCTCCCGAGCTCCGTGGGTGAGCGGTAACCGATCCTCTCCGGCCCGCGGCTCGATGGATGTGCTGTGGTCGTGGTGGTGGCGGCCGAACTGCTCTACCGCTGAGCTACCGGGGCATGGTGCCCCGAGCAGGATTCGAACCTGCGACCTGTCGAGGAGGAGTCGATAACGGCGACGCCATCGGCCCACTCAAGGATGGAGAACGTCGGCGGTCGTGAGGCGCAGACCGGCCCCTCGTGCCGCGCGAGCGGCACGAGGTCGTGAGTCGAACACGTCGGCTTTCGCCTCTGCCAGGTAACCGGACCGCATCGGCCCGCGACGACGTTCGTGCAGGCAAGCCCGCCAGGTTTCGAACCCGGACCTGCGAGGTTGGAACTCGTTGTGCTCCCCTTACACCACGGGCTTGCGACGCGGACGACCCGGATCGAACAGGCCTCTCCGGAGTGGCGCTCCGGTGCTCTTCCGTCTGAGCTACATCCGCAACGAGCACGCCCGGCTGGACTCGAACCAGCGTCCGCTGCCGTCGCAGGGCAGCGCTCTTTTCCACTGAGCTACGGGCGTCTGAACAAGGAGCCTCCGGCAGGAGTCGAACCCGCACCTCGGCCGTACGACGGGCGCGTGCTTGCCGTTGACACTACGGTGGCTCGAAATGGAGACGGTCGGAGTCGAACCGACACCTCCCTCGTTGCAAGCGAGGTGCTCTCCGGATTGAGCTACATCCCCAGAGTGCGAGTGCGGACGGGTGGAGTCGAACCACCACAGCGCGAGGCGGCAGGTTTACAGCCTGCTGAGCTCCCCAGTGCTCAGCGCCCGCATCGGAAGGGTGGCCGGCCGGAATCGAACCGGTGCCGCGAGGATCACGACCTCGAATGCTGCCGCTACACCACGGCCACCACGGAGAAGGCGGGGACGACCGGAGTCGAACCGGCGGCCTCTCGCCTGACAAGCGAGCGCTCTTCCGTTGAGCTACGCCCCCGGGACATGCATGGCGCGGGTGGGATTCGAACCCACGGTCTCGAGCTCATGAGGCTCGCGAGGACAGCCGCTCCTCTACCGCGCTAGGTCTGGTCGGCAGGGGTCGAACCTGCGATCTCCGGCGCCCGAAGCCGGCGGGGTGGCCACGCTCCCCCACGACCAGTTCGAGTGAATTGAGCACCCCCGGCGGGACTCGAACCTGCAGCTTCCGGGTTGAGGGCCCGGCGTCATCGCCCGTTCGACCACGGGGGCGTGAGGCTCCGGCGGCAGGGCTCGAACCTGCGCCTCGCGAGTAACAGTCGCGCGTCGTGCCGCCCTCGACCACGCCAAATGAGCGGAGACAGCAGGATTCGAACCTGCGGACGGTCGCCCGCCTGCGCGTTAGCACCGCGCCGCCTTCAGCCTCTCGGCCATGTCTCCTGGAGCGGAAGGGGAGGGAGTTGAACCCCCAAGGCCCGAGGGCCCACCCGTTTTCGAGACGGGGTACCGCACCGATGGCAGCCCTTCCAGCGGACGGACGGAGTGGCTCCGGCAGGAGTCGAACCTGCACCGCACCGATTAAGAGTCGGCGGCACTCTCCGGTTGAGCTACGAAGCCAGGGAGGTGTGACCGGCAGGAATCGAACCTGCGCCGCCTCGCGTTTCAGACGAGCGCTCTTCCGGCTGAGCTACGGTCACGCGCGAGGAGGGGCGGAGCTGGAGTCGAACCAGCGGTCTCCTACTTGTCGGGCAGGCGCTCTTCCAGCTGAGCCATCCGCCCATGAGGCTCCGGGACGAGGAGTCGAACCTCGGTCGCCACGTTCAGAGCGTGGTGTCCTCCCGCCTAGACGATCCCGGATCGACGGGGCGCCGCGCCGGCGCCCCGGTTCCGTGGCCGGAGAACCCGACGCTGAATACGCGTGCCGCCTGCCGCCGGCCGTTGCGAGGGGCACGGACGGCAGGATCCGCGCTCCGTCCACCACCGAGATCGTCGGTGGTCGACGCAACGCCGGGACTCTCGACGGCACGCTGCTCTCGCGTTATGACACGCCTGCAATGCAAACGATGTTGTCTATGCCACTCGCCCACCCTTCGACCCTGGATCGATAACACCGAGTCGCGGTGACATCGTCCTACGTGGAGGGGTGTTGGAGCCCGGTGCTCTTGTGTCGTCGAAAGAATTGCATGCTGAAGCCGAAGCATCATCGCAGCTTCCAATTCTCGTGCCGAAGCACAGAGTGACCTTTCTCTCTCGGGCGGGGCCTCATTCTCGGACAGTGCATATTCGCTGAGCATCTTCCTCTCGTTCAATCGTTATGTGTGGCCAGAAATGACAAAGGCGACCCCGTGGGGTCGCCCTCGCGTCGAGCTGCTAAGCCGCTAGAAACCTAGGGTTCGCACCTCGCAGCGAGGGTTGGGGCGGATTCGCGCCGGCGCCCATCGTTGACGGGGAGATGCCAGCACGCCAGCGACACGGCTCGGGCCGTATCGCTGAATGTCGGGGTGTAGATGGTGTGCAACATGGTCATTAGGGTGTTACGCCAGAACGAGCATAGACCAAACATCGGATGCACGCAAGGGTTGAGGATGACGCGATCGAGGTATCTGCTCACGCGGTCACGAGTTGGCGCTCCGGCGTACGCGGCAGCCTGGTCGGAGTGGCAGGCGGATGCGGCGCTGTGGGATGCGACCGTCGCCGACGGTCTCCAGCCGGGCTAGCCGTGGAGCGCGGAGAGATCAGGATGGTCGACCTGGAGCCGGTCCGCGGATCCGAGGCGAACAAGCAGCGTCCTGCGGTCCTGGTCTCGAACGACGGGGCGAACAGCATGGCAGCGACGCTCGGGCGGGGTGTCGTCACGGTCGTGCCGATCACCTCGAACGTCAGTCGTGTCCACTCCTTTCAAGTCTTCCTGTCCGCGACGAGCGCTGGGCTCGAGCGCGATTCCAAGGCTCGGGCTGAACAGGTGCGGTCGGTGTCCGTCGAGCGGATCGCCGCCGCCGTCGGCCGGCTCGAGCCGCGGGAGATGCACGCTCTGGAGGCCGCGCTCCGACTCCACCTCGGCCTCTAGGTGGCACCGCCCTCACCCGGTCTGTTCAGCGTGGCTTCGGTGAGTCCAGGAACGGCCGAAGGGCCTCCGGTGGGTTTGAGGGTACTCCCATTGCGTTTCTGTTTTCACGAGCACTAGCCGCCGGTCAGCCCGTTCGACGACTCCTGGAACGGTGCGACCGACGACTGGGTCAGGAGATCGCGAGCATCGCCGAGGTGGCGGCGGAGCGCCTCCTGTGCCTGCTCCGGCTCGCCGGCGGACAGGGCCTCGACGATCGCATTGTGTTCGCTCAGGACCGGCAGGACGAGCTCGCCCCCCACCCGCTGGGCGGCGGAGATGACGGCGCGGATCTGCTCGGCCTGCGTCTCCCAAGCGGCCACCAGACGGCGATTCGCAGAGAGGTGGCAGAGCTCGCGGTGAAACTCGAGGTCGGCGTCGACCGACGTCGCGAAATCAGCGTCGACACGGGCGGCGGCGGCTCGGTCCATGCTGCGCCGTAGGCGCTCGATGATCTGAGGCTTCACGTTGTAGGCACGCCGTAGGGCCAGCACTTCCAGCGCTTCCCGAAGCTCGTAGAGCTCCTGCACATCGGACGCCCCGAAGGCCATCACCTCCGTGCCGCGGCGCGGGTTGACGACGACGAGCCCGAGCCGGTTGAGCTCCGTCAGCGCCGAACGGACGGGTCCGCGGCTGATCCCGAACTCGCTGGCGATGTCCTGCTCGACCAAGCGCTGGCCGGGCGTCAGCGCGCCGGAGACGATGCGCTGCCGTAGGACGTCGAGCAGCTCGCCCCAAAGTGGTCTTCCGAAGTTATCCAACGTGTTCCCTCCGGCCCGATCGTAGCCAAGCACACTTAGTTGTCCTAGCCCCGCCGCACGTCCGAGCTTTGATTTCTTGACGGCGTCAATGGACTATGTCTAGGATAACCGTCATCGGTTAACCGTCAACAGAAGACGATAAACCGTTACCAGCGAGCGCATCCGGACCCCCCGGGGGCGCAGGGGCAAACGGAAGGGACTAGGCGATGAAACGCGTTCTATGCGCGGCGGTTGCCGTGCTCGCGCTCTCGGCGGTCGTAGCGGCCTGTGGCGGCAGCGACAAGGCCAGCGACGGCGCCCAGACGGCCGCGGGGGCGACGACTGCTACCGGCGCCGCGGCCGGCGGCAGCAAGGGAGCGGTTGCGATGAGCTTCGGCGGCTCGACGATCGCGCTCTGGAATGACGAGATCGCGCTGATGAAGCCGCAGATCGAGGCCGCCGGCTACGAGTTCCTCACCCATGACCCGCAGTTCAAGGTCGAGAAGCAGGTGCAGGACTGGGAAGCGTGGATCGGGCGCGGCGACGTGAAGGCCATCATGGGCTGGCCGATCCAGGTGGACGCGCTGCTGCCCGTGACCAAGAAGGCCAACGACGCCGGTATTCCGGTCATGGGTTACGCGGTCGCCTGGGATGGTACGAAGGCCAACCTCCTGACCCGCCCTGAAGAGGATGGCAAGCGCCTCGCTGGAGACGCCGTCAAGTGGATCAACACCGCCTACCCCGACGGCAAGGTTGAGGTGGCGGTGCTCAGCGACCGGCAGAACGACCTCACGCGGCTTCGCGTCGAGGGCCTGGTCAAGGGCGTGAAGGAAGCGCTGCCGAATGCCACGGTCAACGAGGTCGCGGCGCTCACGCGCGACGACGGCTACACCGCCGCCAAGCAGCATCTGACCGCTCACCCGGACACCACCGTCTGGCTGTCGTACTCCGACGACAACATGAAGGGCGTCTACCAGGCCCTGAAGGACACGGGCGTGAAGCAGGACGACCCCAAGTACTACCTGGCCGGCATGGACGTGACCAACGAGACGCTCGACATGATCAAGATCCCGAACTCGATCTACCGGCAGGCCTACGCGTTCACCAGCACCGAGCTGGCAGACGCCAACGTCAAGCTGCTGCTGGCCGCCGCCAGCGGGCAGCCGATGGAGGACATCTTCATCGACGCCCGCCTGGTCACCCCCGCGAACGCGGACGAGTTCTACGTCGGGGACAAGGCGCCCGCGGCCACGACCAGTACCGCAGGGAGCTGACCGTGAGCGCAACCGAGAAGAAGCTGCAGACGCTCGAGCGCGCCAAGGGCGTGCTCGTCGAGTACGGAGGCGACATCGAGCCGGGCCTTCGGGTCCGGCTCGGTGAGACCTTCGTCGTCGAGACCAACGACAACTGGTGGAACCTCCTCGGCGAGGAAGGCTCGGTCCCCGACATCACCCAGCCGCCAGTCGGCGCCCGCCAGTACGTCCGTGGCAACCCCGTGAACGGTCCGATCTACGTCGAGGGCGTCGCACCAGGCGACACGCTGGTCGTCGGAATCGACGAGATCGCGATCCGCGACTGGGGCTGGACCGGTTCGATCGCGGGCTTCGGCCCGATCGCCGGGCTGAGCGAGTGGGCGGACATCGACGAGCCGTTCTCGACCGTTCTCCGCCACGTGCCGGGACCGTCCGGGACGTTCAAGGACGGCGAGGCCGTGATGAACATCGGCCGTGAGGTGCGCTGGCCGCTGGCTCCGTTCATCGGCACCATCGTCACCGCGCCGGAACGGGGCATGGAGAACACGCTCGTCGGGCAGGGTCCGTGGGGCGGGAACATCGACACCCGCGACATCGCCGCCGGCAACAAGATCCACCTCAATGCGACGCATGACGGAGGCCTGCTGTTCGTCGGCGATGTCCACGCGTCGCAGGGAGACTCGGAGCTGAGCGGCATCGCCGACGAGACGGCGGCCGACATCACGATGACCTGCGACGTCCTGAGAAACCGGACGACGCCGGGGGTGTGCCGCATCGAGAAGCCGGACACCATCGTGCAGGTCGACAGCGCCCGCAACGCCGGCAGCGCGGAGAAGGCCCTCAACAACTGCTTCCTCAACATGATGCGGTGGCTCGTCCAGGACTACG
>JAXDKU010000157.1:0-10943 GCA_034667005.1 Chloroflexota bacterium
GCCTCCGGCCAGCACGCGCTTGGAGATGTCCAGGAACGGGTCGGCCTGGACCGATCCGTCGGCGGCCACGACCCGGATGGTGCCCGCCTGCTCGACCACGAGGAGGCCACCGCTCCCGTCGCGGCGCCCGGTGGCGAACACCGGCGAGGCCAGGCCGCCGCCGAACGGCACGGCTTCGAGCGTCACCGAGGCCGGGTCGAATGGCGTGGCGCTGCCGCCCGGCGTGGGGCTCGCCGCGGGACTCGGGACCGCGGTCGGGCTGGGTTCGGCCGTCGCGGTCGAGGGTGGAGCGGACGCCGTTGCCGGGCTGGGTGGCGAGGTTGGCGTCGGGACGGGCGGCGTCGGAGCGGACGACGCGGCGCCAGAGGCCGCGTGCGCCGGGCTCGGCGTCGGAGCGGCGGGTCGCTGCGTCTCGCCGGCCTGGCACGCCGCGACCACGAGGCACAGCGCGGCGCAGGCGGCACGGATCCTCGCCGGCATCCACGGGAGCATGCCACGCGTCGGCGTGGGCAGCCTCAGACCCCCGTCGATTCGACCTCCGTCTCGGCCGCAGCCCGGGCCGCGAGCGCGGCAGCGTCGACCGACGCCGGCGCGGCGGGCCCGATCCCTCCGAACCGGCGGTCGTCCCAGGCGGCGACCACGGCCGCGAGCAGGGCCATGACGATGCCGACCACGAGCAGCGCGTTGAAGCCCAGCGGCTCGATGAGCGGCGCGGCCCCGATGCTCCCCACCGTGATGCCCACCCCGAACGCGACGGAGAAGAGGCCGAACGCGCTGCCGCGGTCGGCAGGGCCGCTGCGCCGGGACAGCTCCACCAGCACGGCAGGCAGGACGAGCGCGGCCCCAAGGCCGGTCCCGACGCCGGCCGCGATCAGCAGGGGCGTCGTCAGGGGCAGCAGGAGCAGGGTCACCGACGCGCCGGTGACCACCAGGCCGATCACCATCAGCCGCAGCGACCCGAGGCGCCCGACCAGGTAGCCGCCGGGAATCCTCGCGGCGAGCAGCGCGACCGCGTCGCCCGTGAAGAACAGCCCGATGTCGGCTCCGGCGGCCTCCGCGCGCTGCGGCAGGTAGCTCGTGATCACGCCCCAGTGGACGATGAAGAGGCCGCAGCTCACGAGCGGCCCTGTCCACTCGGGCCGCCATGCAAGCCGGAAGCGGCGTGAGCCATCGGCCCGCCGCGGTCGCCGGGCGGAGCCAACCCGTGGGATGAGCAGCAGCGCGGCGGCCGCGCTGGACAGGGCGGCAGCCACCGCCACCGCACCGAGGCCGTAGGACTCGAGCATGACCAGGGTGATCGGCGGCACGATGGCCAGCGACACGTTCGCGGCCACGCCGACCGCGGCGAGGGCGGTCGGCAGCCTCGAATCCGAGACGAGGCCGGGGACCAGGCTCAGCGCTGCCGGCACGAGCGCGGCGAGCCCGGCTCCCTGGATGAAGCGAACGGCGAGCAGCGCGGGCAGCGGGCTGCCGGCACCGACGATTCCGAGCGCGAACAGGAGCGCGGGGAAGAACAGCAGCCCGGCACCCACGAGGAACAGGAGCCTGCCCCCGTAGAGGTCGACCATGCCGCCGACGGCGAGCGAGACGACCACGAGGAACACCGACGCGGCACCGACGACCAGGCCGATCTCCGAATCCGGTCGACCGACGGCGACCATGGCCACCGGCAAGGTCGCGATGAAGGCCTGGAAGCTGGCCTGCCCGAAGCCGAGCGCAACGGCCAGCCGGACGACCGCCAGGGTGGGGCTGCTGCCCGCCGCCTGCGCCGTCAGTGGGTCAGCGCGAACGGCGCCTCGGGGTCGACGCCCAGCTCGGTCACGGCCGTGCGAACCCGATCGAGGTCGATCTGGCCGCAGCGCGCCAGCTCCGAGAGCATGGCCACCGCGACGTGCTCCCCGTCGATCTCGAAGAAGCTGCGGAGCCGCTCACGGGTGTCGCTCCGGCCGAAGCCGTCCGTTCCGAGGGTCCGCCACGAGTCGCCGGGCACCCAGCGCGAGATCAGATCGGGCCACGCCCGGACCCAGTCGCTGACCGCGACGATCGGTCCCTGCGACGCGGGCTCGGCGAGGAGCTGCGTGACGTGCGGGACGCGCGGCGTCTCCCCCGGATGGAGCAGGTTCCAGCGGTCCACCTCGAGCGCCTCGTTGCGCAGCAGCTGGTAGGCGGGCGCGCTCCAGACGTCGACCGAGACGTCGAACCGCTCCGCCAGGATCTCCTGAGCCCTGAGGGCCTGCTGCATGATCGCGCCGGAACCGAGGATCGTGCCCCTCGGCGCGCCCTTCTTCGCGGCCGCACCGGCGCGGAAGCGGTAGAGCCCGCGGACGATGTCCTCGTCGCTGACCCCCTCGGGCCGCGGCGGCATCGCGTAGTTCTCGTTGTACAGGGCCAGGTAGTAGAAGACGTCCTGCGGGTTGCTGCCGTACATGCGCTCGATGCCCTCACGGATGATCACCGCGGTCTCGTAGGCGAATGCCGGGTCGTAGATGCGGACCACCGGGATGACCGACGCGACCAGCAGGCTGTGCCCGTCCTCGTGCTGGAGCCCCTCGCCGTTGAGCGTCGTGCGGCCGGCCGTGGCACCGAGCAGGAACCCGCGACCGCGGGCGTCCGCGAACGCCCAGAACTCGTCGCCGGTGCGCTGGAAGCCGAACATCGAATAGAAGATGTAGAAGGGGATCATCGGCTCGGCGTGCGTGGCGTACGAGGTGCCCGCGGCCTGGAACGAGGCGCTCGAGCCTGCCTCCGTGATGCCCTCCTCGAGCACCTGGCCGTCCTTGGCCTCCCGGTACGAGAGCACGAGGTTCGAGTCGACCGGGTCGTAACGCTGGCCCAGCGACGAGTAGATGCCCACCTCCTTGAAGAGGGGGTCCATGCCGAACGTGCGCGCCTCGTCCGGGATGATCGGCACGACGCGGCGGCCCAGGCCCTCGTCGCGGAGCAGGTTCCGAAGCAGCTTGGCGAAGACCATCGTGGTGGAGGCCTGCTGGGTGCCCGAGCCCGTCATGAACTCCGCGTAGGGGCCCTCGGCCGGCAGCTCGACGGTCTTCGGCAGGACGACGCGGCGCGGCATGGGCCCGCCGAGCGAGCGGCGCCGTTCCATGAGGTACTGGATCTCCGGAGCGTCCGGCCCCGGGTGGTAATAGGGAGCGTCCTTGAGCTTGGTGTCGGGGATCGGCAGCTGGAGGCGGTCGCGGAAGACCTTCAGCTCCGCCTCGTTGAGCTTCTTCGCCTGGTGTGTGATGTTGCGCGCTTCCACGCCGGGCCCGAGCGTCCAGCCCTTCACGGTCTGGGCCAGGATCACGGTCGGAGAGCCGCGGTGCTCCACGGCGGCGCGGTACGCGGCGTAGAGCTTGCGGTAGTCGTGGCCGCCGCGGCGCAGCGCCTTGATCTCTTCGTCGCTCTTGTCGGCGACCAGCGCCAGCAGTCGCGGGTCGGTGCCGAAGAAGTGGTCGCGGATGTAGGCACCCGTCTCGACTGAGAACTTCTGCGACTCGCCGTCCAGGACCTCGCCCATCCGGTGGACGAGCACGCCGTCCATGTCGTTGGCGAGCAGCGCGTCCCACTCGCGGCTCCAGATGACCTTGATCACATTCCAGCCGGCGCCGCGGAACACCGACTCCAGCTCCTGGATGATCTTGCCGTTGCCCCGCACGGGCCCGTCGAGGCGCTGGAGGTTGCAGTTGACGACGAACGTGAGGTTGTCCAGCCCGTCGCGCGCCGCGATGGACAGGGAGCCGAGCGACTCGGGCTCGTCGGTCTCGCCGTCGCCGAGGAAGGCCCAGACACGGTTCTCGGACGTGTCCTTGATGCCGCGGTGGAACAGGTAGCGGTTGAAGCGCGCCTGGTAGATGGCCGCCAGCGGTGAGAGGCCCATCGACACCGACGGGAACTCCCAGAAGTTGGGCATCAGGCGCGGGTGCGGGTACGAGCTGAGGCCCTCGCCGGTGACCTCCTGGCGGAAGTGGTCGAGCTGTCCCTCGGTGAGCCGGCCCTCGAGGAAGGCCCGGGCGTAGATGCCCGGCGCCGCGTGGCCCTGGAAGAAGACCTGGTCGCCCATGGCGGGCGCGTCCTTGCCCCGGAAGAAGTGGTTGAAGCCCACCTCGTAGAGGCTCGCCGCGGAGGCGTACGTGGCCAGATGCCCGCCGATGCCGGCCGAGACGGCGTTCGCGCGCAGCACCATCGCGACGGCGTTCCAGCGCACCATCCGGCGGATCCGGAGCTCCATGGCCTCGTCGCCGGGAAACGCCGGCTCCTGCTCCGGCGAGATGGTGTTGATGTAGCGCGTCTGCGTGAGCGGCGGCAGCCCGATGTTGAGTTGCCGGGCGCGCTTCAGCAGGCGGTAGAGGATGAACTGCGCCCGGTCGGGACCCTCGTTCTGAGCAACCGAATCGAGTGAATCGACCCAGTCGTCTGTCTCGGACGGGTCACGGTCGGGCAGCTGGCGTTTGAAGTCGCCGTACTGGTCGAACATGCGCCGCTCATCTTAGGTTGGGAAGGGTTCCTCCGTCGGCGCGGCGATCGCCGTCAGAACCTGACGATCACGTAGCTGCCGCCCCAGGGGCCGTAGGGCTGGCTGTCGATGCCGTTGCGCGCCGTTCCGGCATACGAGTCGGCGCCGGCTCGCATCTCGATCACCACGAAGCCGCCCGTCTGGAGCGTGATCGCGCCGGCGTGGACCCCGGCGGTGCAGACGGACGAGTCGTGCGTGTAGAGGTCCGTGCCCCAGATCGTGCGCGGCGTCCCGCCGGGCGGACACCAGTAGCCGTAGCGCGTGCCCGACTGGCCGTCGTAGTCGAGGGCCGAGAGCGCCCACGGATCGACGTCGCCCGGGACCTGGACCTGACCCACCCCGGCGGGCAGCGACACGTTCGGGGGCGCCGTCACGCCCGCCCCGGGACCGCCGGTATCCACAGAGGCCTTTGCCGAGGCCCTGGCGGTTCCGGCCGGGTTGGAGGAGCATGCCGCCAGAGCGGCGACGAGGAGCACGGCAGAAAGGACGCGACGGGCCGGGATCATGGATGCGCCTCGCTTCTGCGGGCCGGCAGCGGTCTCCATCGCTCCGCGGCTGCGGCCGCGTCGCGAGCATACCGGACGGGGTTCCTCCGTCCGGGCGCCTCCTGAACGGCTTCGTGACCCGCCGTTGCGGGGCGGGCTCCGTTCCCGGCGAGCTATTCCAGGCGGAGCTCCGCCTGGACGAGGCAGTGGTCGCTGCCGCGTGGCGTGCAATCCACGGCCACGGCGATGGGCCGGGCGCCGTTGCCGCCGAAGACCATGTCGATCCGCAGGACGCCGAACGGAAGCCACTTGATCGGGTCCGGCCGCCACGTCGAGCCCGGGCCGAATCCCGCCTCGAGATGCGCGTCGATGAGCCCGCGGGAGAGGTCCCCGTATCCCGGCTCGCGGTCCGTCACGTTGAAGTCGCCGGCCAGCACCAGCGGGTTCGGGCCGCCGAGCATCCCGTCGACGATCGAGCGGACGGCCAGGATCTGCGCATCGCGTTCCGACGCGTCGTAGTCCAGCGGCGGTCGCATCGTGGCCGGAAGGGGGTGTGCCGCCACGACCCCGAGCGTCTGACCGCCTCCAAGGTCCAGGTGCGCCCAGATGAGCGGTGGATCGTCGGCGATGCGGCCGCTGTCGACGATCGGGTAGCTGCTCAGCAGTCCCATCCCGAGCGAGCCGTCACGAGGAAAGAGCTCCGCGTAGGGGAAGCGCCGGATCAGCTGGTCGTCCGCGCGGATGGCGTCGGCCTGGGACTTCGACAGCTCCACGAGTGCCACGATTCCCTCCGGCGCCGCGCGCAGCACCGCGACGACCGCTGAGGGTGCCGCCTCCCCTGACTCCACGTTCCAGCTCGTGACGCTGATTCTGGGGGAGCCGGCCGCCGAGGCAGGCACCGAGAGCCAGACGGGCCCGAACCGCACCGCGGCGACGGCGAGGCACGCGACCAGCGAGACGCGCAGGAGCCGGCGCCAGCTTCGTTTCCGCGGAGCGATGTAGCCCAACGCGACGGGCACCAGCGGCAGCAGCAGGAGGAACAGGAACGGCGCGCCGACCTCGCTCAGCGCGAGGATCCCGCTCCGCTGGGGGGCGAGGACGTGCACGGCGGAGAGGAGCAGCACGACGAACGCATAGCCGCTTCCGGCCAGCGCGATCCAAGCGCGCACGGCAAGCCTTTCTGGCTTCAGGGGCGACGTATGCTAGCCCGCATGGCGCCCAGCTCACCAGAATTCCACGACGATCCCCCCGTGCCCCCGCCGGGGACGCGGCTCGAGGGAATCGCCCTCGGCATCGACGTCGGCGGGACGGGGGTCAAGGCCGCGCTGGTGGACCTGGCGACCGCGTCGCTCGTCAGCGACCGGATCCGCGTGAAGACGCCACAGCCTTCGGCGCCCGAGGCGGTGCTCGCGGTGATCGAGTCGGTCGTTGCCCGCGTGCTCGCCGGCCATGACGTCCCGGACGACCTGCCGGTGGGCTGTGGACTCCCGGGCGTCGTCAAGGACGGACGCCTCACGACGGCCGCGAACATCGACAAGGGCTGGGTCGGCTGGCCGGCCCAGGACCGCATCGGAGAGGCGATCGGCCGCCCGACGATGATCATCAACGACGCGGATGCGGCCGGGCTTGCCGAGATGGCGTACGGCGCGGGCGAGGGGGTTCCCGGGACCGTGCTGCTGCTGACGATCGGGACCGGCATCGGCAGCGCGCTCTTCATCGACGGCGCCCTGGTGCCCAACACGGAGTTCGGCCACCTGGAGGTCAGCTGCAAGGACGCGGAGAGCCGGCTGAGCGGCGCGGCCCGGGAGCGCCGCGGTCTCGGCTGGAAGGCATGGGCTCGGGAGTTCGACGGCTACCTGGCCCGCCTCGAGCTGTACGTCCAGCCGGACCTGTTCATCCTCGGGGGCGGCGTGTCGAAGGAGTACGCCCGCTACGGCCAGTTCCTCCAGCGCCCGACGCCCATCGTCACCGCCCGGTACCTGAAC
This sequence comes from Chloroflexota bacterium, assembly GCA_034667005.1. Lineage (GTDB taxonomy): Bacteria > Chloroflexota > Limnocylindria > Limnocylindrales > CSP1-4 > JAFMJV01. The sequence continues at coordinate 6,984 of JAXDKU010000157.1, forward strand.
GCCTCCGGCATCATCGGCGCGGCCTATGCGGCGGCGGCCGCGCAGCGGCGCCACGTCCTCCAGGCGTCGGAGGGCCCCGCGGTCGAGATCGCGAGAGACGACGTCGACGATGCCGCCGCCGAGTCGCCGTCCCACGCCGCGGCCGGCGAGGGCGACGCGGCCGGGGAGGCGATGACGGCCGGCGAGGGCGACGCGGCCCGGGAGGCCAAGACCGCCCGCGGGGCCCCCGAGCTGGAGCTGGCGTCGCTCGCGCCGCTGGAGACAACGCAGGCGTCCGAATCGGCTGCGTTGTCCGAGCGCGAGCCCCGAGCCAGGCGCAAGCCCGCCGGGACCCGGGCGATGGACGGCGACAAGGGCAACGAGACCGCGACCAAGCGAACCGAGAACGCGCGGCGGCAGGCCCAGCCACGCGCGGCGAAGACCGCGACGAAGCGCCGGCAGAGGAGCTGAGCCGAGCGCCTGCCACGAGGCACACCGGCGAAACCGTGCAGATCCACCTCCTGGACGCCACCTACGAGCTGTTCCGCGCCCACTACGGGCGGCCGCCCCACCTCGACGCGGACGGACGCAACGTCGGCGCGACGCTCGGCGTCGTCGAGAGCGTCTTCTCGCTGCTGCGCGAGGACGGGGTCACTCACCTCGCCTGTGCCACGGACCACGTCATCCGGTCGTGGCGCAACGACCGCTATCCGGGCTACAAGACCGAGGCCGGGATGCCTCCGGAGCTGCTGGCCCAGTTCCCGCTCGTGGAGCAAGCGCTCGCGGACATCGGCCTCGTGGTCTGGGCGATGGTCGAGTTCGAGGCCGACGACGCGCTCGGGGCGGCCGCGGCGCGGTGGGCCGACGACCCCGGCGTCGAGCGCGTGGTCATCATGACCCCCGACAAGGACATGGCGCAGTGCGTCCGCGAGGACGGCCGCGTCGTCACATATGACCGCCGGAAGCGCGCCTTCATGGACGCCGACGGCGTGGCCGCGAAGTTCGGCGTGCGGCCGGCGAGCATCCCCGACTTCCTCGCGCTCGTCGGCGATGCGTCGGACGGCTATCCCGGCATCCCTGGCTGGGGCGCGGTCTCCGCGGCGACCGTCCTCCGCCGCTACGGACACCTCGACCAGATCCCGGAGTCCATCGTCCGCTGGGACGTGACCGTTCGCGGCGCGGCGATGCTGGCGGCCTCGCTGCGCGACCACCGACAGGACGCGTTGCTCTTCCGCGAGCTGGCGACCCTCAGCCTCGACGCGCCCATCCCGCAGCGCACCCCGGCCGAGCTCCGCTGGGAGGGCGTCCCGCGCGACTCGCTCGAGGGACTGGCGGCACGGCTCAACGAGCCCGCTCTCCGCTTCCGCGTCCCTCGCTGGCGGGCCGACTAGGACGAGCGCCGACGCTCCACCGGCATCGGTACTGCCGATGGGTCCGAGTGGGCCATAGCCCTCAGAGCCGCCGCTGCGGCACAGTGCCCCCCGAGCGGGCGACGTCCGACGGCCGCCCCATGTCCCGAGGACCGGCAGCCAGCGTATGACCCAGCCCCAGAGCCTCGGTTCGAGCAGTCCCCGGGAAGCACTCCGGGCACGTCTCCCGAGCCTGCGGCGCCCGCTGGGACCCCGCGCGATCCTGGCGTTCACGCTCGCGGTCCTCGCCGCGGCACTCTTCATCGACGTCACCTGGCTCGGCCCGGCGGACGTGCTGATCCCCGGGACGGGCACGCCCTGGTGGCTGATCGCCGGGATCTTCGCCGTCGCCGAGATCTTCGTCATCGAGTTCACGCTGCGCAACGACACCCACTCGTTCACGCTCAGCGAGCTGCCGCTGGTGATCGGCCTCTTCGTCCTCCCGCCGGAGCAGCTCGTGCTGGCGCAGATCGTGGGCGCCGGGGGAGCGCTGCTGCTCCAGAGCCCGAGGTCGCCGCAGAAGCTCGCGTTCAACATCGCGAACTTCACCTTCGGGACCAGCGTGGCCTACCTGGTCTTCCGCTCGATCATCTCCACGGCGGACCCGCTCGGACCGAGCGGCTGGGTGGCCGGCTTTGCCGCGGCCTTCGTCTCCGACACGCTCGCCACCCTGCTGGTGGTGGCCGCCATCTCCCTGAGCGAAGGGCGCCCGCCCCGCATCCCGCGGATGTTCGGGCTGGGGACGCTCTACACGCTCGCGGACACCAGCCTCGCGCTGGTGAGCGTCGTCGTCCTCGTGCTGCATCCCGCGTCCGCCTGGCTGCTGATGGTCCTCGCGGCCGTCTTCTTCTTCGGCTACCGCACGTACGGATCGCTCAGACAGCGCAACGAGAGCCTCGAGACGCTCCAGCGCTCCACGCGGTCGATCCAGATGGCGCTCCAGCTCGAGCGGGTCGCGGAGAGCCTGCTCGGCCACGCGCGGGACCTCTTCGGCGCGGATGTCACCGAGCTCTGGCTGTTCCCCGGTGAGGGCGAGGACGGCCGCGGCGTGCGCCTCGCGCAGGACGGCATCGTCTGGCGGCCGCTGCCGCGCATCCCAGACGCGCCCGCCTGGCACCACGTCGCGGACGAGCCGGGCCCGGTGCGCCTCTCGCCGGCGGAGACGCTCTCGCAGCTCGGCCCGACCTCTGCCGCCGGCTACCGCGAGGCGATGCTTGCCCCCATCCGGCACGACTCCATGACGGTGGGGATGCTGGTCATCGCGGGCCGCCGGCTGGGCTCGGGGGGCTGGCGACCCGAGCAGATGAGCCTCCTGGAGACGCTCGCGAACCACGCCAGCATCTCCATCCAGAACGGGCGGCTGGTCGAACGCCTGAGGCTCCAGGCACAGACGCATGAGCGCGAGGCCACGCACGACAGTCTCACCGGGCTGGCGAACCGCGCGCTGTTCCGCCGCCGGCTCGTGGACGCCGTTGCCGAGGCGTCCGAGGCCGGCAGCATGCTGGCCGTGATGATCATGGACCTCGACCGCTTCAAGGAGGTCAACGACACGCTCGGCCACCACAGCGGGGACGAGCTGTTGCGGCAGATCGCGGCGAGGCTTCGGCGAACCGTGGGCGAGCGAGGCACGATCGCGCGCCTCAGCGGCGACGAGTTCGCCGTGCTGCTCGAGCGCATACCGGGAGCGGGAGCCGCGACGTCTCTGGCCGCCGCGATGGCCATCGCCCTCCAGGCCCCGTTCGCGGTCCAGGAGATGCAGCTCGACGCGGAGGCGAGCATCGGGATCGCGCTCCTCCCGGAGCACGGCACGGACGCCGAGACGCTGCTCCAGCGGGCCGACGTGGCCATGTACATCGCCAAGGCCGCGCACAGCGGCTACGAGGTGTACCGGCCGGACCGGGACCAGTACAGCCCGAGGCGCCTCGCGCTGACCGGTGAGCTGCGAGCGGCCATCGACAGCGGCGGCCTCACCGTCCTGTACCAGCCGCAACTGGACGCGTCGACCGGGCGCATGTCCGGCGCCGAGGCACTCGTCCGCTGGATCCACCCGCGGCACGGCCTGATCGCCGCGGGCGACTTCGTGCCGCTCGCCGAGCACACCGGCCAGATCCGGCCGCTGACGCTCTACGTCCTCGGCGAGGCCCTGGCGCGCTGCCGGGCGTGGCGCGAGGCCGGCCATGCCGTCACGGTGTCGGTCAACCTGTCCGCGCGCAACCTGCTCGACGCCACCCTGGCCGAGGAGATCTCACGGCTGCTGGCCGCCAACCGCGTCCCTGGGCCCAGCCTGACGATCGAGATCACCGAGACCTCCCTGATGTCGGATCCCGCGCGGTCCGAGGGCGTCCTCCACAGGCTCCGGTCGTTGGGTATCGGCATCGCGATCGACGATTTCGGCACGGGCTACGCCTCACTTTCGTACCTCAAGCGCTTCCCGGTGACGGAGCTGAAGATCGACCAGGGCTTCGTCCAGGGCATCGACGACGATCCGGACGACCTGCGCATCGTGCACTCGACGATCGAGCTGGCCCATGCGCTGCGGCTCCGGGTCGTCGCGGAGGGCGCGGAGAACATG
>JAXDKU010000158.1:0-4528 GCA_034667005.1 Chloroflexota bacterium
GCGGCTGGCACACCGTCAGCGCCTCCCCGGCGCCCACCGCGACCATCGTCAAGCTGGTTGCGCCGAAGACCGACTACGCCTTCCAGGTCCGTGCCGTGGACGCCGTCGGCAACGTCGGCGACTGGACTCCCGTCGAGATGCGCATCAACATCCGCGACTCCAGCAAAAGCACCATCTCCTACAGCGGCGGCTGGACCACGCGGAGCAAATCGACCGCGTTCGGCCGCAGCCTGCGCAGCTCGTCGTCACCCGGAGCATTCGCGGGCGCGACGTTCAGCGGCACCGGCATCGCGTGGGTCGCGCCGAAAGGTCCTGGCAAGGGCACGGCCGAGATCAAGATCGACGGCGTTGTCGTTGCCACGGTCGACCTCGATGGAGCCAAGCTCAAGCCACAGCAGGTGGCCTGGGCGAGCGGACCCCTGGCGGCCGGGCCGCACACGCTGGTGATCAAGGTCCTCAGCGGGGTCGTGGACCTGGACGCGCTGCTGATCCTCGTCTGATCGCACGTCGCGGGCTCTGCGGCCGCGCGCGCCGCGGCGGCTCCCCCCTGGCCGAGAGGCAGCCGCGGGTAACGCGCGTCACCCGAGCGTGAGCGGGTTCCAGCCATCAGACGGCGGATCGCCGCACTCGTGTAGCATCGGCCGACTGTGCCGGCCCTGACCATTCCGACGCTGCCCCCGAACACGCTGCGGTTACCGCACCAGCTGGAGGGGCTCCAGCGGCTCGCCTACAACCTCTACTGGTCCTGGCATCCGGGTGCCCGGACACTGTTCAGCCGCATCGATCGCGACACCTGGCGCCGTGCCCGCAATCCCGTCCCGATGCTCGAGCTGCAGCGCGACTGGTCGCCGTTCCTGGACGATCCGGACTTCATGGTCCAGTACCGGACGGAGATCTCCGCGTTCGACGCCTACATGGCCAACGGCGAGGGCCACTGGTTCTCCAGCCACCACGCCAAGGAGCTCCAGGGGCCGGTGGCGTACTTCTGCGCCGAGTTCGGCCTGCACGAGTCGGTCGGCATCTACTCGGGCGGCCTCGGCGTCCTGGCCGGGGACCACTGCAAGGCCGCCTCGGACATGGCCCTGCCGTTCATCGCCGTCGGTCTGTTCTACCGTCGCGGGTACTTCCGCCAGGCGATCGACGGCGACGGGCACCAGGAGCACGCCTACCCCGACTACGACCCGACGCGCCTGCCGCTGCTGCGCGTCGCGGACGCCGACGGGCAGCCGCTGACCGTCCCCGTGGAGCTGCCGGGCCGCGAGGTCCGCGTCGGCGTCTGGCTCGCGCAGGTCGGCCGCGTGCCGTTGCTCCTGCTCGACACGGACATCGCGGGCAACCCGGACGAGGATCGCCCGATCACGCACATCCTCTACGTCCGCGGCCGGGAGATGCGCTTCCACCAGGAGTTCGTGCTGGGGGTCGGCGGCGTGCGTGCGCTGCGCGCCCTCGGCGTGCAGCCGGCGGCCTGGCACCTCAACGAGGGCCACTCGGCCTTCATGCTCGTCGAGCAGGCACGCGAGCTGACCGCGGCCGGGCTGCCGATGGAGACGGCCCTGGAGCGGGTCCGCTCCGGCACGGTCTTCACGATCCACACGCCCGTTTCGGCCGGGAACGAGCGCTTCGACACCGACCTCGTACGTCGCGTCGCCGGGCCGCTCACCGAGGGCACGGGCCTGGACATGGAGCGGCTGCTGGAGTACGGCCGCGGCGTGGATGGCGACCCGCACCAGTTCGACATGACCGCCTTCTCGCTGCGCCTCTCGAACGCGGCGAACGCCGTCAGCCAGTTGCACGCCAGGACCGCGAACGCCACCTGGCAGGGCGTTCCCCGCGAGCCGATCAAGGCGATCACCAACGGCGTGCACCCGCCGAGCTGGATCGGCATGCAGGTGCGCGAGCTGTACGAGGCCATCGGTGCCGACCTGGACGGGCTCGACAACGATCGCGCCACCGACCGCTTCTGGGAGCGGCTCAAGCGAATCTCGGATCGGCAGCTCTGGTCCGCGCACCTGGAGCAGAAGCTGGACCTCGCCTACTTCGCCCGATCGCGGCTGCGCCTCCAGTTCGCCCGCCACGGCGAGCCGCCGGAGGAGCTTGCGCGCCTGGGCGAGGTGCTCGACCCGGGCATCCTCACGATCGGCTTCGCCCGTCGGTTCGCGACGTACAAGCGGGCCTCGCTGCTGTTCACCGACGAGGAGCGCCTGGCGCGGATGATCTGGGACGCGGACCGCCCGCTCCAGATCGTGTTCGCGGGCAAGGCGCACCCGGCGGACCGCCCCGGCCAGCGGGTGATCCAGGACATCTTCGGCCGGACGCGGTCGAGCCGGCTGAAGGGCCGTGTCTTCATCCTCGAGGACTACGACATCCGGGTCGCGCGCTACCTGGTCCAGGGTGTCGACGTCTGGCTCAACAACCCCCGGAGGCCGCTGGAGGCATCCGGCACCAGCGGGATGAAGGCGGCCATGAACGGCGTGGTGAACTTCTCCGTCCTGGATGGCTGGTGGGACGAGGGCTACGTGGAGCCCGACGTCAACGGCTGGGCGATCGGCGGCCGCGAGCAGAACCCCGACGACGGCGCCCAGGACTGGGCCGACGCCCAGGACCTCTACCGCCAGCTCGAGCAGGTCATCCTGCCGCGCTACTACGAGCGCGACCGCGACGGCGTTCCGAGGGGCTGGCTGGGGATGATGCGGGCCTCCATGTCCAGCACCATCTGGCGCTTCTCCACGACCCGCATGCTCCAGGACTACGTCGAGCAGCTCTACCTGCGCGCCGCACGCGAGGAGAGCGCCGAGGGCCCGAGCCCCGCGGATCGACCGGCGCGCGCAGCGCGCAGACTCGCAACGGCCCGAACCTGAACGGACGCTGCCCGGCGTGACGGCGGGGATCTCACTCAGCCTGGTCTTCCACAACCACCAGCCCGTCGGCAACTTCGGGTGGGTGATCCGGGAGGTCTGGGACAAGGCCTACGCGCCCGTCCTCGCCGCCCTGGAAGCGCGCGCCGGTATCCGCGCCAGCCTGCACTACTCCGGCCCGCTGCTGGACTGGATCGCGCGCGAGGAGCCGGAGGCGATCGACCGGATCCGCGCGCTCGTGGAGCGCGAGCAGGTGGAGATGCTCGGCAGCGGGCTGACCGAGCCCATCCTGGTTTCGCTGCCCGTCGCCGACCGCCACGAGCAGCTCGTGCGGATGGCGGACCTCGTCGAGCGGCTCTTCGGTCGGCGTCCGACCGGCGCATGGCTGACCGAGCGCGTCTGGGAGCCGGACCTCGCGTCGGACCTAGCCAGGGCCGGCTACGCCTACACGATCGTCGACGACAACCACCTGCGCGTGGCCCATGTCCCGGACCAAGGCCACTGGGGCAGCTGGTCCACCGACGACCAGGGCCACCGCATCACGCTGCTCCCCAGCGAGCAGGGTCTCCGCTACCACGTGCCCTGGTCGCCGGTGGAGGCATCCATCGAGCACCTGCGGCGCCACGCGACCGAGGATCGCTCGCGCATCGGCGTGATGGGCGACGACGGCGAGAAGTTCGGCGGCTGGCCCGGGACGCACGAGTACTGCTGGGGCCGCGACCCGTGGATGGAGCACTTCCTGGACGCGCTCGAGGAGAACGCGGACTGGATCAGCACGGTGCGGCCCAATGACTGGGTCGCGGAGCATGCGCCGCTCGGCCGCGTGTACGTGCCCGCGACCTCGTACGTGGAGATGACCGAATGGGCACTCCCCGCGGAGGAGGCGCCGGTCTTCCACGAGCTGCTCGCCGAGGCCAAGCGAGAGGGCTCTCCGGCGGCGCGCTTCCTGTACGGCGGGTTCTGGCGTGCGTTCCAGACGCGCTATCGCGAGGTCAACGACCTCCACAAGCAGATGCTGCGAACCTCAGCCGCCGTGGCCGCCATGCCGGAGGGCGACCGGCGCGATCGCGCGTACGACCACCTGCTGCGGGGCCAGTCGAACGACGTCTACTGGCACGGGCTCTTCGGAGGCATCTACCTGGTGCACCTCCGACAGGCCGTCCAGGCGGAGCTGATCGCGGCGCAGGACCTGGCCGAGGACGGCCGGCCCGCGACGCACCTGGCCGATCTCGACCTCGACGGCGTGGACGAGGCGCAGCTGGGCGCCGACGGCCAGTCGGCGGTCGTGGACCTGGCCGAGGGCGCCGGCATCGGGGCGTGGGACCTGTGGGCCAGCCGCGCCGCCGTGGGTTCGTCCATGCGGCGACGGCCTGAGTCGTACCACCAGCAACTGCGCGCGCACTTCGCGAAGCTCGCCGCCGAGAGCGCAGCGGTGGCCGACGCCGGGGCGCCGGGCAAAGGAAAGCGAAGGAAGAAGGGATCGGCCGGCGAGAGCGGTCGCGACGCCGCGAAGTCAGGCGATGCGGCGGCCACGACCACCGAGGACGCCGTGGTCCTCAAGGACGAGGGCATCGCCGAGCTGCTGGTCTACGACCGGCACGAGCAGCGCAGCGCACTCGTCACGCTCCGGGACCTTGCCGCCGCCCGGGAGCTGGGGCCGCAGAGCCTGGCCG
>JAXDKU010000159.1:0-24730 GCA_034667005.1 Chloroflexota bacterium
GTGGCGCGCCCGGCGGGACTCGAACCCACGACCTTCAGGTCCGCAACCTGACGCTCTATCCGCTGAGCTACGGGCGCACGCGTGGCCGGCGGTATCGACCGGCGGCCGTGAGTTTAGCGTGCGGACCCGGGCCTGGGGTCAGCGGCTGGTCAGCATGCCCTTGACGACCGTCGCCCCATTGCCGATGGCGAACGACTCGGAGCAGGCGAAGTCCACCGTCTGGCCCGGCGCCGGAACCATCACGTTGCCGGGCTCGATCGTACCGACGACGTGACCGCCCGACGGATCGCCGCAGCTCGGCACCTCCACGAGGTCGGACGGCCCCGAGATCGTCTGGCCGTTGCAGAGGAATGTGCCCGTGCTGTCGCTCGTGTACGGGGCGTGAATGCCGAGCGTCACGGTCGGGCTGTTCGACCCGTAGTGGCCCACGATCAGCCCGGGCGAGGCGAACGACCCAGATCCGCCGTTCGTCGCCTCGGTATGGAGGCCGCATTGGCTCGTCGTCTGGGGGTCGTTCGACGACTCGGTGCCTATGAGGCTGTACGTGGACCCGGCGTCGATGAAGCCCGGGCCGCCGTCCTTGGCCACGAGGTGGACTGTCACCGAGATGGCGTAGTGGCTTTCTGTCGTGGAGCCGCCGCTGCCGTTCGTCGCGTCGCGGGTGATCGTGAGCGTTCCGTCGAGGCCGACGGGCTCGCCCTGCCCTGCGGCCTGCGTCGCCTGAGAAACACCTGTCGCCGCCGGCCCCGCCGCACCGGGCTGGCAGCACGCCAACAGGCCGGCCAGAAGGAGCCCCAGAGCCGCTCGTCGTGGTCCCATGCCGCTCATCCTTCGCGCCTGGATCGGCGACCGAAGCCGGATCGCTGGCGGAGGTGGCGGAGAGGGAGGGATTCGAACCCTCGGAGCAGGTTACCCCACTCAGCGGTTTAGCAAACCGCCGCACTAGGCCTCTATGCGACCTCTCCGGGACCGATTTCGAAGGATAGCATCGGCCGGAATCGGGCCGACCCCGAGCGGCCGCGGCAGGTCGCCGAGCCGGGACCTCCGCCGTGCCGATCCGGAGGCCCAAGCGCCCGTCAAGGCCCCGAAACGAGCGCCCTACTGGCTTCGATTCAGGAGAACCGCCACGTGGCTCGTGGCGAAGTCCGCAACCGCGATGTCCGTGCGGCCGTTGCCGTCGAGATCGGCCGCAACGACGGAGAACGGGCCCGGCCCGACGTAGAAGGTGCGCCGGGGACCGAAACCGCCGTCGCCGTCCCCGGGGAGCACCGAGATGAGGTCGCCGCCCGGCTGGTCGTCGATGTCCTCGTAGTTGCCCGCGGTGTCGGCGGCGATCACGTCCAGGTGCCCGTCGCCGTCGACGTCGCCGACGGCCACCGACTTCGGCACGCTCCCGGCGGGGAAGGCGACGGCAGCCTCGAACGAGCCGTCTCCCTTGCCGATCAGCACGCTCACGTCCGCCGACCGGTCGTTGGCTGTGACGAGGTCCAGGAAGCCGTCCTCGTCCAGGTCCGCCGCCTGCACCGAATGCGGGCCGTCGCCGACGCCGAAGTTCACGGTCTGCTCGAAGGTGCCGTCGCCGACGCCCACGAGCACGCTGACCGCGTGACTGCCGTGGTCCGCGACCGCGATGTCCAGGTGCGTGTCCCCGTCGAAGTCGCGCATCACCAATGCGTGCGGCGAGACCTTGGCCGGGAAGCGGCGCTGGCGTTCGAAGGTTCCGTCGCCGCGACCCATGAGCACGGAGATCTGCGATGTCCCGAAGCAGGCGACGGCAAGGTCCGGATCGTGGTCCCCATCGACGTCGCCGATCGCCACGTCATGCGGCCGGGCGCAGGCCGGGAACGTGCGCACGCCCCGGAGCGTGCCGTCTCCCCTGCCCAGCAGCACTCCGACGGTGTTCTCGTTCTGGTCGGCCGTCACGACGTCCGCGAAGCCGTCGTGGTTGACGTCGGCCGCGACCGCAACCTTCGGGCGCACCCCCGTGGCGAACGTCTGTGCGGCCTCGAACTGGCCGCCCCCCTTCCCGAGGAGCACGCTCACGGAGTTGTCCGCGGCGTTCGCTGCGATCAGGTCCGGGATGGTGTCGGCGTTCATCAGCGCGACGCTGACTCCGTGCGGCGCCTTCCTCACCTCGAGGAAGCGGGCCGCCGCCAGCTGCGTGCCCCGGCCGGCGCCGGCCGGGCAGATCAGCCGCGCATCGGCCCAGTCGGCCATGTCTCGGCGCCGCCCGTCCGGCGTCGGGCGGACGCGCAACGTCAGAACGTGGCCGCCGCTGACGTCCAGGTCGATCACACGGGGCACACCCGACGCCCGGACCCGCCCGGTTCGCAGCTTCCGCTTGCCGTCCACGTGAACGACGAAGGCTGCCGCGCCGGGCGTCTCGGTGCGATCGTCGATGCCCACCACGGCCTGGAATCGCGTGCACCCGTCGATCGCGTAGCGCAGCTCGGCCGGCGTAGCCATGCCAAGCCCTTTCAGGTACGGCGTGCCGCCGAGGCGGAGCTGCTGGCCATCGCGAGCCGCGGAAGAGCCGTTGCTCATGTTGCGCTCCAGCGGGCCGCTGCCGTTGCTGCCGGACAGCGGCGTCTCGTCGCTCAGCCAGCGCTCCTCGTGGTCCGCTGCGTAGCTCAGGCGGTGGATGGAGCCCGCCTCGAAGTCGGCGTAGAAGATGTCGCCGCCCGGGCCGCCGACCAGGTCCACGGGGCGGACGGACTGCTCGATCGGCACGATGCGCGCCGGATCCGGGGCACCGTCGGTGCCTGCGAGCATGGCCCAGATGCAGCCACGTGCGTGGTCCGCGAAGAAGAGCGCGCCGTCGAACCGGGCCGGGTACGTTCCGCCCTCGTAGAAGGCCATTCCCGACAGCGCGGAGCCGCCGTGGCGGCAGTCCTCGCCGGGGATCACCTGGTCCAGGCGCCCGTAGGTGAGCACGGGCGCCGTCGTCGACGCCGGGTCGTCGTACAGGGTTTGGCAGAGCGCCAGTCCCGCAGCCTGGTACTTGGCCTGGGGTGCGGCACCCTCGTAGCACGGCCAGCCGAAGTTGGGCACCGGGCCGCCAACGGCGTCGGGCACGCGGTCGATCTCCTCGGAGACGTCCGAGCCGACATCCCCGACCCACAGGTCGTTCGTCCCGGGACGGATGGCGACCCGGAACGGGTTGCGGAAGCCGTACGCGACGACGCGTGCCGCCCGAGGATCGCCGCTGGCCAGCGGGTTCCCGCTCGCCGCTGCGCCTGTCGCTGGATCCAGCCGGAGGATTGTGCCGTTGTAGCCGACGCGGTCCGCCGGCGTCACGAGGTCCTGGCTGCGCAGCGCCCCACCCTCGGCATCGGGCGGCGCCTGCTCCCCGCCACGGCCGCCCGGCGGATCCCCGCAGGGGTTCGCGTCCACGGGGCTGCCCGCGCTGCCGCCGTGCTGGCCGTAGTCCACGCCCGAGAACCGTGCCCCGTCTCCGCCGCTCACGTAGAGGGCACCGTCGGGCCCGAAGGCGAGCGCACCGATCGAGTGGCCGGGGAACTGCTGGCACCAGTCGTGGATGAGCAGCTGCTCGGGTCCCGCCGTCGCGCCGCCCGCGGGGAACCGCGACAGCCGGCCGCTCACCGGGCAGCCGTCCTCCACGGGCCCGGGTGGGCTGGGGCACGGATCGAGGTCCATGCCCGGCTTGCCCCACTTCGGCGCGCTCCCGTCGACCGAGGCGTCAGCCGTGTAGAGCGCGTAGACGAACGGGTGGCTCCCGAAGTCGGGAGACAGCGCCAGGCCAAGCAGGCCGCTGTCCCAGTAGTTGAAGACCTGTGTGCGCAGGTCGGCGAACACGCGAGGAGACCGGTCCCCGAGCCCGTCGAAGACCTTGATCAGGCCGCTCTTCTCCGCCACGAAGACACGGCCGTCGGGCGCAAAGCGGACGCTGGTCGGGAAGGTGAGGCCGCGCAGCACCACGTGGTCCTCGAAACCCGTGGGTAGCCCGCCGGCGTGGACCGGAATCGGTGCCATCCCGATCGACGCCACCACGAGGAAGAGGACGAGAAGGGCACGCGGCGCGGCGTGGACGACCGTCGACAGCGAGCCCTTGTGGCCGCCTCCCTGCCGCGGGCGCACCGGGAGGCCGCGAACCTGGAGCATCGTCGGCCCTCACCCCCTGCGGCCTGGGTGCGTCGTTGCGTGACCCCCCAGTCGCCCCTATGATCAACGTTCCTGGCGATTCCGCACAGCCTGATTCCGTCGCAACCCGCGCCGCCGGACCCTCGAGCCCGTCATCGATCGCAAGGGTCACAGTCATTGAAACCCGGCATCGTGACCCGGTCGCTGGGGGAGGCCTTTCTGCTATGGCAAAACGCGTCGTTCTCATCGGCCATCCGGTCGCGCATTCACTCTCAGGCGTGCTCCAGCAGGCCGCGTTCGAGGCGCTCGGCATCGACGCCGTCTACGAGCCCGTCGACCGGCCGCTCATCGAGCTCCCGGAGACCATCGCGGAGCTGCGCGGCGACGAGTACCTGGGCGCGAACATCACGGTCCCCTACAAGGAGCGCGTGGTCTCGATGATGGACCGCCTCACCGAGGAGGCCGCGGCCACGGGTGCGGTGGACACGATCACGCGGGAGGGCAGCCGCCTGGTCGGCCACAACACGGACGTGCTGGGCTTCCGCCCGACGCTCGACGCGCTGGTCGGCCGCCAGAAGATGCCGCGCTTCGCGGTGGTGCTCGGCGCCGGTGGTGGGGCACGCGCCGTGGTCTACGGCCTGATCACCGCGGGATTCCAGCGCGTCATCGTGTTCAACCGGCACCTTCATCGGGCCGAGGGCCTGGTTCGCCACTTCGGGCGCAGCGCCTCGCACATGGAGCTGCGTGCGATGCCGTGGCATGAGTCCGTGCTCGAGTCCGAGCTCGCCAAGACCAAGCTGCTGGTGAACGCCAGCTCCGTCGGGCGCGATCCGTCCGACACGCCGATCCCGGCCGAGCTGCTGCCGCCGGACCTCCTGGTGCTCGACCTGCACTACGCGCCGAAGGAATCGCGGCTCCTCAGGGATGCCGCCCAGGCCGGCGCGAGCAACGTGATGAACGGGGACCTGATGCTGCTGCACCAGAGTGCCGCGGCGTTCGAGCTGTGGACCGGCAAGAGCGCGCCGCTCGACCTGTTGCGCGAGCGGCTGGACCAGAGCCGCGACTCGGAGCGCCTCGACGGCGGTCCGGGGCCGGCGGGCGCGGCCGGCGACCAGGCACCCGCCGCGGACGAGGCACCTGCCGCCACTGGGGCACCCGCCGCGGACGAGCCCGGCTCGGCCAAGCCGGCGGCGGCCGGAGTGGGCTCACGCGCGGAAGCCCAGCCGGTTGGCGCGGGGTCCGACTCGGGCGAGTGACGCTCAGCCAACTCACGGCCGAGCGGCAGGTCGCCGTTCGCGCGGTTCGGGACGCGGCGCGGACGTGCCGCGCCATCCGTGAGGCCTTCCGGCCCGACCAGGCCGAGACGAAGTCCGACAGCTCCCCCGTCACGGTGGCGGACTACGCGTCCCAGGCGCTGATCAGCCTCGCCCTTGCGGAGGCGTTCCCGGACGATTCGATCATGGGCGAAGAGACGGCCGCCAGCCTTCTCGACCAGCCGGCCGGGCCCCTGGCGGCCGCAGTCGTCGAGCACGTTGGCGGCGTGCGGCCCGACGCCGATTTGGAGCGGATCTGCTGGGCGCTCGACCGCTGCGGTCATGCGGGCGGAACCGAGGGACGCCACTGGACGCTCGACCCGGTGGACGGCACCAAGGGCTTCCTGCGGAACCAGCAGTACGCCGTTGCCCTGGCGCTCATCGAGGCCGGGCAGGTGGTCCTGGGCGTCCTCGCATGCCCGAACCTGCCGGCTGACCCGGCGAACCCTGCGTCCTCGATCGGGAGCCTCTTCGTCGCCGAGCGCGGCGGCGGCGCGTGGCAGCTGCCGCTGGATGCAGGGGGCGATGACGACAGCTTCTCCGCCAAGTCTGGGCGGCGCATCCGGGTGGCCGACATCTCCGAGCCCTCGCAGGCCAGCTACGTCGAGTCCTACGAGTCCGCGCACTCCTCGCACGACCACGCGTCCGAGATCGCGGAGGCGCTGGGCATCACCCGACCCTCGCGCCGGATGGACAGCCAGACGAAGTACGCGGTCGTGGCCCGTGGCGAGGCCGAGATCTACCTGCGCCTGCCCAACGGCTCGTGGGTGGAGCAGGTCTGGGACCACGCGGCTGGCAGCCTCCTGGTGACGGAAGCCGGGGGCCGCGTCTCGGATGTGCGCGGTGACGCCCTGGACTTCTCGGCCGGTCGCCGTCTCGAGCGCAACCGCGGCGTCGTCGTCGCGCCGGCGGCCATCCACGCCGAGGTCCTGGCCGCCACGGCGCGTGTCCTGGAGGGCTGAGCCACGAGCGGCCTGACGCCGCGCAACGTCCTGGCGCGTGCCGCCGACCGGCTGCTGCACACGACCGCCGTGCGGCGGCCGGGGCAGGTCGTGAAGGAAGTGGCGGAGTTCCACGCGTCCATCCCGGTCGTCGACCTGCTGCTCGGCTCGGCGATCATGCGGCGGGACTTCGTGGAGGGGCACGGCCGCGGGCATGCGGACCTGCCGCGGCTCCAGGCCGGCGGGATCGACCTGGTGGGGCTCTCGATCGCGACGCGGCTGCCCGACCTCCGCGGCACGTTCTCGACACCCTTCTTCTGGTCGCAGGGAGTCGGCTGGCGGGCCCTCCGCTCGGACCACGGGATCGCCGATGCCCTGATCGACCGGGTCGAAGGCTGGGACTCGGCGTCTGACGGAGCGTTCCGGATCGTGCGGAGCGCGGAGGACCTCGACGCGGTCGGCGGCGGGGCCGCTGAGGGCCGGGCCGTCGCGGCCTTCATCGGTGCGCAGGGCGGCCACATCCTCGAGGGCGATCCCGCCAACCTCGCGCGGCTCCAGGCTCGCGGCCTCCGGATGCTCGCCCTCGCGCACGTCATGGACAACGCGCTGGTCGGTTCCGACACCGGGGTTCGCCGCGGCGGCCTGACCGGCCTCGGCCGCGAGGTCATCGCCGAATGCCGGCGGCTCGGGGTGCTGGTCGACCTCGCGCACATGTCCGAGGCGGGGGTCCGCGACGCGCTGCCGCTCCTCCGTCCGCCGTTCGTGCTGAGCCACACGGGCTTCACCGCGCTTGCCGGCGGCACGAGCCGCTGGCGCCATTACTCCCCGCGGACGCGGAACCTCTCCGACGAGCTGGCTCGCGACGTCGCATCGGCGGGCGGCGTGATCGGCGTGACCCTCTCCGCGTGGCTGCTCGGCGGGTCCACGCTTGGCACGGTCGGACGGGCCTTCGATCACGCCCTCGACCTCTGCGGCCCGAGTCAGGTCGCGGTCGGCTCCGACATGGACGGCGGCCTGCGCATGGTCGTCGGCGCGACCAGCTTCCCCGCGATCACCGCCGAGCTCCTCCGCCGTGGCCACGACCGCGGCACCGTGGCGGCCGTCATGGGCGGCAACGCCCTGCGGGTCCTGCGAGACGCCGGTCCGGCGGCCGGCTGAACGGTCGGTGGCGACCCGATCCGCACCGGCGGATCAGCGCTGGGTCGCCGCTCGCAGTGCTGCGGCCAGCGCGGACATCCGCTCGACGTCGCCGCCGTCGGGGCCGAGGGCATCGACCAGGGCGCTGGCCACGATGACGCCGTCGGCGAGCGGAGCAAGGCGGCGCGCATGCTCCGGCCGCGAGACGCCGAAGCCGACCGCGACCGGCACCGGCGAGACGGCGCCGACCTCTTTCAGGAACCTGCCGATACCGGCGGGCAGCGACTTCCTGGCGCCCGTGACGCCTGCCAGGGACACGGCGTAGAGGAAACCGGTCGAGCGCTCCGCGATCATGCGGCGGCGCGCGGGCGGCGTGGTCGGCGTCACCAGGTAGATGATCGAGAGGCCGTGCGCGGCCGCCGCGGACTCGACGTCGGCGCCCTCGTCGGGAGTCAGGTCGGCCAGGATCAGGCCGCTCGCTCCCGCCGCCGCCAGCTTCCGGAGCGCGGAGTCGGCGTCCCCGCCGCCGATGACCTGGTTGACGTAGCCCATCGCCACGAGCGGCACGTCCGGACGATCGGCATGAACGCGGGCCACCATCTCGATCGACCGTTCCAGCGTCTGCCCGTTCCGGAGCGCCTGGCCGGAGGCGCGCTGGAGGGTGAGCCCGTCCGCGAGTGGGTCGGAGTACGGCAGCCCGATCTCGAGCAGGTCGGCGCCCGCGTCGACCAGCGCCAGCGCCACACGGTGCGCCGTCGGGACGTCCGGGTAGCCCGCGACGGCATAGGGGATCAGGGCCGCCCGTCGCTCCCCGGAGGCCTTCGCGAAGGCCTCCCGGATGGCAGACGCGCCGTCAGTGGCCATGCGCCTCCAGCCGGTCCGCGATGGACGCGATGTCCTTGTCGCCGCGGCCGGAGAGCCCGAGCAGGACGACCGACCGGTCGGGCAGCTCCGCGAGCAAGGTCGTCCCGGCGAGCCACGCGCCGAGCGCCGCGATCGCGTGCGCCGGTTCGAGCGCCGGCAGGATGCCCTCGCTTCGGGTCAGCGTCCGGACGCCGTCGAGTGCTTCCTCGTCGGTTGCCGACAGGATCTCCAGCCTGCCCGCGTCGTACAGCGCCGAGAGCTGCGGCCCGATGCCGGGATAGTCGAGGCCCGCGGAGATCGAGTGGGCCTCCTGCACCTGGCCGTCGGCGTCCTGGAGCAGGTACGACCGCGAGCCGTGGAGCACGCCCGGCGATCCGCCGGCGAGCGCCGCCGCATGCCGCGCGGTCAGCCCCTCCCCCGCAGCCTCCACGCCGATGAGCCGGACCTCGGGCTCGCCGATGAACCGGCTCAGCAGGCCGATCGCGTTCGAGCCCCCGCCGACGCAGGCGATCGCGACGTCCGGCAGGCGGCCCTCGGCCGCGACGACCTGGGCCGCGGCCTCGTCGCCGATGACACGCTGGAGATCCCGGACCAGCGCCGGATACGGGTGCGGCCCGACCGCCGATCCGAGCACGTAATGGGTGGTCGCGACGTTCGTGACCCAGTCGCGCATCGCCTCGTTGATCGCATCCTTGAGCGTCGCGCTGCCGGCCGTCACCTCGCGCACCTCCGTGCCGAGCGCCCGCATGCGCAGCACGTTGGGCGCCTGCCGCTTGATGTCCTCGGCGCCCATGTAGACGACGCACTCGAGGTCCAGCAGCGCACAGGCCGTCGCGGTTGCGACGCCGTGCTGGCCCGCGCCCGTCTCGGCGATGACGCGGCTCTTGCCCAGCCGGCGGGTCAGCAGGGACTGGCCGAGCGCGTTGTTGATCTTGTGCGCGCCCGTGTGCGCGAGGTCCTCGCGCTTCACGTAGAGCCGCAGGCCGCCCGGGTCGCGCCCGGCGCGACGCTCCAGCTCCGCCGCCAGACGGTCGGCACGATAGACGGGCGTCGGACGGCCGACGAAGCGGCGGCCGAGCTCCCGGAGCTCCGCCCAGAAGTGCGGCTGCTGCCGGAGCTCCACGTAGGCCGCTTCCAGGTCGAGCAGGGCGGAGATCAGGGTCTCCGGCACGAAACGGCCGCCGAACTGCCGCTCGCGGCCCCACCGGCCTCGAGGATCCGGCTCGACCAGCGAGTGATCGACACGGTGGGGACGGGATTCGACCGTCGGAAGGTCCGTCCGGGCCGCCCTGGCACGCTTCACGAAGAGTCCGACGCGGAACGGATCCTTGGCCGGCCGTCCGACGACGTCTCCGAGCGGCTCCACGCCGCCCGCGACGTCGACGCCGGTCGCCGGCACCTCCCGAAGCGCCTCCGCCACATTTTCCGGGTTCAGCCCGCCGGCCAGCGTCACCGGCACCTGCCGGGCAACGAGTCGCGCCACGTTCACCGGCACGCGGCGACCGGTGCCGCCCGCGACGGTCGCATCCTGCGTGTCCAGCAGCAGCCGCCAGAGATTGGGCTTGCCCTGGAACGCGCGGGCACGTTCCACGGTGGACGCCACGGCCGCGGCCGCCTCGTCCGGGCCGACGGCGTCGGAGAGGTGGAGCACCTTGGCGACCGGGAGCGCGATCGCGTCGAGCGCGTCCGGCGCCTCGGCACCGCTGAGCTGCACGGCGTCGAGGCCGATGCGGCGCGCCATGGCGTCGACCTCTGCCGGGTCGCGGTCCGCGAAGACGCCCACGATTGTCGGGCCGGCTCCGGCGCCGCCGATCTCCCGGCACAGCCGCGCGAGCTTCGTGGCCTCCTCCTCGGTCAGGGCACGCTTCGTGCCGGGCACGAGGTTGAGGCCGATCGCATCGGCGCCGCTGGCGATGGCGGCGCGCAGGCCGCGGGGCTCGGTGATGCCGCAGATCTTGACGAACGGCGCGCGGTCGGCCGCGGTCGGGTCCTCGGCCGCACTCGGCGGCCGTCCCGCCTCGACGAGCGCCGCGGTCCTCGCCCGCACGGAGGCCGCATCCGAACCCGCGCGCATCAGCTCCTCCCCGACGAGCGCGGCGTCGAAGCCCTGCGCACGCCAGCGCCGGAGGATCCGTTCGTCGCGCACGCCCGACTCGGCGACGACGAGCAGGTCGTCGGGGACGAGCCGCCGCAGGCGTTCGGCGAGCTCCGGATCGACGACCAGCGTGCGCAGGTTGCGGTTGTTGATGCCGACCACGCGGGCGCCGCTGCTGACCGCGGCGTCCAGCTCGCGCTCGTCGTGGGCCTCCACGAGCGGCTCGAGCGCGAGGTCGCGCGCCTGCGCGACGAGCCGAGCGAGACGGGCGCGCGGATGGAGCGCCGCGAGGAGCAGCACCAGGTCCGCGCCGGCGGCCCGGAGCAGGAGCAACTGGCGCGGGTCCACCACGAACTCCTTGGCCAGGACGGGGAGTGAGGTGGCGTCGCGCGCGGCGCGGAGATCGTCCAAGGAGCCACCGAACCAGTGGGGCTCCACCAGTACCGAGATGGCCGAGGCACCGCCGGCCGCATAGGCACGGGCCCTGCCGGCCACGTCCAGGTGCTCGTCGCCGAGGGTGCCCGCCGACGGGGAGCGCCGCTTGATCTCGGCGATCAGGTGCAGTCCCGGGCGCAGAAGGCGTCCGAGCTGGTCCCTCGGCTCCGGACCGGCCGCCGCGGCGCGAGCGAGCTCGTGCAGCGTCGTGCCCGCCAGCTCCCGCTCCACGTCGGCTTTCCGGCGCGACGCGATCTCGTCGAGGACGCGCGAGGCTCGCGGCGCGGTGGAGGCCGCCGAGCCCTGGGTTCGCGCCGGCGAAGGGATGCGATCGCGCGTCGCCGTCATGCGGACACCGGCTGCGCCAGGGCACGTGCCGCATCCCGCTTGCGCAGCAGCTCCAAATGGTCGCGCGCGGCGCCGCTGGCGATCGTCCGCCGCGCGATCTCGACCCCGTCGCGGAGCGAATCGGCCAGCCCCGCCACGACCAGGGCGGCGCCGGCGTTGAGCGTCACGACCTCGGCCGGCGGGCCGCCCGTTCCGTCGAAGGCGGCGGCGATGATCGCCGCGTTCCGCTCCGGGTCGCCACCTTCGAGCGTGCTCGTGGGCGCGCGAAGCACGCCAGCTGCCTCCGGGTCGACGGTGAGCCGCTCGACGCGGTCCGGCCGCACGTCGTAGATCACCCCGCTGCCGTCGAGTGGCAGCTCATCGATGCGATCGCCGTGGACAACGAACGCTCGCTCCACGCCGAGCGCCTGGAGCGCGTGCGCGACCCGTTCGGCAGATGCGGGATCGGCGACGCCGACGAGCTGTCGCAGCGGCATCGCCGGGTTTGCGATCGGGCCGCACAGGTTGAAGGCCGTCCGAATGCCCAGCTCCCGGCGCGTCGGCCCCGCGTGTCGCATGCCGGGATGGAACCCGGGCGCGTGGAGGAAGGCGAAGCCGATGTCGGCCAGCGACCTCTCGGCGTCCTCCGCGGTGTGCTCCACGGTCAAGCCCAACGCGGCGATGACGTCGGAGCTCCCCGACGCGGAGGTGACGGCGCGGTTGCCGTGCTTTGCGACCGGAACACCGGCCGCAGCAACGACGAGCGCCGAGGCAGTCGAGATGTTGAAGGTGGCAACCTGGTCGCCGCCGGTTCCGCATGTATCGATCGTGCCGGCGGGCGCGTTGACCCGGATGACGCGCGCTCGCATTGCCGACGCGAAGCCCGTCAGCTCCTCGGCGGTCTCGCCGCGCATCCGCAGGGCGGTCAGCAGCGCGGCGAGCAGGGCGGGCGTGGACTCGCCGTCCATGATCTCGCCCATGACGGTCTCGGCCTCCGCGCGGGACAGCGTCGACCCGCCGACGACGGAAACGAGCGCATGGCGGACGGCTTCACTCACTGATCCAGCTCCTGGATTCCTCGGGATCTCGCGCGACAGTCGGGCTGGACCGGCTCGCGGGCCGATGGCCGAGTCTAGGATCGCATCTCTGCCCGCGCAACTCGCCCTGCTATCGTGCCGGGCATGGCAGCGAGTGGCCCCGCAGCCGCCCCGGCCGGCGCGCAGGTCACCGCCGAGTCCATCCGGCTCGCGTTTGCCGATGCGTGGGGCGCGATGGGCGGATCCTGGGGCGTCCAGCCGTCGGTCGCGCGCGTGCATGGATATCTGCTCGCGCGAGGCGGCGTGCTGACCGAGCGCGACGTTCGCGAGGCGCTCGGCCTGAGCCATCGGGCCGCCAGCATCGCGCTCAGCGAGACCGAGGCGTGGGGCCTGGTCGAACGCGTTCGCGACCCCCGCCGGTCCGGTCGGCGAGGGCCGAGCGCGACTGCCTACACCGTGGCCGGCGACCGCTGGCACTGGCTCCAGCGCGTCGCGGAGCAGCGCAAGGTGCGCGAGGCAGACCCGCTGCGACCCCTCGTCGAGCGCTGCCTGGAGCTCGCCGAGGAAGGCGTCCGCGAAAGCCCGGACGACCCCGAGGTCCTGCGCCTGCGCGACTGGCTCACCGATCTGCTCGGCTTCATGCGCCTGTTCGACCGTGCCGTGAGCCTTCTGTCGCGCGCGGAGAGCCAGCAGGTCGCGACCGGCTTCAGCGTGCTCGCTCGCCTCTCGGACGGTTCGCTCGATCGCCTGCTCCGGCTGTTCGGCAGCCTCCCGGAGGACGATCTCGCGTCCACGCTGGAGGCGCTCTCACGGGTCTCCCCGCCGGTGGCGCGCAAGATCCTCATTGCCGCGAACCGGCTGGCGCGCCTCGGCCGTTGACCGTCGTGCCGCATCGGCGGGCTCGGCGGGGACCCTCAGCCGGCGAGCCGCCCGGGGTGCTCCCGGTGCGGGAGCGTTGGTGCGTGGGAGATCTCGGCCCAGCCGTCGCGGGAGACCAGCCAGACCGGTCGCTCCTCGCCGGCGACCCACTGGTTGGGGAGCGCGATGATCCAGGCGCGGGGGTAGTGCGACCGGACACGGATCAGCGTGCCGACGAGCAGCGCCATGTCCCCGTCATCGGTGAGAACCGTGGCCGCATCGTCGAACGCCTGCCCGACGCTGGTGAGGAAGGTCGGGTCCTCAGGCGGCGTGCAGTGGATCAGCGGGCCGAATTCGTCCATGGGCTCCGCAGGCTAGGCAGGCCCCGTGGTTGTCGCAGCATCGGCTGTTACGCATGGGTCGGTTGGCGACCTCGGGCTGGGGATCCGGGCCCAGCGAACGACCCCGATCGGGACGAGCCCCGTCCGCTTTCGGCGGGCGGTATCGATGGCTACTGCGATCGGGACGACGTCTTCCTACGCTCCAGCGTGTTTCAGTCGCATCCACGGGGAGGCACGTTCGATGGACGACCGACGTATGGACGACCGAGTCTCGGTCAGCTGGTGGAGCCTCGTCCTCCGCGGCATCGTGGCCATCGCCTTCGGCGTTCTGGCCTTCATCTTCCCGACCATGGCGCTGTGGGCGCTCGTTCTCCTCTTCGGGGCCTACTCGCTGGTCGATGGCATCTTCGCCATCGTCAGCGGCGCCAGGCCTCACGGGGAACAGCGGCGTGACTGGCTGCTCGTCCTGGGCGGGGTCGCGGGCGTGGTGGTGGGCCTCATCGCCTTCTTCCTGCCGGGCCTGACGGCGATCGCGCTGGTCTACCTGATCGGCGCATGGGCAGTCGTCACGGGAGCGTTCGAGGTCGCCGCGACCATCGAGCTGCGGCGGCGGCTGCGCCACGCGTGGCTGTACGCCGTCGACGGCATCGTGTCGGTGCTCTTTGGGTTCGTCGTCCTCATCGCCCCCGGCGCCGGAGCGTTCGCGTTGATCTGGCTGATCGCCGCCTACGCCATCGCGTCCGGCGTTCTCCTGATCGCCTTTGGATTGCGACTGCGCTCGGAGAGCCCGTCGACGCACCGCATGGACCGCGTCTCCGGGTCGCCTGCCCACCTGGGCGGATAGCGCTTCGCCCGAACCGTATGCCACGTGCAACGACGATGCGGTACCCCGCCGTCTCGGAGGAGCGCGCCGGCAGGCAGGCTGGTTGACAGCATCCCTGCCCACGGACCCGGAGGACAGCGACCATGGACGAGCTCAGAAGCCTTGGCGGCGTCTCACCCCTGGACACCACCGACGCAGGCATCCGGCGCGACGCGCCGTCGATCGACGATCCCGGGCTGGCTCAGCCAACCCTCGGACGACTGGACGACCCCGAGCCGGCAGGCTCGCTCGACCAGCCGGCTGACGATCCGGCAGAAGGTCGGGCCGACATCCCGGGCGGCGAGGGCGCGGACATGGAGCCCCAGCCAGCCTGATTGCGGGGGTCGCCCGCCGGCGGCTGCCCGCTGTTGCTAGCGGTTGAGGCCGGCTTCGCGGATGTCGTCGTCCGTCACGTGGTGCGCCTCGCGGTGCCCTTCCGGCCAGCCGGCCTCCTCGGGCGGGACGGCGCCGCGGTTCCCGGCGCCTGTGGACTGCGTCGCGGACCCCGCGATGCGCTCGTCCTTCCGCTGCACGCCGCCAGGAATGGTCTCGGCGGCAAGCTCCTCTCCCCGGCCGATGTACGCGCCCGGATCGAGGCCTTCCTCGGTGTCGCGGGACTGGTCGTCGCTGGTCGATCGAGGTGTTCGTTCCATGCGGTGACTGTCGGGCCGGAGGGGGTCGCGCCGCGACTGACACCCGCCCTCTCGGGCTATCGACCGGGTGACAACTGCGCGTTCCTCAACGGCAATTGCGCGCGAGCGTGGTCTCGCCCGGAACTTGTGCCTCGCCTTCCGGGCTGCCTGCGGTGTACAACCGGGGACCTCTGGCGGCCGGAGGTGAGTGATGCAGGAAGTGGCGGCGGGATGGGCACGCTGGATGCCCCTGGTAAACCTCCTGGAAGATCGCGACGGGGCGTCTCTCGCCTGGATCTTCGCGGTCGAGGACGCACTGGCGCGCATCATCGCGTCGCCGGCCGCGACCACGGCCGACGGAGGCGCCGTCGTCGAGTTGCTCACCGAGTGGCGCCAGCTGGAGCGTGAGCTGGACTTCCACGAGCCGGATTCATGCGACACCGTCGAGCTGAGACTCCACCTCGAAGCCTGCCGCCGCGTCTACCGGGACCGGTACCAGAGCCGCACCGGACTCAACTGACCGATCGTCAGGTTCCGGCCGGTGCCTCGGACGAAGCGACCGCGACGCAACAGCGCCCCGGCTGGGGATCCAGCCGCGCAGTGATGCCGGCCGCGTCCAGCCCCTCGATGAGCCCCTCGATGACTGCCAGGTTCATCGAGCATGTCGTCTCCCGATGCTGCGGGACGAGGGCCGCGTAGGGACAGTTGGCCAGGCGGATCTCGCCGGCCTCGTCCAGGTGAGGCTCGAACCCGAGGGACCGCAGCACGTCCAGGGTCCGTGCCACCGACGGAGGGACAGAGCCGCCGCTGTCCTCCGCGCTCGGCGTCGCGAGCTCGATACCACGCTGGTGCGCGGCGCGGCGCAGGGCCTCGAGTGCAGGGGCGCCTGCGGCGTCGATCGCCTCCGCCATCACCTCGGCGGCCAGCTCGTAGTGGCGCGGCGGGAGCTGGACCTCGAAGTTCCGATCGGCGCGGCGATACAGCTTGTTCGGGCGCCCTGCGCCCCTGCCCGTCCGCCCCGACAGGCGCCGGTACTCCACCGAGAGCAATCCCTGGTCGGCGAGGCGATCCAGGTGGAACGCGGCAAGCGAGCGCTGGACGGCGGCGCCCTGCGCGGCCTCGTCGCGGCTGACTGCGCGCCCGGCCTGCACGACGTACTCGTACAGCCGCCGCCGCACGGGCTCGTCGAGCGACGCGATGGCCTCGATCTGATGCGTGTCCACGCGCCCATTCTAAAACCAGCGCCGGCTATTGCAAGGCTTGACAATCCGTCCGCGTCCGGCTAAGACTAAGGAGCGTTAGTTTTACGTCAAGATCGTCCCAAGAGGTCGCGACTCGCATGGCCCTTCCCACCACCCTCGAGCACCATGCGCACGAGGCGCGCCGCGTGGCGGTGCTGCCCGGTCCGGGCGCCGCGGAGGCCGACCGTGCGCCCGAGGGTGTCCTGGCGCCGCGCCCGAGAGCCATCTCTGCGAAGCAGCGGGAGCGCCTGGAGGCAAGCGCGGCGGAGATCCTGTCGACGCTCGGGCTGGACCTCGAAACCGCCGGGACGCAGGACACGCCGCGCCGCTTCATCGCCGCGCTGATCGACGCGACCGAGGGCTACGAGGGCGATCCGAAGCTCATCACGGTCTTCCCCACCGAATGCCACGGTGGCGCGAGCTGCGAGCTCGCGCAGATCGTGGAGGGCCCGATCCCGTTCTACGCGCTCTGCGAGCACCACGCGCTGCCGTTCTTCGGGCGCGCCTGGGTCGGCTACGTGGCGCACGAGCAGATCATCGGCATCAGCAAGCTGACCCGGCTGGTCCGGATGCTGACCCGGCGCTTCGGCGTGCAGGAGCGCATGACGCACCAGATCGCCGAGGGCATGGCCGATCTGCTGGACGCGCACGGGGTCGCGGTGTACCTGGAGGCGGACCACCTCTGCACGCAGATGCGAGGCGTGCGGGAGGGTCACGCGAAGACCCGGACGACCGCCTACCGCGGCGTCTACGAGCGCGATGCGACACTCCGCGCGGAGTTCTTCCAGGTGGCCGGGATCGGCGGCACGAGCCGGTGACCGCGCCGGTGATCGAGCGGGCGGTCGAGGCGGCGGGACACCCGGCGATCGAGCCGCTGGAACTGCTGTGGGAGTCGGACGACGCATCCCGCGACGCCGCCGGTCGTGAACGGCGGACCATCGGAGCCCCGCCGGCGCTGGTCGAGTTCTACGGCGGACCGCTGTCCGTCCCGCTCCGCGCGGACCGCCCGACGGTGATCGCCAACTTCGTGTCGACCCTGGACGGCGTCGTCTCGTACGGAGAGCCGGGCCACGCGGGCGGCGGTCAGATCAGCGGCTTCTTCGGTCCGGACCGCAGGCTGATGGCGCTCCTGCGCGCAGCCGCCGACGCTGTCCTCGTCGGTGCCGGAACGGTGCGTGCCTCGGCCCGCGGCGAGTGGACGCCACGACACGTGGATCCGACACTGGGGAGGGCCTATGCCGCGGCCCGCTCGGACCTGGGTCTGACCGCCCAGCCGTTGACCGCCGTGGCGACCGCCAGCGGGCGGCTCGACCTGAGCCATCCCGGCCTGACGCAGGCCGACGTTCCCGTCCTCGTCCTCACGACCGAGCATGGCCGGTCGGAGCTGGCCGCCCGCTCCAGCGAGCGTGTCGCGGTCAGCGCCATCGGCGACCGCGACGTCGAGCCCCTGGCGATGGTCTCCGAGCTGGGACGGCGCGGTGCGCGGCTGGTCACCTGTGAGGGCGGACCTCATCTGCTGGGCCGCCTGCTCGCCGACGAGCTCGTCGACGAGCTGTTCTTGACGGTGGCCCCCCAGATCGCAGGACGCGGGGGACAGGAGGGGGCGTCGGACGCCGGGCAGGGTGGCACGCCCGCCGGCGCAGGTGCCCCGGCCACTGCCGGACCGCCCGGACGCCTCGCGCTCGTCGAGGGCCACGCCTTCGGCTTTGCGCTGGCGCCGTGGAGCCGGCTCATCTCCGTCCGGCGCGCCGGCAGCCATCTCTTCCTGCGCTACCGCTTCAACCACAGCACCTGAGGAGGATCGCGTGAGCACGACTCGTTCCATCGTCGTCGTCGGTGCGGGGCTCGCGGGTGGCCACGCGGCGCTCGCGCTGCGCGAGCACGGCTTCGAGGGAGAGGTGACCCTCATCGGCGCCGAGCCCCACCTGCCGTACAACCGGCCGCCCCTGTCCAAGCAGTACCTGCGCGGCGAGAAGCCGCTTCCCAAGCTCTTCATGAAGCCGAGAGAGACCTTCGACGACCAGCGGATCCAGGTGCTCCTCGGCCGACGAGCCATGGCCGTGGACCGCCACGGGCACCGGGTCCTGCTTGCCGACGGGACGGAGCTCGCATACGACAAGCTGCTGCTCGCGACCGGCTCCGTCCCCGCGCGGCTCGACGTCCCGGGGCGGATGCTGGACGGCGTCCACACGCTCCGAACGATCGAGGACGCCGACGCGATCGGGCGCGACGCGGCCGACGCCGAGACCGTCGCGGTGATCGGCGGAGGCTGGATCGGCTCGGAGGTGGCCGCATCGCTCCGCCAGATGGGCCGCGAGGTCACGCTCATCACGGCCGATTCCCGGCCGCTCCAGCGCGTCCTCGGTCGAGAGGTGGCCGGCATCTACGCGGGCCTGCATGCGGAGCACGGGGTGCGCGTCGTCCCCGGCCGCGTCTCAGGGCTGCACGGACGCGAACGAGTGGAGGCCGTGGACCTCGCGGACGGCAGCCGGATCGCAGCCCAGGCGGTCGTGGTCGGCATCGGAGCCGCTCCGGACCTGCGACTCGCCCGCGAAGCGGGACTGGCGACGGCCGCGCGGGGCGTCCTCGCGGACGAGCGCCTCCGCACGGAGGATCCGGACATCTTCGTCGCCGGCGACCTCGCCGCCGCGTGGCATCCGATCTATGGGCGGCGGCTGCGCGTGGAGCACTGGGACAACGCCATCGAGCAGGGCAAGGTGGCGGCCGCGAACCTGCTGGGCGGCAACGTCTCCTACGCCCGTCGTCCGTACTTCTACTCGGATCAGTTCGACCTGGGCATGGAGTACCGGGGCCTGGCCGCCGACGTGGACGACGTCGTCGTCAGCGGCGACCCGGAGAGCCGGGCGTTCGTCGCCTTCTGGCTCGAGGACGACCGGATCGTGGCCGCCATGAACGCGAACGTCTGGGACGCCGGGGACGCGCTCCAGGCGCTGGTCGAAGCGCAGCCGCGGGTGGACCGCCACCAGCTCGCAATCCATGGCGCGCGAGTCGCAGAGTCCGTCGCGGCCTAGGCGTCTCAGCCCCGGCCCAGGCGTCTCTGCCTACCGGCTGCTCGTCTCGTATTGCTCGGCCTCAGAGGCGGCCGGGCTCGCATCCTCGCCACCCAGCAGGACGCGCGTGTCCCGGATCAGCAGCTCCGCGTCCGCCGCGGTCTGTGGCAGCCGGCTGTCCTCGGACGCCAGCTGCTGGTAGACCGACCGGAGCTCATCCGTGCGCCGCTCGACCGCGTCGCGCATGGGACTCGAGGGGTTCTCCTCCATGAAGTGCAGCGCCTCGCGCCAGGCCTTCAGCACGTCGAGAACCAACGACGACATTGGTATCCCTCCCTGACCGCACAGCTCACCGCACAGCCTTCCCGATGTCGGGTGGCCAGATTTTAGAACGTGCAGCCAGGGTGCGCGAGCGTGCGGGGAGTGGCGGAGAGGGTGAGATTCGAACTCACGAGCCCTTGCGGGCCAACGGTTTTCAAGACCGCCGCCATCAACCACTCGGCCACCTCTCCGCGGCAGGCAGAGTATCCGCCTTCGGCCGCGGTCCCGGTCCGGGCCTGAGCCGGCGTCGCGGCCGGGACTCAGCGCCCGCCGCGGCCCGGACTCAGCGCCCGCCGCTCACGGGAACGATGGCGCCGGTCACGAACGAGGCCTTCGGCGACAGCAGCCAGAGGACGGCCTCCGCGACCTCCTCGGGGGCGCCTCCCCTTGCCATCGGAATCGTCGGGGCGAGCCTCGACACGCGGTCGGGGTCGCCGCCGGACGCATGGATGTCCGTGAAGATGTGCCCAGGCGCCACCGCGTTGACGCGGATTCCTTCCGTCGCGACCTCCCGGGCAAGGCCCACGGTGAGCGAGTCGATCGCACCCTTGCTCGCGGCGTAGTGGATGTATTCCCCGGGACTGCCGTACACCGACGCGCGCGAGGACACGTTGACGATCGCACCGCCCGAGCCTCCGCGCTTCGTGGACATGCGCCGCACCGCCTCACGGCAGCAGAGCATGGGCCCGAACACGTTGACGGCGAGCACCCTGGCGAGGACCTCCGAATCGAGGTCCGCGAGCCGCGCGAAACCGCCGGTGATGCCGGCGTTGTTGACGAGGCCGGTGACCGGCCCGAGCCGATCGGTCGCACGCTCGAACAGATCGACGACGTCCGCCTCCTTCGAGCCGTCGCCGCGAACGGCCAGGGCCCGGCCGCCCGCCGACTCGATCGCGTCGACCACAGCCTGCGCCGCAGCCTCGTTCTCCTGGTAACTGAAGCAGACTGCGTAGCCCTGCTCCGCCGCCAGGCGTGCCACGGCCGCGCCGATGCCCCGGCTGCCGCCCGTGACCACCAGCGTCCCCGGGTCCGTTCCTCGCTCCATCAGCTCAACCTTCCGGCCGGGACGTCTCGGCGCCGTGTGCGCGATGGCCGACGATCAGGATCTGCGCGGGCTCGTCGCCGATCGTGCTCACGTCGTGCGGGATCGTCGCGTCCCACACCAGGTAGTCGCCCGGACCGAGCACGGTCTCGTGCTCGCCCTGGACCATGCGGATGCGGCCGGAGAGCACGACGTGGTGCTCGTCACCGCCGTGGGCGTGCATGCCGGTGCGCCCGCCGGGAGCTGAATTGGCGAGCACGATGCGCACGTCGCGAGGGATGCCGCCGTCCACCTCTTCGACGCGTCCGCCGCCCGGTCCGTCCCAGGATCGACGGTCCGCGGCCCGCACGACGCGCGGCGGTGCCGCGGTGTCGGCGAGGAACCAGGTGATCGGCACGTCGATGGCCGCCGCCAGCGCCGCCAGCGTCTCCAGCGACGGGGAAGCCTTGTCGTTCTCGATCTGGCTGAGGTAGCCGATGTTGAGGCCGCTGCGATCCGCCACCTCGGCAAGCGTCAGCGAACGCTCGCGCCGGAGCCTTCGGATCTGGGCGCCGACCTGGGGGCGCTCGCGCGTGCGAGCCGGCTCCCCGGCGGCCGCCACCCCGGCTGCCCTGGGTGCCTTGGTTACCGGCACTTTGTCCTCCGCATAGGAAGCTTGACAAGAGCACAATCGCGTGCGACTATATCTCTAGACCAATCGTGTTGGTTCAAGGCAAATAAGTCAAGGAGCTCCAGTGAACATCTCCATCATCGGTGCCGGGAACGTCGGCCGTGCCGTCGCATCGTCCGCGAAGCGCGCAGGCCACACGGTCACCCTCACCGCAACCAAGTTCGAGAACGCGATCGCGGTCGCGGACGAGACGGGAACCAGCGCCATCGACAGCACCCTGGACGCCGTGCGCGGCGCCGACCTCGTCGTGCTGGCTCTCCCCGCGACGGCCGTTTCCGATCTCGCCGCCGAGGTCGGGGACGCCCTGGCCGGCAAGACTGTCATCGACGCCACCAACCGCCCCACGCCCGATGCGACCGGCGCCACCGGCCCTACCTCGCTCGCCGAGGAGATCCAGGCGCAGTTTCCCGGAGCCCACGTGGTCAAGGCGCTCAACACGGCGTTTGCCTCTCGCCAGGCGGAGCCCGTGGTCGGCGGGATCGCCGTCGACGGCTATGCGGCCGGGGACGATGCCGAGGCCAAGGGCCGCGTGCTGGACTTCCTGGAGACGCTCGGCTTCCGACCCGTTGATGCCGGACCGCTCGTCAACGCGCGGACGCTCGAAGGGATGGCGTGGCTGAACATCACGCTCAACATGCAGGGCGGGACCTGGCAGGACGGCTGGAAGCTGGTCGGCCCGGACACCGGAGCATCCTCCCGGAACTGAGCCCCAGCTCGGTTCATGTCGCTCCCAGGGGCGGGCGGTCGAACGACCGTCCGCCTCTTTCGTGTGCCCCCGCGAGCGGCACCCGATGACCACCAGGCCGGTTGCGTCGTTAGTCGTTCGGCGAGGTGATCCGTTCGCCAAGCCGTGGACGCAGCGGCTCTGGGACGCGCACCGATCCGTCCGGCTCCTGGTACACCTCCAGGATCGCCGCGACGGTGCGGGCGAGCGCCAGTCCGGAGCCGTTGAGCGTGTGCAGGATCTCCGCCTTGGCGCCGGGCTCTGGCCGCCAGCGAATGTTCATCCGGCGGGCCTGGAAGTCGCGAAAGTTCGAGACGGAGCTCACCTCCAGCCAGTCCTGGACACCGGGAGCCCAGACCTCGAGGTCGTACTTCTTCGCCTGCGTGAAGCCCATGTCGCCGGTGGCCATCAGCTTGACGCGATAGGCGAGCCCCAGGCGCTGGAGGCAGACCTCGGCGCGCTGGGTCAGCCATTCGAGCGTGCCGTCGGAGTCCCCGGGGCGTTCGAAGCAGACCATCTCGACCTTGTCGAACTGGTGCACACGCAGGATTCCGCGCGTCCTGGCCCCGGCCGCGCCGGCCTCCCGGCGGAAGCAGGGCGAATAGGCGACGTAGCGGATCGGCAGGCGGTCCGCGTCGATGATCTCGTCCCGGTGAATGTTCGTGACCGGGACCTCGGCAGTCGGCACGAGATAGAGGCCGTCGCGCCCGACCACGTACATCTGGTCTTCCTTGTCCGGGATCTGCCCGGTGCCTCGCGCGGACGCCTCGTTGACCACGGCCGGCGGCCAGATCTCGGTCATGCCGTGCTCGCGGGTGTGCAGGTCGAGGAAGAAGTCGATCAGCGATCGCTGGAGCGCGGCGCCCGCCCCGCGATAGATGGGGAAGCCGGAGCCGGCGACCTTCGCGCCGGCCGCCATGTCGATGATGCCGAGGCTCTCCGCGATCTCCCAGTGCGGCTTCCGTCCCTCCCCCGCGGCCGGCTCGCCCCACGTGCGCACGATCTCGCTGGCGTCAGCGCCGCCGACCGGAATCCCCGCGTCGGGCGGGTTGGGGATGCGCAGCATGGCGTCCTCGAGGTCCGCCTCGAGGGTCCCCAGCTGCTCCCCGAGGACGTGGATGCGGTCGCTGAGCTCCGACGACTGCCGGCGCAGCTCCTCGCCCCGCTCGCGATCGCCGGCCCGCATGGCCGCGGCCACCTCGTCGCTGCGCGCCTTCCGCTCCGAGCGCAGCCCGTCGATCTCGCCCGTCAGCTGCCGACGATCCGCATCCAGCGCCAACGCCCGGTCGACCAGGGTCGTGTCCTCGCCCTTGTCGATCGCGCCCTGACGGACGCGGTCCGCATCCTCGCGGAGCCGCTGGATCCCGACGCTCATGGCTGGCCGGCCGCGGCCGCCTCGCGCAGCCGGCGAACGACGAAGTCCCGATCCAGGCTCGCGAGCAGCCAGCCCGCCCGCGGTCCGTTCGAACGCCCGAGGATCGTCGCGTAGAGCGCCGCGAACGCGTTCCCGGACGAGACGCCGTGCTCCTGGGCGACGCGGAAGATCAGGTCCTGCCACGCGTCGCCGGAGTCGGGGGCCTCGCGCTCCGCGGCATCGGCGAGCGAGCGCAGGAAGATGCGCTGGGCTTCGGTCAGCTCCCCGAGCGCGTCCACGGGCAGCGCGTCCTGAACCTCCACGCGGTAGCGGTCCGGAGCAAATGTGTCGAGCCAGGCGCGGGCGACGCGGACGCGCTCCTCCAGGATGCGGCGCTCCTCTGGGTCCAGCGGCGCGCCCTTCTCCGCCGCGACGCGCGCTTCCAGGTCGACGCCGGGGACCTGGATCAGGAGGGCCAGATGGCGGAACGGCGGCCGGTAGCGCGATGCCTCGACGAGGAGATCCGCCGACTCGTCGACCAGGCTGAGGCGGAGGATCCGATCCGGGTGCTGCGGCAGCTCGCCGCGATACGGCCGGCCGGCGACCGCGGCGCAGATGCGGTCGAATTCGTCGAACAGGCCGGGAACCGTGTCCCCCTCCGGGTCGAACTCGATCGCCCGGCGGGGCTTCTGGCGGATGAACAGGAACCGCAGCAGCTCGGCCGGCAGGATGTCGGCGATCTCGTGCGCGGCCGCGCCCGTCCCCTTGGACGTGCTCATCTTCTTGCCGCCGATGTTGAGGAACTCGTACGGCACGTTCAGCGGTGGCTCGCGCTCAAAGACGCGGCGGCTGATGGCATCGGCACGGTCCCGGGAGCCGCCGGCCGTGGCGAGGTCCTTGCCGCAGCCCTCGATCGTGGCTCCGACCAGACCCCACCGCGCAGCCCAGTCAACGTTCCAGACCAGCTTGGAGCGACCGCCGAAGGGGGAGACGCTGCCGCTGTGGCCGCAGCCGCGGGCCCACGTCACGAGGTCGGGCCGGCACTCGTAGGTCACCTTCTCGCCGTCCCAGGCCGTCGCGATGGTGGTGCCGATCCGGCCGCAGTTCTCGCAGATGACGTGGACGGGCAGCCAGTCGGGCGGGTGGTTGACCGTGCTGACCGTGCGGTAGATCTCCAGGATCACGTCGGCGCGGTCCAGCGCCTTCTTGATGTACGGATCCATCGCGCCCGAGGCGTACTGCTGGCTCATCCAATAGAGGGTCGGGCGAATCCCCAGCCCCTCGAAGGTCTCCAGGAAGAGCCCCGCGAAGTGGCGTGCGTAGTTCTCGGCGTCACTCCCCGGGGGTGCCGGCACGTGGGACAGCGGCCGGCCCATGGCTGACGCGACCGCGTCGGGGGTGAGGAGTGACTGGCTGTCCATGGG
>JAXDKU010000160.1:0-3709 GCA_034667005.1 Chloroflexota bacterium
CCGTATGGTTCGGCTGCACGACGATGTTCGGCGCGGCCTCGATGCGTTCCACGAGATATGCGGACATCGTCTCGTCGAGCGAGTCGTGCAGCGTCAGGACGTGCACCCGCCGGGCGAAGCGGGCCAGGAAGAGCGCGGCCTGGCCGGCGGAATTCCCGCCACCAAGCACGTAGACCTCCTGATCGGTGCAGCTGGAGGCTTCGATTGTGGCGGCCCCGTAGTACACGCCAGCGCCGACCAGTGGGGCGCAGCCGGGCGCGTCCAGCCACCGAAACGACTGGCCGATGGCGATGAGCACCGTGTGTGAGGCCAGCTCCACGCCGTCATCCAGGCTGACACGGCGCTCAGTGCCTTCGCAGATGAGACCCGTGGCTCTCCTGGTAACCACGATTTCCACGCCGAACCGCTCTGCCTGCTCGACGGCCCGGCGGGCCAGGTCGCTGCCGTCCATGCCCTTGGGAAATCCGGGGTAGTTCTCGATCATCGCGCTGTAGCTGGCCTGGCCGCCGGGCACGTCCTGCTCAACGACCACCGTGTGGAGCCCCTCCGACGCAGCGCAGATCGCAGCCGTGAGGCCGGCGGGTCCGCCCCCGATGATGGCCAGGTCGTAGAGGGCGGACGCGGGGTCCGTCGGCAGGCCGAGTCGGGCCGCGAGCGTATGCACATCCGGATCGACGAGCATCGATCCATCCGGCATGAGCACGATCGCGATCGATCTGGATCCGGGTGCGATTTCCTCAGCCAGGGCCCGGGACTGTGCGTCCGCCTCCGGATCGAGCCAGCGGAACGGCACGCGGCTCCTGGCAAGGAATCGCTTCAGCTCGTGGACGCGAGGCGACCAGCGGTAGC
Source organism: Chloroflexota bacterium (assembly GCA_034667005.1). Lineage (GTDB taxonomy): Bacteria > Chloroflexota > Limnocylindria > Limnocylindrales > CSP1-4 > JAFMJV01. The sequence goes on from JAXDKU010000160.1 coordinate 850, forward strand.
CAACGAGGCGAAGCCCCTGTTCGAGGAAGACGGGCGACAGCATCGCGTTCAGCACTCCATGAGGTGACGCGCGACTCCGCCGTTCGACCAGGCTGAGGCGCCGCCGCGGCTCTCGCGAAGCATGCGGGATCGCGGGTGCTCAGAGAAGGGCGGCGCGCCCCAGGTGCAACGAACGGTGTTGGGCCTTGACGGCAAGCATGGCGACGTCAGCCCTCGTGGTGAGCTCATCGAGATCCTCACCCTCGGCGAGTGCAGCCATGCCGACGCTGATGCCCACGCGCATCCCTGGGGCGCCTTGGGCCTCGATGGCCGATTGGACCGACCTGAAGCGGCGCTGCGCTTCCCGGAGATCGATCCCGCCCAGCGCGCAGACAAACTCGTCGCCGCCGTGGCGAATGATGGTGTCGAACGACCGAATGTTGCTGCGGATCGCCTGGACCACCGTCTGGAGCAGCAGGTCGCCCGCGGCGTGTCCGTGCGTGTCGTTCACCGCCTTGAGGCCGTCGACGTCGATGAAGGCAAGCACCAGGCGCCCGTCCAAGCGTCGCGCCCTGTCGATTTCATGCGACAGTGCCAGGCGACCCATCTCCCTGCGAAACGTGCCGGTCAGCTCGTCCATGTGCGCCGCGCGCAGCTCGCTCTCCAGGATCGACCGTTCGCGACCTGCCGCCGCGCGATCCTTGGCCGCTCGGGCGCGATCCGCAGCGGCCGCGGCGCGATCGGAAGCTGCCCTCGCACCAAGTTCATCGAGCTGTTGAATGATGGAGGCTTTCCTGGCCGACACGGTGTGAGAGACATCTGCCGCCCTTGCATCGCGTACGCGACCTCGCCTGTCTCGCTCACGACCCTGCTCGTCTCGCGTATTTGCGATCCGATCTCGCTCGGCGGCGGTCGCGTCACGGTCGTCGGCGGTATGTACACGATCCTTGCGAGTTTCGAGGCGCTCGAAGGTCCCCTCTGCTCGCGCCTTCCGGGTCGTGTCGTACTCGTTCTGCTGGGCCGCGGTCTTGGCGAGACCATCGGCGCGATCGCGGTCCGATGCCGCCTGGTCCTTGTCCGAGGCGCGTTGGTCCCGGTCGGAGCTCCCCTGATCTGTCGACGATTCAGTCTGGTCGGCGTCGGAAAGGCTCTGGTCCGTGTCGGACAATGTCTGATCCGCGTCTGAGAGCGTCTGGGCCGAGTCCGAGGGCGTGCCGGCCGCGTGCAGGCCCATCTGGGCTGCGTCGGAAACGCTTCGAGGCCTGAGTCTCCGGGCGATCGCGCGCTCGGCCCCATCGATCGGTTTTCGATTCATGCTCGGCAATCGGTCCATCCATTGGCGACCTGAGGCCGCCACGGAGGCCAACATGGCAGCCTGCGGAGCATGCGGCGAGGAACTTGTTCCACCCGAGTACCGTGGCATGAGCCAGGCGGTCAACCAGCGCTGGCCTCATGTGCTTTCGAATGCTGGAACTTGTTCCTCGCCATTGGTTGGTATAGCGCCCATCTTGCCGTCCCCCAACTCGGGCAGCTCAAGGGCGGGAGTCAGAGTCTCGATCGAAATGCAATTGCCAGTACGCGCTTCAACGGTAGCCACACGAGTGGTGAGGCCGCGCGGTGCGCACTCCCTCCGGGGGATCAGCATGGCCGCCTCAGTCATCTGGGTTGACTGGGGCGGCCCGATCCTCAGCTCTCCCTGCTGAACCCTGAAGCTGCACCATGAAGACCCAATCCGCGCCCGGGAGCAGACCCCGGGCGAGACAGCATGATTCCCTTCTCCGGATCACGGAGCGGCAACGAGGAGCCGCGGATCTCGCGGCCAGCGAGGAGCGCTTCCGCCTCCTTGCCGAGCGCAGCCAGGACATCGTCTTTCGGGTCCGTGTGGCACCCGAGCGGGTTCTCGAGTACATCAGTGCCGCATCGACCAGGCTGACGGGTTACACGCCGGGCGAGCTGTACGCCGATCCCCACCTCTGGCCGCGCCTGATTCATCCGGATGACCGCGTCCTGCTCAACCGGGATCTCGCCTCGCCGGTCCAGAGCGAGGAACCGGTTGTTGTCCGCTGGATTCGCAAGGACGGATCCACGCTCTGGGCCGAGCACCGCAGCGTCCGGGTCGTCGACGCTCACGGGTCGCTGGTGGCGGTGGAGGGAGTTGCCCGGGACGTGACGGCACGGGTCGAGGCCGAGACACTCCTGCATGCCTCGGAGCGAGACCGCACGCTCCTCACGGCCGCGTTCGAACAAACAACGGATGCGGTCATCGTCACGGACGTGTCGAACACGGTCGTCTTCGTCAACTCGGCCTTCCTGCGGGCGAGCGGGTCACGCCGCGAGGATGTCATCGGGACGTTGTCGCCCTTCCTGGAGCCAGGAGCGCAGGAGCCCGCCGCGTTCGAACACATGTGGGCGACGCTTGGCGCCGGCGAGGCGTGGCACGGCGATCTGGACAGCCAGCGCACGGACGGCAGCGGGTACACCGAGGCCGTCACGATCACGCCCGTCTATGACGCCCAGGGTGCCCTGTCGGCGTACATCTCGGTGCAGCGTGACGTGAGCCACATGCGTGAGGTGGAGGCGGACCTCGTCCTGGAGGCGGCCGTGCGCGCACTGCTCGGCCAGGCAATCCGGGCTGCGGCGAGCAGCTCCAGCCTGGAGGAGGCGGCACACGCGGTATGCGAGGGACTCGCCTCTCTCCCCGGAATTCACTACGTGAACCTGGTGGCGTTCCTTGGCGCCAATGAGGCAGTGGTCATCGCCTGTCGCCCAGCGGATGGGATGGCCCTCCAGCCCGGTGATCGCCTGCCTGAGGATCACGCCCGCTACCTGCACGTGCGAGCCGCTTCCGGGCCATGGGGCGAGCGCCGAGGGTCAAGCCTCC
>JAXDKU010000161.1:0-6472 GCA_034667005.1 Chloroflexota bacterium
TCTCGTCGAGCGTCATCCGGCCGAGCAGGTCGCGCGTGCGTGCCTCGACGGACTGCCTCGGATCGAGGTAGACGGGTCCGGCGCCCGCCGTCGCGGTGATCGACGGCGAGCCGCCCGGGAGCGTCGGAGACGGGACCGACGATGGGGCGGCCGATGATGGCCCGGCCGACGATGGGGCGGCCGACGATGGCCCGGCCGATGATGGCCCGGCCGACGGCGACGAAGACGGCACCGAGGGCGAGGCGCATGCGGCCACCAGCGCGGCGATCATCACCAGCGACCCGAGGAGCCGTCTCACGCGCCGATTGTAGGAAGTCCCCCGCCACGCGCGATCATCAGTTGCATGACGGACGCCGCCGGCAGCGCGCTTCCCATTCCGCCCGGCGCGGCCGACCAGGCCTACGTGTGGCTGACCGCCACCGGGCGACGGAGCGGGCTCGAGCGGACGGTCGAGCTCTGGTTCGGGCTCGTCGGTTCGACGCTCTACCTCCTTGCCGGCGGCGGCCGATCGGCGGGGTGGGTCCAGAACAGCCTGGCGACCGAGGAGGTGCGCGTCCGCATGGCCGGAGCCACGTACCGGGGAGGGGCCCGCGTCGTGGAGCCAGGCACGGACGAGGAGCAGGCCGCACGGCGGCTCCTCGCGGCCAAGTACCAGGGCTGGAGCGAGGGCCGGCCGCTGAGCGGTTGGGCGCGAAACTCCCTTTGCATCGCGCTCGACCTCACGGGCGAGGTCGCTGCCGTTGAGGTGGAGCCCGCGGCCGGCTGAGCGTCACCACATCTCCGACAGCAGCCCGCCGAAGACACGCTCCGCGTCCACGTGGACGCCATGGCGCCCGAACCAGGTCGCCACGTTGACCACGTCCCGGTGGAGCAGCCCCGGTGCGGCCGGGTTGACGATGACGTCGACCGCCTGCGGGAAGTCGATCACGACCACCCTCCCCCGCCACCAGAGCAGGTTGTACACGGACAGGTCGGCGTGGACGATGCCCGCACGCGTGAGCGCCCGAATGGCGTCCGCAAACTGGCTCCACGCGTTCGCCAGGCCAGGCTGGTCCAGCCGCGCGTCGACGAGGCGCGGCGCGGCCACGGGACCCTCGCCGCAGAACTCCATGAGAACGCCGTCGTCGACGACGTCGACCGGGTATGGCACGGAGACGCCCGCAGTCCACGCGCGGCGGAGCATCTGGAGCTCGTTGACCGGCCACGCGGCGGCGACGACGTCGCGTCCGTGGTCCGTGTGCTTGGCGACGGCACGGCGATCCCGCGCGTTGAGGTTCCAGCCCGCGCGGTAGACCGCGTCGGACCGGTAGATCGTGCCCTTGGAGAAGCCGAGCTCCCGCAGCTCGCCCTTGTAGGCGGGTGTTCGGGGTCGATAGCGCTTGTGCGCAAGGAAGCAGCTCCCCGTGGTGCCGATTCGCTCCACGAGAAAGACCTCGGCCTCCTTGCCGGATTTCAGGGTGCCGAGACGCCGGTCCTCGTACGACTCGGTGATGAGCCATGGGGGGACGGGCCGCTCGGCGGCGAGGAGAGAAGACACGCTGATGATCTCCGGATTACGGGGAAGTGAGTCCCCGTCGATCGGAGCGGTCAGCGCAGGGCGCGACCCTCCGCGAGCATCCGACCGGCGGGCAAGCTGGCAGCGGCAAGACGGTTGACTGTCATGGCGCTGCCCTCCTTTCCGGCATCGATCGGTGGCGCTGAGTCGATTCGAGGGGGAGCCTACGCGTCCTGGGCGGCACGGGCAAGGGGAAAGGGGTAGAATGGTCGTACTACTCGACTTGAGTGGTGCCGCGTCGTCGTCCTACTCGAACGGGCCGTGCGCAGTGCAAACCGTTCGGGACGAAAGGGTCATCATGACCGCAGGTACCATCAAGAAGGTCGTTTCTGACCGCGGCTTCGGCTTCATCACCGCCGAGGACGGGAAGGATTACTTCTTCCATCGCAACGAGCTGGACTCCACGCTCGACTTCGACCGCCTCAACGGCGGCGAGCGCGTCGAGTTCCAGGTCCAGTCGAGCCCCAAGGGCCCGCGAGCCGCTCAGGTTCGCTCCGCCTAATTCGGCACTCGACGGCCGGCGTTCGCGTCGGCTGACAGACGAGACCCCGGTCACAAGCCGGGGTCTTTTCGATTCTCCGGCGGATGGCGGGCGGGGCCCTTCGCGGATTGCCCCGTCACCGAGCTCGATCGGGGCCTATCCTCCCTTGGGACGTGACTGAGAGATAGCGAGAGGGATCAGATGCTTGATGGTGCGAAAGCGGTCGCGACGGTCGCGACCGACGATATCGAGACGGCTCGCAGGTTCTACAGCGAGACACTCGGGTTGCCGCAGATGCCAACGGGTGACGACGGGGGGCTCGGGTTTGTCCTCGCCGATGGCAGCGGCGTGATGGTGTACGAACGTCCGAACCACCGGCCGCCCGAGAACACCTCGATCCACTTCGTCGTTCCGGACGTCAGGAGCACGGTGGCCGGCCTGCGCTCCCGCGGCGTGGAGTTCGAGGAGTACGACATGCCCGGGATCAAGACCGAGGACGGCATCGCGACGGACCCGAACGGTGGCGCGATGGCGTGGTTCAAGGACCCCGCCGGCAACATCTTGGGACTGCTCGAGATGCCGGCAGCGTAGGTCCGGGCGGGACCTGGGGCCGGCCGGCGCCCGCGACCTGAGGCGAGCGTGCTCCGACGGAAGGCGCGGCCGTCGAGATTCCTTGCGGCCGTGGTCTTCACGGACATCGCGGGCTCGACGGAGGTCGCCGCACGCCTCGGGGACGACGGCTGGAAGCGGGTCCTCGAGCGCCATCAGGCGATGGTGCGGCGCGCGCTGCGGCAATTCGCGGGTCGCGAGGTGGATACCGCCGGAGATGGCGTCTACGCCACGTTCGACTCGCCGGCGCAGGCGGTCGCCTTCGCACTCGATGTCCGTGATCGCGCCGAGGCACTCGGCATCCATGTTCGCTCGGGCGTCCACATGGGCGAGGTCGAGCTCATCGGTGGGAAGGCCGGTGGGATCGCCGTCCACATCGGCGCTCGGATCGCGGGCCTCGCTGAGCCGGGCGAAGTCCTGGTCTCCGCCACGGTCCGAGATCTCGTCACGGGAGCCGACCTCGGCTTCGAGGATCATGGGACAGCGGAGCTCAAAGGCGTACCCGGCCGATGGGCGCTCTACTCGGCCGCGTCAGTCGAGGCGCCCGCAGCCTTCCCGCCTGAGCAGCGCACCGCCGTGCGCGAGCGGGTTTCGACCCGGCTCCGCTCGAGGCGGTGGCGCCTCGCCATCGTCGTTGCGGTCGTCGTCGCGCTCGCGGGATCCGCGATCGGGGTGAACGCCCTGCTCCAGCCGCGCTACCTTCCGGGGGTGGAGGCCAATTCCGTCGGCCGCATCGGCGGCAGCGGGGACGGGATCCTGAATACGCTCGCGGTCGGCAGCATTCCCGACGCCATTGCGTTCGGCGAAGGATCGCTGTGGGTCACCGACACCACGGCCGGGAAGGTCACCCGGATCAGCCCGTCCGACTCAAGGGTGGTGCAGGAGATCCGCGTCGGCGGAAGCCCGAATGCCGTCGCGGTCGGGCACGGGGCGATCTGGGTTGCGAACGGCAGCGACGGGACGATAAGCCGGGTCAGCCCCGCGACGAATGAGCAGATCGGGCTCATCCCTGTCGGGAACGGGCCAAGCGGCGTTGCCGCGGACGATCGTTGGGTCTGGGCGACGAACCGTCTCGACGGCACCCTCGCTCGCATTGACCCGAGGACCGGAGACGTCGCGAAGTTCGCCGTCGGCACCACGCCCGCGGGCGTCGCCAGCGGCGCCGGATCGATCTGGGTGAGCGATTTCGACACCGGCTCGGTCGTCCGGGTCGATCCGGCCAGCGGTGCAGCCGGGGCGCGGATCCATGTCGGCAACGGCCCCACGGCAATCGCTGCACTGGACGATCAGCTGTGGGTGGTGAACAGCCGTGACGGCACCGTCAGCCGCATCGATCCGGGGACGAACGCGGTCGTGGCGACGATCGCTGTGGGCGCCGAGCCGGGCGGGATCGCAGTTGGAGAATCGGTATGGGTGACCGTGGGATCGACGGCCGAGATACTGAAGATCGACCCCTCGACGAACACCATTGGACGGCACATCCAGGTGCAGAGCCGTCCTCGGGGGATCGCGGTCGCGGGCCGCGACACATGGTTCACGGCAGGCGCGGCGACCGGCCGTCATCAGGGGGGCGCGCTTCGCATCGTTGGCGACCCAACGCAGATGAGCCTGAGCGTGGACCCAGCGGAGTCCCTCATCATGAACCAGGCCACCCTGACGAACGATGGGCTGGTCGCGTTCAAGCGCGTTGGCGGGTCCGATGGGCTGACGCTGGTGCCCGACCTCGCACTCTCCATCCCGACGCCCACTGACAGTGGGCGAACCTACACCTTCCGGCTTCGCACCGGCGTCGCCTATTCCACCGGCGCACCGGTCCGAGCGTTGGACGTGCGTCGCTCATTGGAGCGACTTTTCGTCGTGAACAGGGACGCGATGGACCTCCTCGGCACGCTTGACGGTGCTGAGGCGTGCCGCGGTGCTCCGCCGACATGCGATCTCTCGAGGGCCGTCAGCGTGGACGACGAGGCGGGAAGCGTCACGTTTCGGCTTCGAGAACCGGATACCGAGTTCCTTTACAAGCTCGCGTTGCAGCAGGCGCTCGTGCTGCCGGCGGACACGCCACTCCAGCTCGCGTCCACCCCATTGCCGGCGACCGGTCCCTACATGACCGAGTCGTTCGCGACGGACAGTCTCCGGCTCGTGCGCAACCCCTACTTCCACGAGTGGTCACACGAAGCGCAGCCGAATGGCTATCCCGACGAGATCGTCTGGCGCGTTACCGGCGAAGGCGAGGATCCCGTGGCTCTTGTCGCGGCAGGTGACGCCGACTACACGCCCTTCATACCCGCCGATCGCGTCGAGGAGCTTCGCACCCGGTACACGGATCAACTCCACGCGACCCCTTCGACGCGGACGTTCTTCGAGTTCATGAACACGACCCTGCCGCCGTTCGATCAAGCGGATGTGCGGCGCGCCGTCAATCTCGCGACAGACCGCACGCGGGTCGTGGACGCGAACGGCGGTCCCCTCCTCGGGCGTATTACCTGTCAGGCGACCCCACCCGGCTTTCCCGGCTACGAGCCGTACTGCCCCTACACGATCAGCCCCGGCGAGGCCTGGCGCGCGCCGGACATCGCGGCGGCACGCGAGCTCATCGACCGCGCCGGCGTGCGCGGCACCCACGTCACGGTTCGCGCACTCGACTTGCCGGAGCACCTTGCGGTGGGCACGTACTTCGTCGAGCTGCTGGGGCAGCTCGGGTTCGAGGCCTCGCTGCTAACGATGAGCGTGGATGAGCTCTTCGCGGTGGAGGATCCCTACACCGCAGGCTTCCAGATGATCGGCCTGTGGCTGCTGCCCGGCTATCCCGCGCCGTCGGGCGTGATGGCCGGGATCTTCACCTGTCCTGACTTCAGGGTGGTACCTGGCTCACCGTCAAACTTCGCGGCCTTCTGCGATCGAGACATCGACGCGCACGCTCTTCATGCGTACGACCTCCAGGCGTCCGATCCGTCCGCAGCGAACCATGCCTGGGCGGAGCTCGACAGGCTCATCGTCGATCAGTCCCCTGCGGTCGCAGCGTTCAATCCGATTGACCTCGCCTTCCATTCGAAGCGAGCCGGCAACGTCCAGCTCCATCCCGTGCTCGGCTTGCTGCTGTCGCAGGTCTGGGTCCAGTAGGCAGGGGCCCGGTTAAGCGCGCTCACCTGGGCCGCGCTCAGGCGCGCGGGATGGCCTTGAACGCGCCCTCGGTGTTCACGGGGCCGACGATGAACTGCTCGCCACAGGGGCACTCGTAGACGGCCCCGTCCCTGTCCCAGGCGCGCTCGGGGTCGAGCTCTGCCGCATCGAGATCGTGCCGGCGGCGCATCTCGACCCATTCGCCCTCGTGACGGTGCACCATCGTCAGGACCTGCTCCATCATCGTCCGCCTCCTCATGCCGTCGAGTGGCCCACAGTGTCGCGCGGCGCGCGCCCGATGGAAACGCCCAACTCTCTCGTACCCTAGGCCCGCCGCCGGCACCACCTCAAGGGGGACCCGCCACCGTGAAGCCCGAGTTCCGCGATGCCATGGCCGCCGGGTACGACTTCCCTGAGCCGACGGTGGTCCTCGGCGGGCCGATGCTCGAGAACGAGGTCGCCGCCGACGTCCATGTCAAGGCGCCCCTGGCGATGCTGAACCGGCATGGGCTGATCGCCGGTGCCACGGGGACGGGCAAGACGAAGACGCTGCAGATCCTCGCCGGGGAGCTGTCCGAGCAGGGCGTGCCCTCATTCGTGGCCGACATCAAGGGCGACGTCACCGGCATCGCGATCCCCGGCGACCCGGCGGATCCCCGGGTGGCGGAGCGCGCGGCCCAGCTCAACTGGCCATACCACCCCAAAGG
>JAXDKU010000162.1:0-7018 GCA_034667005.1 Chloroflexota bacterium
GAGATCGAGCAGATCCTGCGGCTCACGGACGACGAGCGCGAGGGCCTCTCGGCCCCCGACAAGTTCCGGGTGGATGTGACGCCCTACTTCATCAGCCTGATCGATCCCGACGATCCTGACGACCCGATCCGCCGGCAGGTCATCCCGCTCGCGCGGGAGCACGAAGCCTTCACCGCGATGATGGAGGACTCGCTGGCCGAGGACCGCCACTCCCCGGTGCCGGGCCTGGTCCACCGCTACCCGGATCGCGTCCTGATGCTGGTGACGACGCAGTGCGCGAGCTACTGCCGCTACTGCACCCGCTCGCGGATCGTTGGCGACCCGACCCAGAACTTCAACCGCCGCGAGCACGAGGCGCAGCTCGACTACCTGCGCCGGACGCCCCAGGTGCGGGACGTGCTGATCTCCGGCGGTGACGGCCTGACGCTCGCGCCCAAGCTCCTGGAGTCGATCATCCGGGGCCTGCGGGAGATCCCCCACATCGAGATCATCCGCATCGGCTCACGCGTGCCGGTCTTCCTGCCGCAGCGCATCGACCAGGAGCTGTGCGACATGCTCGCGCAGTACCACCCGGTCTGGATCAACCTCCACTTCAACCATCCCAACGAGATCACGCCGGAGGTGTCGCGGGCCGTCGATCGCCTGACCCGCGCCGGCATCCCGGTCGGCAACCAGTCGGTCCTGCTGGCGGGCGTCAACGACTGCGTGAACATCCAGCGCGCCCTGGTCCACAAGCTCGTGGCGAATCGGGTCCGGCCGTACTACCTCTACCAGTGCGACCTCGTGGAGGGCAGCGGCCATTTCCGCACGCCTGTCGGCAAAGGCCTCGAGATCATGGAAGGGCTCCGCGGCCACACGAGCGGCTATGCCGTGCCGACCTACGTCATCGATGCGCCCGGCGGCGGCGGCAAGATCCCGGTGATGCCGAACTACCTGGTGAGCTACTCGGACCACAAGGTCGTGCTGCGCAACTACGAGGGCTACATCACGACCTACGAGGAGCCGCAGTCCTACAAGCAGCACGACAAGGCTGCCTGCGAGTACTGCCGCAGTCCGCGTCCCGAGCCCGGCCAGGGGGGCATCCACGGCCTTCTCCAGGGCGATGCGATGTGGATCGAGCCTGGCACGTTCGAAGGGGTCCACGCCCGCGGCAATGAAGCGCAGCACCGTCTCCAGCGGCCGGACAAGTGGGTTCCGTACGGGGTGGGTGCGCTGGAAGGACAGGCGCGTCCGCCGCTGCCGCAGTTGCCGCAGGAGGCGCCCGCGCCGTCCTACGGTCCGGGCGAGGAGCCGCGGCCCCGCGAGGGCGCGCCGACCGCCTCGGCCCACGGGGAGCTGCTCTAGTCTCTGACGCGTGAGCTTCCTGCGGCGCCTGTTCGGGTCGAGCTCCGGTGAGGACGCGGCCGGAAGGGACGATGCGGTCTCGGACGACGGCGCCGACGGTGGCACCGGGGACTCGCGACCGTCCGTGACGGCCTGGGTCCGCCTCTCCGAGGCGAACTTCGAGAACGAGCGTGAGCAGGCTCGCGTCTTCAGCCTCGAGAACGCGATCATTGCCGCAGTGGATGAACAGGGCGTCGGAAGCTACGACACGAACGAGCTCGCGCGCGGCTCGTTCGGCATGCGCGTGGTCGGCGACGATCCGGACCGACTCGTCGAGGTCCTGAGGCCGTTGCTGGCGACGGCGCCCGCGGGCTCCTTCCTCACGGTGCGGCGAGGTCCGCCGGGCACGAGCGAGGAGCGGGTGGAGCTGAACGAGGACGAGCGGCGTGGCTGACGAGCCGATCGCGCCGTTCCCGGACGATGTGCTCGAGCTCCTGCGCGACGAGGCGGAGGTGGACATCGAGACGTGGTCCGAGCCGCGCGGGTCGCGCCGCACGACGATCTGGGTCGTGGTCGCGGACGGCGCGCCCTACGTCCGGTCGGTGCGAGGCGAAGACGGACGCTGGTACCGCGATCTCCGCCTGGAACCGCACTGCGCGATCTACGTCAACGGACGCCGCATCGAGGCTCGAGCCATCCCGGCCGACGACCGGGCGAGCGTCGAAGCGTGCAGCCGCGAGCTCGCGCGGAAGTACGCCGGCGACCCGGCCGTATCGGTGATGCTGGTCCCGCACGTCCTGCCGACGACCATGCGCCTGGAACCGGCCTGAGGCGAAGCCGGGCCGGCGTCGACACGGGGGAAGCGGAGTGAGGAGGTTCGAGGTGGGCCACCGGGCAGTGCTCGCGCTTCTGCTGTCCACCGCATCGGCTCTCGCGGCGGCCGCTCCGAGCGCGGCCAGCGCGTCGGATGGCGCCGTGGCTCCCGCGGCGGGTCGAGCCTTCATCCGGGTCGACCAGCTCGGCTACGCACCGTTCGAGCGCAAGATTGCCTATCTGCTGGCGCCCTCGGCGTCGCCGGCCGTCGAGTTTCGCGTCATCGCGACGGACGGCTCGACGGCATTTACCGGCCATGCCGGCAGCAACCGCGGCGCGTGGAACGCGCACTTCTCGGCTGTGCACGCGCTTCGCTTCTCCGCGCTCCGAGCCCCTGGTGTCTATCGGTTGGTGGTCGAGAGCCTGGGCGTGCGGTCCGCGCCGTTCCGCATCGGGACACGGTCCGAGCTGTTCGGGCCGCGCGTCGCCGATACGGTCGCGTTCTTCCAGGCTCAGCGAGACGGCGCGCGCGTGATTCCCGGGACCCTCGACCGGCAGCCTGCCCACCTCCACGACCGCAACGCGCGGCTCTACGACTGGCCGGCGTACGAGGACCCCGACAGCGACGTGATCGTCGGGGATTCGCTGCAGCGTCTCCCCGGCCGCGCCGACCTGGAGGGCGGCTGGTTCGACGCCGGCGACTTCATCAAGTTCACCCACACGACCGCGTATGCGGTGACGCTGATGCTCGCCTCTGCGCGGGCGCTCGGCGGCGATGCGCCGCCAACCTTGCTGCCGGAGGCACGTTTCGGCCTGCGGTGGCTGCGCAAGGCATGGGATGACCGCAGGGGTGTCATCGACTTCCAGGTGGGGATCGGGTCGGGGAACCAGGACGGGACGTTCAACGGGGACCACGACCGGTGGCGCCTGCCGGAGAAGGACGACAGCCTCACCGGCCCCGAGAACCGGTATCTGCGGCACCGCCCCGCGTTCCGGGCGAACGAGCCGGGCACCCGGCTTCCGCCGAACATGGCAGGCCGCATGGCGGCGGCGTTCGCGCTCGCGGCGCAGGTCGACGCGGCAGGCGACCACGAACGCGCGGCTCAGGAGCTCACGATCGCGGCCGGCCTGTTCGCCCATGCCAAGAAGCAGCATGTCAGCGAGGCGGACGTCGTGACGGCCCTGCCGCATGCGTTCTACCCCGAGTCCTCGTGGCGGGACGATCTCGAGCTTGCGGCCGCCGAGCTCGCGCTGGCCGGCCAGGCGCTCGGCGACCCCCGCTCCGGCCGTTGGCTCCGCGCGTCCGCTCGCTGAGCGCACCGCTTCCTGGCTCACGAGGCCGGCGATGACACCCTGAACCTCTATGACACGAGCGCCCTGGCACATGCGGACCTGGTCCGGGCCATCCGCGGCGCGGCGGACCCGGGCGCGCTTTCTGCGACTGAGGCGCAACTGATCGCCGACATGCGTGGCCAGCTGCATTCCGCAAAGGGGAAGGCCATGGCCGATCCCTTCCGGGCGGGCGTCACCTACGACGGCTTCGATGCCGCGCCGCATGCGTTCGGCCTGGTCGCGACCGCTCAGCTCTACCGCGAGCTGACCGGGGACCGGCGCTTCAGCGGACTTGCCACGTCGCAGCGCGACTGGGCGCTGGGCGCCAACGCGTGGGGCGTCTCGCTGATGGTCGGCGTAGGCAGCCGATTCCCGCACTGCATGCAGCACGTGGTCGCCAATCTGGCCGGCAGCGTCGACGGATCGCCACCCATCGTGCGCGGCGCGGTGGTCAACGGCCCGAACGATGAGACGCTCTTCGAGGACGGGCTCGGCGAGTTCTTCGACGAGGGGCAGACGTGTCCGGCCTCCGGAGTGGATCGCTTTGCGAAGTTCACCGGCCACGGCAGCCGGTTCGTGGACGACGTCCGGTCCTGGCAGACCGTGGAACCGGCGATCGATTTCACGGCGGCGGCCATGCTGGCGTTCGCACTCTCTCGCTGATGCGAGCTGCGAGTGTGAGGCGGTGAGCACGGGAGCCGCGAGCGACCGGGGAGGAGCCGGCGATCCGGGAGGAGCTCCCGAGGTCGCCATCGCGGGAGCCCCACTTGGCGAGGCGGCAGCGGCGGCCATTGGGGCGAGTGAGTCGCTCCGAACACCGGCAGAGCCCGGGGCGACCGACGATGCTCCGTCGCTCGCCGCCAACCGCGACTTCAAGATCGTCCTTGCCGGCCAGTCCATCTCGGCGCTCGGCGACGCCGTGTCGTTCACGGCCGTGCCGCTCCTCGTGCTGGCGCTCACCGGGTCCGGCGTGGCCATGGGCACGGTCGGCGCGCTCCAGACCCTGCCGGACCTGATCCTCGGCCTGCCCGCGGGCGCGCTCGCGGACCGGTGGGACCGGCGCAAGATGATGTTCTGGGCGGACCTTGGCCGTGCGCTGCTGACGGCCCTGATCCCCCTGGCCGTGCTGTTCCACTGGGACACGATGGCGGTCCTGCTGATCGTCACCGCGCCGATCAATGCGCTGCGCGTCATGTTCCTGGCGGCGTGGACCGGGGCCATCCCCAGCCTCGTCGGGCGCTCCCAGGTGGGCCGGGCCAACGGCTACTCGGAGGCCATCCTCAGCCTCAGCTTCATCGTCGGCCCGAGCATCGCCGGCATCCTCGTCGGCATCATCGGCCCCCGCGAGACGCTGGCCGTGGACGCGGTCTCCTTCCTGATCTCCGCCGCATCCCTGACCCTGGTCCGGCGCCCGCTCCAGAAGGGCCGCACCGGCCCGCCGACGCACCTCGTGGCGGAGATCGCCGAAGGCCTCCGCTACATCGTCCACCAGCCGACCCTGAGGACGGTGATCCTCTACTGGTCCCTCGTCAGCGTCATCAGCGCATCGCTGGTCAACGCGGTGATCTTCATGCTGCGGGTGGAGCAGGGGCTCAGCGCCGGGGTCCTCGGCCTCGTGCTCTCCGGCTATGGCATCGGCTACACCGTGGGCGCCGTGCTGGCGGGTCGGTTCGCGAAGGGGCGGCTTGGCCTCTTCATGCTCGGGGCCAACACGCTCAGCGCCGCCTGGCTGCTCGTGTTCGTCCTGGTCCAGCATCCGGTCGCCCAGACGATCAGCGCCATCGGCGCGGGCATGAGCGGTGCGCTGGTCCTGATCAGCTACATCACGATGCGGGCGACGATCCCGCCCGACCACCTGCTCGGCCGGGTAGGCAGCACGGCCCGAATGCTCTCCCTCGGCCTGTCACCCATCGGGGTCCTCGCCGGTGGCGTGCTGCTGGACACGATCGGCGGGCAGGAGACGATGCTGCTGATCGCGGCCGCGATGGTCGTGCTGTCCGCATTGTTCGCGTTCTCTCCGATCATGCGGCATGCCGTTGCGGCGGACGGGCGGCACTGATCGCGTCGCCGACGGATGGCGGGGCTGTGCTAGGCTCGGAAGCCAGGCCACTTCCATCGACGCCGCGAGTCCAACCGCACGTGCTTTCCCTGAGAGAACTTCCGGGTCTTCCCGACCCCAGCCTCCAGCCGCCGACGATCGCCGAACCCGGCGATCCGTTCGCGGAGCTTCGCGTCGTCCATCTGCTCGCCCGCATTCCGCGCGGCGAGGCGGTGCGCCTGCGCGACCTGGTGGATCGGCTCAACGCGGACTACGTGGACTGGTCGTTCTCCCGGCGCGTGGTCATCGCGGCGATCGTGCAGCTCCAGGCCAACTGGATGGCCGACTACCGGAACAGCTCCGGCATTGCGCTCGACGACGGGCTCCAGGGCCCGGTCGTCACGATCGAGGACAGCAGCCGGGTCGATCCGTGGATCCTGAGGCAGGCCGACCGCCTCTCCGGCGCGTGTACCGAGCGTCTCCGTGCCTTTGCGGTCGAGGAGGGGGCAATCCCCTAACGGGAGCGACTCCCGGATCGATCGGGGACGGCGGACGCGACCTCCACGTCGGAGCCTTCCCCGCGCGGGCAGCACGCCCGGCGCGACATTTCACGGAGATGAGCGCACCCATGAGCTACGCACACGACACCGCACTGGTGAGCCCCGAGTGGGCCCAGGAGCACCTGAACGACCCGAACGTCCGCTTCGTCGAGGTGGACGTGGACACCGCCGCGTACGAGCAGAGCCATCTGCCCGGGGCCGTCGGCTGGAACTGGACGAGCCAGCTCTCCGACGGCGTCCGCCGGGACATCGCCTCGGCCGAGGACCTGTCCAGGCTCCTCGGGGATTCCGGGATCGGTCCGGACACGCACATCGTGCTGTACGGCGACAACAACAACTGGTTCGCCGCCTGGGCTTACTGGCAGCTCAAGCTCCACGGCCTGGAGAACGTGAGCATCCTCAACGGCGGCCGCCGCTACTGGCTGGACAACGGCCTGCCGGTGACCACGGACGAGGTGTCTCACCCGGCGACCAACTTCCAGGTCAGCGGCGCGGATCCCGCGTTGCGGGCCTTCCGGGATGACATCCTGCCGCGCCTCGGCGACCCGGGCTTCACGCTCGTGGACGTCCGCTCACCTGCCGAGTTCAGCGGCGAGGTCATCGCACCTCCCGGCATGACCGAGACGGCACAGCGAGGCGGCCACATTCCAGGGGCGCAGTCCGTCCCGTGGGGCCAGACGGTCAAGGAGGACGGCACGTTCAAGGACGCGGACGACCTGAAGGCGCTGTATGCGGCCAAGGGCGTTACGCCGGACAAGGACGTCATCGCCTACTGCCGCATCGGCGAGCGCTCGAGCCACACATGGTTCGTCCTGCGCGAGCTGCTCGGCTACCCCAACGTGCGCAACTACGACGGCTCCTGGACCGAGTGGGGCAACTCCGTCCGCGTGCCGGTCGAGAAGAGCTAGCCTCGCTTACACTTTCCGGATGGACCGACAGAGCCAGATCGAGA
>JAXDKU010000163.1:0-3818 GCA_034667005.1 Chloroflexota bacterium
CGGCGCAGGCCGAGGTTGAGCGCCTTGCCGATGGTGAGTTTCTGGAGGTCGGTCATCAGTGCTCACCCGCCGATACGAAGCCGTCGAGGTAGGCCAGGAACTCTTCGCGCTGCGCGTCCAGCACCGGGTTGCCCTCGGCGTAGACGTTGCTGAAGATCCGCTCCGGCGGTGGTTCCGGCATGTTGAACGTGTACTCGCGCAGGTCGGCGGCGAAGGCGTCGGCGTCGGCCTGGACGCTGTCGAAGAACGCCTGGTCGGCGTAGCCGCCGCGGGCCAGGAACGCGCGGACGCGCTCGATCGGGTCCTTGAGCTTCCACTCCTCCAGCTCGTCGGAGAGCCGGTAGCGGGAGGGGTCGTCGGTCGTGGTGTGCGCGTCCATCCGGTAGGTGAACGCCTCGATCAGCACCGGGCCGTTGCCGTGCCGGCACTCGTCGAGCGCCCAGCGCGACACCGCGAGGCAGGCGAGGACGTCGTTGCCGTCGACGCGGATGCCGGGGAAGCCGTAGCCGCGGGCGCGCTGGTACAGCGGCAGGCGCGACTGGCGCTCGGTCGGCTCGGAGATCGCCCACTGGTTGTTCTGGCAGAAGAAGACGAGCGGCGCGTCGTAGACGGCGGCCCAGACGAAGCCTTCGTGGACGTCACCCTGCGAAGTGGCGCCGTCGCCGAAGTAGCAGATGGTGGCTTCGCCGTCGTCGTCGCCGACCTTGCCCTCGAACTTCTGCCCCATCGCGTAACCGGCGGCGTTGAGCACCTGGTTGCCGATCACGATGGTGTACGGGTGGAAGCCGTGGCGCTGGTAGTCCCAGCCGCTGTGGTCGGTGCACCGGAAGATGCCCAGCAGGTCCTTCATGTCGACCCCGCGCGCGTACGCGACGCCGTGCTCGCGGTAGCTGGGGAACGCCATGTCGTTCGCCTTCAGGGCGCGGCCGGAGCCGATCTGCGCGGCCTCCTGGCCGAGCAGCGGGACCCAGATGCCCAGCTGGCCCTGGCGCTGCATGGCGTTCGCTTCGCGGTCGGCCCGCCGGACCAGCACCATGTCGCGGTACAGCCCGCACAGCGCTTCGGCGTCGATGTCCTCGACGTACTTGTCGAACCGGGTTGAGGGGACCCGTTCGCCTTCGGGGGTGAGCAGCTGAGTGAGCTCAGCGCCACCTTCGCTGGTCGCTCGCAACCCGGCGATCACCTGTTCGGGAGAGGGCTGGGCCGCGACCGCGGCGGGGCCGTCTCCAGGTTCCGGGTGCGTCCACTGTTCGGACGGCATGCGCTGTACTCCTTGGTGTCGGTGCCTCTGGCGGCCGCTTGTGGCGACCACAGCGACTGCACCGGCGGGGACCAGCGCATCGGGTCCGAAGCGCTCGGTCACCGTCGGCGTTGACGGTTCTCGCCGCCATCCTGGCACGAAGGTCAGCGTTTTGGTGAGTCACGGATATGGATTCGTTGCGGAGAAAGCGGCCCTGAACAGGGGAAACGCTAGGAAGCCCGAGCATCGGACCTACGAGAGTAGGGTGCCGGTCCCGGCGCCCACCAGGCGTGGCGTGATCACGTGCTCGCTTGATCACCCGCGCCGGAGACGCCGTTGTGACGTGCCGCACTCCGAAACGTGCGTGGCACGATGGGCACGTGGAGCAGAAATCCGTCCGTGAATCCGTCGTGTCCGCCTGGACCAGCGACGTCATCCCGAGCCTGTCCGGGCTGGTGGCCATCCCCGCCCTCTCCCCGGCCTTCGACGCCGAATGGGCGACGACCGGCCACCTGGCCGCCGCCGTCGACCACGTCCGCGAGTGGATCGCCGGGCGCGGGCTGCCCGGCGCGACGCTCGAGGTCGTCCGGCTCGACGGCCGGACCCCCCTGTTGCTCGTCGACGTGCCGGCCACCCCGGGCGCGACGGACCGGGGCACCGTCCTGATGTACGGCCACCTCGACAAGCAGCCCCCGGTCGGCGGCTGGTCCGAAGGCCTCGACCCGTGGACCCCGGTGATCCGCGACGGCCGGCTGTACGGCCGCGGGTCCGTCGACGACGGCTACTCCGGCTACGCGGCGACGACGGCGATCGAAGCCGTGAACGCGGCGGGCGGCGAGCACGCCCGCATCGTGCTGCTCCTGGAGACCGGCGAGGAGTCCGGCAGCCCCGACCTGCCCGCCTACGTCGAGCACCTGGCCGACCGGATCGGCGAGGTGTCACTGGTGGTCTGCCTCGACGCCGGCGGCAGCGACTACGAGCGGTTGTGGCTGGTCACGAGCCTGCGCGGGATGCTGCACCTCGACGTCACGGTGCAGCTGCTGGGCTCGGCGCAGCACTCCGGCATCGCTTCCGGCGTCGTCGCGAGCTCGTTCCGGATCCTGCGGAACCTGATCGAGCGGCTCGAGGACAGCGCCACCGGTGAGCTGCTGCTCGACGAGCTCAAGGTCGACGTCCCGGCCGATCGGCTCGCGGAGCTCCGGGCCGTCTCGGAGGACTTCCCCGAGGCGCTCTCGAAGGCGTTCCCGCTGGTCGAGGGCGGGCGCGTGATCACCGAAGACGCGCTGGAGCTGATGCTCAACAACGCGTGGCGCCCGACGCTGTCGGTGATCGGTGCCGACGGCTTCCCGAAGCCCGCCGACGCCGGCAACGTGCTCCGCGAAAGCACCACGTTCACCCTGAGCTTCCGGCTTCCGCCGACGGCCGACGCCGAGAAGGCGCTCGACGCCGTGAAGCGCGTCCTGACCACTGACGTCCCGTACGGCGCGAAGGTCACGCTCGGCGCGCCGCAGGCGGAGAACGGCTGGAACGCGCCGGCCGAATCGCCGTGGCTGACGACGGCCCTGCGCACGGTCGGCGACGAGGTGTTCGGCCACCCGCACCGCGCGACCGGCATGGGCGGCTCGATCCCGTTCATGGGCCTGCTCTCGCGGAAGTTCCCGGAGGCGCAGTTCCTGGTCACCGGCGCGTGCGGGGCCGACTCGAACATCCACGTGCCGGACGAGTGGCTGCACCTCGACTACGCGCAGCGGGTCACCCAGGCCGTCGCGCACATCCTGGACGCGCACGCCCGGGGCTGACGCTCGAAGCCGGCGGCCCGGGTCGGACCCGGGCCGCCGGGGCGAGTTCGGCCGGGTGCCGCGGCACGCCCGACCAATCGTAGGTGTGCGTGATCTCGGTCCGGTCCGGGCCGAACGGCACGAGGCCGTAACGTCAGAACCAGCCGCCGAACTCCCGCTCACCGGTGTCCTTCTCGTACCCGGTCAGCCAGCTGATCGCGCGCGGCGAGTCGAAACACCTGCACCTGGTTGACGACCTGATCTGCCCCGCCTCGGCGCCGTAACGTCACAGTGCTGTGCTTTGGTATGGATGAGTGGCAATATGCGTGCTCTCACGAACTGAGAACTACGAGGAGTGACGACGTGGCCCGAGGACCCCAACTCAAGGCGCTCGCCCTGATCCCGGCGCTCGCCCTGGCGGCCGCCGCCCTGACCGCGTGCGGGGGCGACGAAGGTGGCACGGCGGCCGGCGGTGTCCAGACCATCGCGGCCGGCAAGCTCACGACCTGCACGCACCTGCCCTACCAGCCGTTCCAGGTCAAGCAGGGCGAGAAGATCGTCGGCTTCGACGTCGACCTCGTGGACCTGGTCGCGAAGAAGCTGGGCGTCCAGCAGAACATCGTCGACATCGCGTTCGAGAACATCGAGTCGGGCGAGGCCATGAACAGCGGCCAGTGCGACCTGGCCGCCGCGGGCATGACGATCACCGACAAGCGCAAGCAGAAGTTCGACTTCTCGGAGCCCTACTTCGAGGCCACGCAGGCCCTGCTGGTCAAGGCCGGGTCACCGATCAAGGACTT
>JAXDKU010000164.1:0-4830 GCA_034667005.1 Chloroflexota bacterium
GGCACGAGTACGCGCCGGCGCAGGCACAGGTGCTGGTGCCCGGCCAGTCGTTCTCGGTGAGCCCGGGCTTCTTCCTCGCCGGGGAGTCGCAGCCACGGCTCGAGCGCAGCGTCGCGCGGTTCCGCGACTCCGTGCGCGCGATGTACGCGGCGCAGGTGCGCTGGCGACTCGTCACGACCTTCAACGAATGGGGTGAGGGCACCGCGGTCGAGGCGTCGACGTCTTGGGGCACGGCCTACCTCGACGCGCTCGCCAGCGGCGCGCCATCACCGCCGCCGCGCCCGCAGCCGCCGCGCCAGCAGCCGCTCGGCGTCGCGTCAGTCGCGATCGCCGCTGGCTCGAGGTCAGCCCTCGTGACCGCCCGGATCGGCACCGGTGCGTCACCGCGCCGCGTGCTGGCGCGCGTCGAGTGGGGCAGCACGCGGCGGTACGGACATCGCACGGCATGGCGCGTCGTGCGCCGCACCGTCGGCCTTCGCCGCCTCCGGTTCCGGATCGGCCCGCTCACGGCGCGCGGCCGCACTCACGTCCGCGTGGTCGTCCGCAGCGGCAGCCAGCGCCGCACCTCCGGCGATCACCTGGTTCCACGCCGCCCGCGTCACACGCTTCATCCGCACGATGCTCGATGAATGGGCCCGCGGCGGCGGCGTTGAAGCAAACCTGTCCGCGGCCAACCATGCGATGGGCCGTGACAGGTGAAGAAATCAGGGACGACGGCGGGATGTCGATCGTCTGACCTGCTCGGCACCCAGGTACGGTATCTGGGTCCTGCGACAGAACGTCTCGTGCGCCGGTTGGAGCGAGCGTCGTATCGACGGTGGCAGTCCATCCGCAAGGCGCTGCGCTGCTTGGTGGCGCTGCTTGCGCTCCTGAGCCTGCCGGTTCGTTTCACCGAAGCCCGCAGGGGTGTGCGGGAGGAGCACCTGGATGCAGTGCCGTTCCTAAAGCTCGGCCACATGCGGCCACGGTAGCGCCGCCTCGACCGCGGCGCCGATGCGGAATACGATGTGATCCTCGTAGGTGCGCCCGACGATCTGTGCGCCGACCGGGACGCCGGTCGCGTCGTCGCGGCCGGCAGGGACGCACAGCACAGGACAGCGGCTGGCCACGTTGAAAATTTCCGTCGGGCAGACCTCACGCATCGCGTCGTACGACTGCCCGTCCACGACCAGCGGGATCTCCGTGTAGTCGACGCCTGCCTCCAGCGCCGGAACGCCGATCGCCGGACAGACGAGCGCGTCGTACGCCTCGAATAGCGTGCTCAGCCGCTCCTGGATCTCGCCCTCCGCCTCGAGCCCGTCCGCGAACCCACGCGCCTGCTGCAGCGTCGCGAGCCAGCGGATGGTGTACGGGTTCAAGAGCTCCTCATGGCCGGCAATGAGCGTCTGCGAGATGGTGCCAAAAGCAGCTGCGTAGTGCGCGTCGCTCGCGATTCGAAGCAGCGATCGCTCGATCCGGACGTCGGTCTCCTCGACGGTCGCGCCGGCGTCGCGCAGGGCGTCGGCGACAGCGCGTATGCCGGCGCGGACGGATGGGACGACCGGCCAGTCACCCAGGTCCTCCGACACCGCGATGCGGAGGTCGCGGACATTCGCGGTCGGCGTACCGATGCGAAGCGGGGGGCGGATCGCGGCGTGCGCCAGCGGGTGCGGGCCCATCATCACGTCGGCGGCGAGGGCAACGTCGCTGACGGTGCGGGCGAGCGGTCCGACGTGATACCAAGCGTCGAGACCGACCGGGGGCGGTGCCGGTATTCGCCCCCATGTCGCCTTGTAGCCGACAACGCCGCAGCAGGAGGCGGGGACGCGGATCGATCCGCCGATGTCGGAGCCGGTCGCGAGCGGGGTCATGCCCGCGGCGAGCGCCGCTGCCGATCCTCCGCTCGACCCACCGGGGTCGAACCCAACGTTCCACGGGTTGCGGGTGATGCCCCACATCCGGCTCGCGGTCCAGAACGTGATCTCGAACTCGGGCGTCAGGGTCCGTGCGTGGAAGATCGCCCCTGCGGCACGCAGCCGCTCGACGATCGGATCATCACGGTCCGCGACGTTGTTCTGCATCAACAGCGACCCGTTCGTCGCGCGCTTGCCGGCGATTGCGGCCTCGTCCTTGATCGCGACCGGGAGTCCCTCGAGCGGTCGCGCATCGCCGCGTGCATACCGTTTCTCCGCCGCCCGCGCGGCCGCCCGTGCCTCCTCCACATACCGGTCGCCGAGCGCGTTCACGACCGGCTGCGCCACCTCGATCCGTTCGAGGATCGCCTCGAGATATTCGCTCGGCGAAACGCTCCGATCACCGAACGCCCGCAGCGTATCCACCACCGACAGTTCGTAGAGCTCGCTCATCCTGCCTCCAATACGCGTGAATTGACGCACCCCGCAGGCGAATGCATCAGCCGTATCGCCAGCGGTGGGTGGCGATCGCATCGGCGCGATCCGTCGCTCGGTACGTATCCCCGCCTGCCGGATGGCGAGTTTCCAGCAGGCGGCGACCATAGCGGCGCTCACTCGTCCCCACAAGCGCACGCTCCGCGGGCGTGTCGGAGCATCCCGTGGCTAGTGCAACGCGGAATCGGACCGGTGGGCGGCCGCACGCCGCGTTAGGGTTGCTGCTGTTCGTGTGCTTCAAATGCTCGGCGAGTTCGTTACGGCTCCGAGGCAGCGAGCGCGATACGCGGCGTCGCTCGTCGGCGCCACCTGCGCTCCTCAGCTGACCGCGCCATCGGTGCTCACCTAACGCACCTTGACGCACGCCTGCGGCCCGCCCTATCATCCCGGCGCTGTGAACCGCATTCTCTCGTTGCGCTGCGCGGTAGGCGCGGAGCGGTTGGAGGTGATCGGCCGCCGGGTGACGGTCTCCGGCCGACCGGGCAACGAGGTGACGTCGTTCCGGCTTGGCGCGGACGTGGCGCAGGGCCGGCCGTGGTTCCACAACGCCGGATGCCGGCCGACGTTCTGAGGTGGCGATGGGCGTACGCACGCTGCCGGCCGACGCCGTTGACCGCGCGGCCGCGATCCTCGAGACCGCGCGCCACGAGGTGCGCCGGATCGCGTCGCTGCCGGACGACGTGCGGCCGCGATCGCTGGCGGACGCCTACGCGATAGCCGACCGCCTGGCGGAGCGGCTCGGCTGGCCCCTGGCGGGCTGGTACTGCGGCTGTACGAACGTCGCGCTGCAGCGTCGCCTCGGCCTGGGTGAGCCGGTCTACGGCCGCCTGTTCGCCCCGCTCGTCCACCGCAGCCCGGCGGTCCTTTCGCAGGCCACGCTGACGCCGGTGGTGCTGGAGTGCGAGTTCGGGTTCCGGCTCTCGCGCGACCTGCCGCGGCGGCGTGCGCCATACACGCACGACGAGGTGCGGGAGGCGATCGCGACCGTGCACCCGTGCATCGAGGTCGTTGCCGGCCACCTCGAGGACTGGATTGCGGCCTACGCGTTCGACGGCGTCGCAGACAATGCCGTGGATGGCGGCCTCGTCGTCGGCGCCGGGGTGCCCTTCGACGCTGACTTCGACCTGCGCAGCGTTCCGGTGCGGTTGAGGATCGATGGGGAGCTTGCTCGTCAGGGCGTGGGCGCGGACGTACTGGGCGATCCGGTGGTCGCGCTGACATGGCTCGCCAACGCGCGCAGCCGTGACGGCGACGGGCTGCGCGCGGGCGACCTGCACAACACGGGTACAGCGACCGACATCGCGCCGTTCGCCGCCGGTTCCGTCGCAGAGGCGGATTTCGGGCCAGTCGGCAAGGCCAAGCTCACGCTGACGCCGTAGGGCGGCCCGACGGAGCGGCGTGCACGGGTCGGGCAACGACGACGTTCAGCATCGCGCGAATCAGATGCGCACCCGGCGACTCGTCATGCGCCGACGTTGGGCGCTCCGATCGATGCCTGGTGGCATCCAGGTGGGACATACCCTGAAGTACGTGACCCTTTGGGTGATACTCGGCCGAAATCTGCAAGAGGCGGAAGCAGCATTTGGCTCAACCATGCGATGGGCCGTGTAGGGATCGAACCTACGACCTTGGGATTAAGAGTCGCCCCCGGCCGTTTCGGCCGGTCTCGGTGGATCGACGTTCAGGCTGCTGATCCGGCCTTCCGTCCGTCGCATCGGCTTATCGAATCTCGGCTGGTTTGGGTGGGTCGACGTGACACCTACGTGACACGTCGGTCCCGGCCATCCTCAGTACGTTCCGGAATCGGGTACGACTCTGAGAGGACGACGAATACATCCCACGCGGCGCTCGGTATCCGACGGAAGTATTGGCGCTCGCTCCCGCCTTCGCCGGTGCGGAGAATCCTCTCGAGCAACCCGGCAAGCTCAAGCCGTAGCAACTTCGCTGCGGAAAATAAGGCCGACCCAAGCTTGATCACCAAGCGCTCTAGTTTCGAAGGCCACGCAAACCGCAAGCAGCTCTATCGGCTCCAGATCGCCGAGGTGCGGCTGCGCGTACGGTGTTGGTCGCCGCGCAGTAGCGCTGACGTCCGCACCGGACCACGGCGCCCCTTGATGACCCCGGGTGCAAGTGAGATGCGAACAACGCCGGCCTCCGGGGGGAGGCCCGTTACGGTGATCCCGGTCGCCTGTAGCGATACGGTGATTCCGTTGGAGGAGCTGCGGGGGCCGTGGAGAGGGAAGGTTTCAACTGGCGCCCCGGCGATCTCGACGTCTATCCGGCCAAGGCGTTCTGACCGCGCGCGGAGCCTGAGGGTCGACGGAAGCCGGATGCGCAGGTTGCTCATTCCGGCTGAGCCCGAAACCGTGGCTACTGACGCGCGTCCCGGTCCGCCGTCGAGACGGACGGTGAGGCGGCAGGGCGCGAGCCGGATCTTGGTGAC
>JAXDKU010000165.1:0-14832 GCA_034667005.1 Chloroflexota bacterium
GCGCTCGATGGTCACGTCCACCGTGTCGCCGGGCTTCAGCATGCGAAGAGCCGCGAGGAGGTCCTCGGCCGTGGCGATCGGCTGGCCGCCGATGGCCGTGATGACATCTTCGACCTTGATGCCGGCCTGGTCCGCCGGGCCGCCCGGCGCCACCTCGGCGACGATCGCGCCCGTCGTCGCGTCGATGCCGAGCCGCTGCGCGAGGGCCGGCGTCAGGGTCACGGGAGACAGGCCCAACCAGGCAAGGGGCACGGCCTCGCCCTTCTCGAGGTAGGGCACGGCGTCGATCACCGTCGCGGCGGGGATGGCGAAACCGATCGCCACGGCGGATGCCGTCGGCGGGATGTAGGCCACGTTGATGCCGATGATGCTGCCGTCTGGGCCGACGAGCGCCCCACCGGAGTTGCCGGGCGAGATCGCCGCGTCCGTCTGGAGCAGGTCGACCAGCGCGGGACTCTGTTGCGCGGCGCCGGGGATGGAGCGATGCATTCCGGAGACCACGCCCACGGTCACGCTGTTCTCGAAGCCGAGCGGGTCGCCGATCGCGATCGCCAGGGAGCCGAGCTTGGGCTCGGTGGGATTGAACGTCGCGGCGGGAAGGTCGGTTCGATCGACCTTGATGACCGCGAGGTCGAGCCGCGGCGTGGTTCCCAGCAGCGTCGCCGGCAAGCGGCCTCCGCTACCGAGCGAGACCTCGAGGTTGGATCCGCTGGTGGCGACGTGGTTGTTGGTCACGATCCGGCCGTCGGCGTTCCAGATGACGCCGCTGCCCTGGGCGTGGTCCGTGAAGATCGTCACGACGCTGGGAGCGACCGCTTCGACGATGTCCGGGATGTGCGCGTAGGGGTCGGCGGCGGCGGCGGCAGTGCCGGTCGCACTCGGGAGCGCCGCCGAGCCGGGCGAGCCGGTGGTCGTGGTCGTGGGAGCCGAGCAGCCGCCCAGCGCGAGGCTTGCCGTCAAGAGGGCAATCGGCAGGAGCTCGTGGACGCGGCATCTGGACATTGCCGGACGGTGCGCTCCCCTGCCACCGTTCGCAGTAGCCGCCGTCACGTCCCATGTCTGGCGGTCGTCTCCCAAGTGTAGGTATTCATTGGACCTGCCCGGACACCGTCACTCAACGAAGAGGGGATCAAATGACGACTCTCATGCGCCGCTGCGTCGCGGCCCTGCTCGTCGTGTCACTGCTGATACCGCTGATGGCGTCCCAGGCGCAGGCCGCCGCCGGCATCAAGGTCCGGACCTGGTCGGCCTCCAACTCGAACCTGATCGCGCAATACAACTTCAGCTACACCACGCCGGACTTCGGGTGTGGGTACAACGTGGTCGCGAAGCTTGGCGTGTCCCTCGGCACCGTCACGTCGACGCAGGCCTACATCAAGAGCGTCTCCTGGACGTACATCCTCGGAGTGGGCTCGGCGTCCCTCGTCGGCGGCGTCTCCACGGTCTCAGACAACTACAACCACGAGTACCCGAAGGCCGACGCAACGCTCTTCGCGACCACCCGCATTTTCACCCACACGATCAACCACTGGCTTACGTTCAACCAGAACGACCCGATCATCATCGAGAAGCAGGACAAAGAGTCCGACGGCGGTCCGCTGTGCGGCATCACGTCGACGCTGTTCGTGACCCACGTCTGATTGAGGCCGCCGGTTCCGGGACCGGATGAAGAGTCGCGGAGGACCGCCCGGAGAGTCCCGAACAGAACGAGCCCGGTTCCCCTTGGGGTTCCGGGCTCGTCCGTGGGTGGTGCGTCGATCCTCAGGCGGATCGCGCCGCGCTCAGACTTCCTTGAATTCGCCTTCGACGGCCTCTTCCTCGCCCGCGCCGCCGGCTCCCGCGCCGGCCTCGGATCCGGTGCCGTCCGAGTCGGGGCCCGAGCCATTGGTGCCCGTCGAGCTGCTCGCCTGGTAGGCGGCGGTGCCGACCCGCTGGAGGGTGTCGGCCAGCTCCTGGGAGCTGCGGCGGATCGCGTCGATGTCGTTGCCCTTGAGGGCCTCGCGGACCTGCTCGGTCTTGCGATCGACGTCGGCCTTGTCCTCCGAGGAGACCTTGTCGCCGAGGTCACGCAGCGTGCGCTCGGCCTGGAACGCGAGGGCGTCCGCCTGGTTGCGTGTCTCGACCTCCTCGCGCCGCTGCTTGTCCTCTTCCGCGTGCGTCTGGGCGTCGCGGACCATGCGGTCCACGTCGTCCTTGGAGAGCATCGACGAGGCCGTGATCTGGACGGACTGCTCGCGGCCGGTCGCCCGGTCCTTCGCCTTCACGTCCAGGATGCCGTTGGCGTCGATGTCGAACGTGACCTCGACCTGCGGCGTTCCGCGCGGAGCCGGCGGGATGCCGTCGAGGATGAACTTGCCCAGCGTCTTGTTGTCCGAGGACATCTCGCGCTCGCCCTGGAGCACGTGGATCTCGACCTGCGGCTGGTTGTCGCTGGCGGTCGAGAACACCTGGCTCTTGGACGTCGGGATCGTGGTGTTTCGGTCGATCAGCCGCGTCATCACGCCGCCGAGGGTTTCGATGCCCAGCGATAGCGGCGTGACGTCCAGCAGGAGCACGTCCTTGACGTCGCCCGCCAGCACGCCGGCCTGGATCGCGGCGCCGATGGCCACGACCTCGTCCGGGTTGACGCCCTTGTGCGGCTCCTTGCCGCCGAAGAGGCTCTTGACCGCCTCTGCCACGGCCGGCATGCGGGTCATGCCGCCGACGAGGATCACCTCGTCGATGTCCGACGCCTTCAGGCCCGCGTCCTTGAGCGCGTTGTTGACCGGCGGCTTGGTGCGGTCGATCAGGTCCGCGACCAGGTCCTCGAGCTTCGCACGCGACAGCGTGATCACGAGGTGCTTCGGTCCGGCCGCGTCCGCGGTGACGTACGGCAGGTTGATCTCGGTCTGGGTGACCGTCGACAGCTCGATCTTGGCCTTCTCCGCGGCCTCCTTCAGGCGCTGGAGCGCCTGGGGATCCTTGGCCAGGTCGATGCCCTGGTCCTTCTTGAACTCTGCCAGCAGCCACTCGATGATCCGCTGGTCGAAGTCGTCGCCGCCGAGGTGCGTGTCACCGTTGGTGGCCTTCACCTCGAAGACGCCGTCGCCGAGCTCCAGGATGGAGATGTCGAAGGTGCCGCCGCCAAGGTCGTAGACGGCGATCTGCTCGTCCTTCTTCTTGTCCAGGCCATAGGCGAGAGCGGACGCCGTCGGCTCGTTGATGATCCGCTTGACGTCCAGGCCGGAGATGCGGCCCGAGTCCTTGGTCGCCTGGCGCTGCGTGTCGTCGAAGTAGGCGGGAACGGTGATGACCGCCTCGGTCACCTTGTCCCCGAGGTACGCCTCGGCGTCGGTCTTCAGCTTCTGGAGAATCATCGCGCTGATCTCGGGCGGCGTGAAGGTTCGTCCGTCGGTCAGCTTGACGAGCACGCCGTCGCTCTTGGGGTCCTTGACGACCTTGTACGAGACGAGCTTGATCGAGCGCTGGACCTCGGGATCGTCCCAGCGGCGGCCCATGAAGCGCTTGATCGAATAGATGGTGTTCTCGGGGTTGGTGATGGCCTGTCGCTTGGCGATCTGGCCGACCAATCGCTCGCCGCTCTTGGTGAAGGCGACGACCGACGGCGTCGTGCGGCCGCCCTCGGCGTTCGGAATGACGGCAGGCTCGCCGCCCTCCATCACGGCCACGACCGAGTTCGTGGTGCCGAGGTCGACTCCAATGATCTTGCCCATGTGTCCTTACTCCCTGTTGCCCGGCGCGGAGCCGGAATCCGTGGTTGTCGATGTGGGTGCGGATCCCGTATCCGCGTAGTTCCTGGCGACGGTGACGAGAGAGGGGCGCAGCACGCGGTCCCGGATGCGGTAGCCCCGCTGGAGCTCCCGCAGCACCGAGCCGTCGGGCACCTCGCTGGTCTCCTCGGCGGAGATCGCCTCCTGCTCGCGTGGATCGAACGGCCGGCCCTCGGCTTCTGGCATCGCGGAGACTCCCTCGGATTCGAGCAGCGCCCCGAGCTTGCGGTCGATCGCGCCGATCCCTTCGACCCAGGCCGTGGACCGCTGGTCGTCCGGGACGTGCGCGATCGCGCGCGCGAAGTCGTCGGCCACGTTGAGCAGCTTCAGCAGGAGCATCTCGTTCGCGAGGCCGAGCTCCTCCTCGCGCTGCTGCTCGGTGCGCCGGCGGTAGTTCGTGAAGTCCGCCGCCGAGCGCTGCCACGCGGCTTTGTTCTCGACCGCCTCTCGCTCGGCACGCTCGGCCCGTTCGCGGAGCTCCTGGAGCTGCGCCGCGAGGCTCGCCGCCGACGTGTCGATGTTCGCGATGCGTTCCTCGGCGCGGGTCCGATGCCGGGGCTGCGCGGGCTCCCCGGGGGCGCCCGGGGCCGCGGGTGTGCTCGGTGCGCCCGGTCCCCCGGGAGCGCCGTTCGTTCGATCGTTCATGGCATTCCGTCTCATGCGTACAGGTGGTCGACCAACTCGTTCATGAGCCCGCTCACGTAGCGGACCGTGCTGATGGCGTGGGGATAGGCGAGGCGCGTCGGCCCGAGGACGCCCAGCACGCCGGTCGCCCGGCCGGGACGCCCGTAGGAGGCGAGCACGAGGGCCACGTCCTCCATCTCTTCGTGGCCGGTCTCCCGGCCGATGAAGACGTGCACGTCGCCGGTCGTGGACAGGCGCCGGACGAGGCCGCCCAGGTAGTGGCGGTCCTGGAGGACGGCGAAGACCCGCCGCAGCTTCTCGCTGCGCGCGAACTCGGGCGCCTCCATGACGTTGAGCAGCCCCTCGCTGAAGATGTCCTCCACGGCGGAGGCATCGAACTCATGGACCAGCCGCGCGATGCGCTCGACGGCCTGGACCAGCATCAGGTCGGCGGCGTGCTCAGGCGCGCGGTCGCGCAGATCCTCGAGGTAGCGATCCACCTCGAGGGCGGAGCGGCCGGCCAGCCGGCCGTTGAGGATCTGGGCGAGGGTGTCCAACTGGGCCTGCGGCCGCCCGTCGGACGTCAGGAGGACCTGCTTGACGGGCCCCTCCACGAGGACGAGCACGAGGCTGGCGTCGCGCGTCCCGTTGGCCACCATGTCCACGCGGCGAACGCGCCCGGCAGCCGGCTTCGCGGCGGTGGCCAGCCCCGCGGCATGTGTGACGCCGGCCAGCGTGGAGGCCGCGAGACGGAACCACTGCTCGCTGGCGAACTCGACCTGCCCGAACTGGTGGCGGATCATCAGCTGCTCGACCGGCGCCAGCGCGATGTTGTCCGCGATCGACTCGACGTAGAGGCGGTAGCCGGCATCGGTGGGATGGCGGCCCGCACTCGTATGGGAGTGCGTGAGATAGCCCGCAGCCTCGAGCTCGGCCATGACGTTGCGGACCGTCGCCGGGCTCACGCCGAGCCGGTACTTGGAGACCAGCGTCATGCTGCCGACCGGCTGTGCGGTCGCTACGTATTCTTCGATGATCGCCCGCAGGATCGCCGCGGATCGCGGCTCCAGCGGGCCCGGGCGGTCTTTTCGCCGCGCCATGCATGACCTCAGCTGTTCCTGGTCGGCGCTCGACGCGCCCCCATGGTTAGCACTCAAGGCGTCTGAGTGCTAACGGTTCAGGGCGAATGGTAGCAGTCGGTTCACGCGAGTGTCAACGCGTCCAGATGCTGCGGACGTTGCAAAACCGGCCTCAGCCGCCGTGCGACAGCTCCCACAGGAACGCCCGTGGGGCCAACCCCGAATCGTGGATCTGCGCCGCCAGGTCACGGCCGACGTAGCGGAAGTGCCACGGCTCGTAGCCGTAGCACGTCTCCGCTTCGAGGCCCTTCGGGTAGCTCATGACGAACCCGAACCGCCAGCCGTTCTCGCCGAGCCAGTGACCCGGCACGGTCGTGGCCCAGTCGTCGTACTCCCAGGGCGGCGTCAGGCTGTCCGCGCTGCGGAAGTCGATCGCGGTGCCCATCTGGTGCTCCGAATGGCCCGGCCGAGCGCTGGTCTTGAGAGCCTGCTCGCGGCCGATCGTGCGTACCCAGTGGCCGAACGCGCCCTGCTGTTCCGCATAGCTCCGGTATGCCCAGCGCACCGCGATCTCGGCCCTGTCGTCCATCGAGGCCTCGTGCAACGCTCGCAGATCGTCCACGACGTCGGGGATCACCTCGTACCCGGGCTGGAGACCCGCGGTCGAGGTGTCCACGAGCTTGCGAGGCGCGAAGTCCGCGGGCAGCCGGTAGATGGTGTCAAGCACCATCGTGGCCCAGTCCCGGTCCGGATCGCCGGAGGCATCCTTGTTCTTGTACGCGCACTCCGGGAGCGCGTCCCCGCTGCCGTCCGGGGTGGACGGCGGGGACGTGGGCCCGCCGGGCGTCGGCAGCGGCACGGGCGAGCCCTCGGGTGTCGCCTCCGAGCCGGACGGGGCAGTGCCGGGGCCGGACGTGCCCGGCGTGCGGGCGGACGTGGCCGTGCGGGCGGATCCGGGCGGGCCGCCGCTCCCGGCGGGTCCCGACGGTGAGCCGGACGGCACCGTGGCTGAGCATGCCGCGAGGGAAGCCACCATCACGAGCAGCGCGACGACGCTCCCAATGCGTCCGGGCGCGGCGGTCATCCCGCGGTCTCGTAGGTGCGCCACAGGTACGCCCGTGGGACCAGGCCGCTCCGATGGATCCGCGCGGCCACGGACCGGCCGAAGTAGCGGTAGTGCCACGGCTCGTACACGTAGCACGAGATCGCCGACTTTCCGCGGGGATAGCTCATGGCAAAGCCGTACTGCCAGGCGTGGTGCTTCATCCACGCTCCGGCGGCCGTCGCCGCCCAGTCCGCGTAGTTCCACGGCAGGCGCGTGCTGTTCGCCGAGCGGAAGTCCATCGTGGTGCCGAGCTGGTGCTCCGAGTGCCCGGGACGCGCGCTCATGCGGCGCGCCGCCTGGTAGCCGTACTGGTCCACGTACCCCTGGAAGACGGTGGCCTGGTACTGGTAGCTCCGAAACGCTGACTGGACGGCGATGGCCGCCCCGGACCGGCGCGCGGCCCTGGCCATCGCCCGAAGGTCGTCGATCACGACCGGGCGGACAAGCCCCGAGCCGGAGATGCCGGCCTCGGCGACGGGCGAAAGGGCGTGCGGCCGGTAGCCGGGTCCGATGGTGCGGGCGGTGTCGACGAGCGTCCGTCGCCAGGACCTCTCACGGCCGTGGCGGGTCTGGATGTCGGCGGTCCTGCACTGGGGAAGAGGCCCACCTCGGCTGGCGATGGGGTCCGCCGCGCGCGCAGGATGACTCGGACCGGCCGTGAGCACGACCAGGGCAGTGAGCAGCCCGCATACGATCTCTTTCCGGCCCATCGATCCCCTCACGCTGGCCCCGACCCGTCCGTCACGCGGGCCCAGACTCGTCTGCCCACCACTTTGACAGGAGTGCGAGATCCGTCCCGCTGCCGGTTGCCCGACCGACGATCGAGAGCGTGCGGTCGACCCACACGAAGGTCGGCACAGGGGTTGCGGTGGACGACGCGACGAAACAGAGGACCCGGCCGCGCGTCGTGTGGTTCGTCTCGAAGCTGCGCTCGCCCGCCAGCCCAGCGAAGCAGTCGCCGGAGCCGATGAGGACGCCCGCGGCGAGAGCCTCGGCGTCGTACCGGGCGAAGGCCGCCTCGGGGGACGCGTAGAGCACGTAGGACGCGCTGAGGACGGCCGGATTCGGCGGGTCGCAGCTGATCGCGGCGACCGCGCCTGCGGGCGTCGTCGAGGCAGCCACGGCCACACACGTGCCGTCGCCGTCGGTGGTGTGCTGGAGGAGCAGCTCGATGCCGGCCGCGTACGGGTCGACGGGCTCGCTGGGGCTGGGCGAGGGCAGCGAATCCGGGGAGAACGCGGGCGTGCGGCCCGGCCGTGCCGACGGCCCGGGGGTTGCGCCGGGCGCCGGCGTGACGACCACGGCCAGGCTCGGGTCCGGGCCTGGAGGCGGCCGCTCGCTGGCGGACCGCAGGGCCGCCGGGATCAGCACGATGAAGCCGACGACCAGCAGGACCATGAAGAGGGGCCCGGCCGCTGCCGAGCGGACCCGGGCTCCCCGGTCGGCGACGGGCTGGGCGCCCGTCCCGGTCGACCAGGAGGGCGCGCCGGGTCGCCAGCCGGCGCGGACCGTGATCGCGCGAGCATCCTCGTCGCGCTGCACCTCGCGAACCACGCGCAACGTCATCAGCGCCACGACCATCCAGGCCACCGCCGCGAGCGCGGCCTGGATGCGGGCATCCTGCGGGTTCGCGCCGGCCGGCGGCCGCATCAGCACGACCGTGGTGGCGACGACCGCGACGGCGGTGGCGAGGAGCGCCGCCCACCAGCCGGCGATCAACCCATCGTGGGCGGGACGCTCTCCTTCGACGAGGCGCCGGTCCAGGCCGAGCAGCTGGCCGAACGGCACGATGACGTTCGCTCCGGGCACCAGCCACCAGAGGATGGCGCCGCGAGGACCGATCGATCCTTCCCCGACTCCGAGGGCCGACGCGTTCTCCTCGAGCCGGCTGGTCCAGGCGACCCAGAGCAGCCACGTGACGGCGCCGACGATCAGCGTCGCGATCGCGAGGACGTCCGAGATGGCGAGCAGGTTGTCGGCGATGGCCGGCGGCGTGGAGCCGGCGCCGTCCAGCAGCGCAGCCCACGCGAGCAGCGTCACCGCGCGCGCGGCGGCGACCACCGCGGTCAGCCACAGCGAGGCGCGGAGCAGGCCAGCGCGGATGACGGCAGAACGAAAACGCGCCGGCCGTGGGCCGTACGCCGGGACCGGCCCTCGCGACCTCGGTAGCAGTCGGTTCATCACGGCGGGCCCGCGCTCCTCAGGCAGCCGGCAGCGCGGCGGCGGGCGGCGGGCGGCGCGCCGCGGCACCCTCCCTGGACGCGGCATGCTCACGGGCCGCGGCAGGGTCACCGGCCGCGGGACGCTCACCGGCCGCGGGACGCTCGCCCGACGCGGCACCCTCGCCGGCGGGCAGGAGCCGGAGGAACACCTCGTTGCTGAGCAGCCGGCCGCGCGGCGTCAGCCGAAGCCGGTCGCCGGCTGGCTGGACCAGCCCCTCCCCGATCGACCAGTCAATCGCCGCGGCGAAGGCCGGGTCACTCGCCACGCGTGCTGGGATCCCCTCCGCCAGCCGCAGTCCCAGGATCGCAGCCTCACTACGGGCTGTCGCCGCACTGACGACATCCCGGCCGCCGGGCGGCAACGACGGCGCGTGCCCCTGCCCGGTGAGCGCGGCGACGTACGCGTCAAGCCGGGCCCCGTTCCAGCGCCGGACCCGATCCCCGTCGAACGCGTGCGCTCCCGGGCCGAGCGCCTCGTGCGGCTCGCGCCGCCAGTAGCAGAGGTTGTGCCGGCTCCGGTGCCCGGGCCGCGCCCGGTTGGCGATCTCGTACCGCTCGTAGCCGTACGGCTCCAGCAGCTCGTCCGCGAGGGCGTCCATGTCTGCGGCGCGGTCCTCGTCCTGCTCGGCCGCTGCCCGCCGTCGCCACGTTCGCGCCCCGCCCGTGACTGGCAAGTGGTCCGGCGCCCGGTCTCCGTCGAGCGTCACGACCCCGTCGAGCTCCAGCGTGAGCGCGTAGGTGGAGAGATGGTCCGGCTCGAGCGCGACGGCCCGGTGCAGCGTGCTGCGCCAGGAGTCGACGGTCTGATCGGGCAGGTCGTAGAGCAGATCGAGCGAGATGTCGTCGAATCCTGCGGCACGCGCCTGTCCCACAGCCTGCGTCACATCCGACGCGCGGTGCCGGCGGCCGAGCCGCCGCAGCTCCCCGTCGTCGAGGCTCTGCACGCCGAGGCTGAGCCGCGTCGCGCCCGCGGCCCTGAAGCCGGCCAGGTCGCCGCGGTCCGCCTCGCCAGGGTTTGCCTCGAGCGTCACCTCGGCGCCGGCGCCGATCCCGAAGCGTGCGTCGACCCGCGTGAGGAGCGTGCCGAGATCGGCAGGCTCCAGGAGCGACGGCGTCCCTCCGCCGACGTAGACGCTCTCCAGCGGGCGCCGCGCACCGCCGTTCCGCGCCTCGAGGCCATCGGCGCGGAGCTCCAGCTCGACCAGGAGCGCGGCCATCAGCTCACCGATGCGACTGGCCGGCCCGCGGGCCGCGCGGCCCGCGTAGACCACGAAGTCGCAGTACGGACAGAGGCTCAGGCAGAACGGGATGTGGACGTAGAGCGCGACGGGTGGACGGGGCTGTGAGCCGCCGAACCCGGGCGTGTCGAGCACGGCGCGGATGCGTCCCGTGGCCTCAGCCGGGACGAGCGGACCCGTAGCCGGCGGCCGCGGCCTCATCGTCGTCCTCGCCGTAGAACTCCCAGCCGCCGGGCGGCAGCCCGTAGCCTGCCTCCTCCTCCGGCTCCCAGCCGCGAGGCCGGATCTGCCCGGCGTGACCCGTGGCCAGGAAGATGGCGAAGCGCGTCACAGCGTGTCCGAGGATCGCGGCGCCGATCCCGCCCGTCTCCAGGACCAGCCAGCCGGCCACCAGCCCCACGGCGATCGAGATCAGCAGCATCCACCGGCTGCGACCCGGCGCACCCAGTCGGGTGGCCAGCCCATAGAGGATCGCCTGGAAGGCCAGCGCGAGCTCGGGCGGCCAGTCGTACGCAAGCAGCAGCCCCATGACGATGCCGCGGAACAGGGCCTCGTCCAGGAATGACGTGGCCACCGCGTTGATCGCCGCGCCCGGGTACTGCCGGGCGGGTGGGAGCCGGAAGCGGCGGTAGCGGATCCAGGCAAACGCGAACGCGACCAGCGTGCCGGCGGCCCCGAATCCCAGCCCCAGCAGGAGTGAGCGCTGGCGGTCCCCGCCGAGGTCCAGGTGGAGCTGCGTGATCGGCTGCCCGTAGAGGCGGTATGCGACCAGGACCAGGCCGATGCCCAGGGCGTACCACGTCAGGCGCCGAAGCCAGCCGCGCCAGCCGCCGCTCGCGCTCTCGTCGTCGTACTCGGCCGTGCCGAAGCGGTGCGCGTCCAGCCGCAGGAGCAGGAGCAGGAAGACGAACGCGATGAAGATGAGGTACTGGAGCGTTTCAGCCATGGCGTCAGCTCGCCTCGCCCGAACGGAGGACGGCCAGGAACGCGGCCTGCGGGATCTCCACGGAGCCGACCCGCTTCATGCGCGCCTTGCCCTCCTTCTGCTTTTCGAGCAGCTTGCGCTTGCGGGTGATATCGCCACCGTAGCACTTGGCCAGGACGTTCTTGCGCATCGCGGCGATGGTCTCGCGCGCGATGACGTTGGAGCCCACCGCCGCCTGGATCGGCACTTCGAACATCTGGCGCGGGATGAGCTTGCGCAGCTTCTCCACCAGCGAGCGGCCGGTCGCCTGGGCGCGGTCCCGGTGGACGATCAGCGAGAGCGCATCGACCGGCTCGCCCGCCACGAGAACGTCCACCTTGACGAGGTTGGCGGCCCGATAGCCGATCTCCTCGTAGTCCATCGACGCGTAGCCCTGCGTCCGGCTCTTGAGCTGGTCGAAGAAGTCCACGATCACCTCGCCCAGCGGAAGCTCGAACGTCAGCAGCACGCGCTGCGTGTCGAGGTACTCCATCCCGTTGAACGTCCCCCGCCGGTTCGTCGCCAGCTCCATCAGTGTGCCGATGGAGGATGACGGCGTGACGACGCTTACCTTGACCCACGGCTCGGCGATCTGCTCGATGTCGGCGGGCTCGGGAAGGCGGGCCGGGTTGTCCACGTGCACGTCCCCGCGGCCGTGGGTGAGGGTGACCAGGTACTCCACCGACGGAGCGGAGGCGATGAGGTCCAGGTCGAACTCGCGCTCGAGGCGCTCCTGGATGATCTCCATGTGGAGCAGGCCGAGGAAGCCGAGGCGGAAGCCGAAGCCCAGGGCAACGGAGCTCTCCGGCTGGAAGCTGATCGAGGCATCGTTGAGGTGAAGCTTCTCCAGGGCGTCCCGCAGGAGGGGGTAGTCGGGCCCGTCGACCGGGTAGATACCCGCAAAGACGAGCGGCTTGGCCGGTTTGTAACCCGGCAGCGCCTCCGAGGCCGCACCCTTGGCTGAGGTCAGGGTGTCGCCGACCTGGCAGTCCCGCACGCTCTTGAGGCCGGTCGCCACGTAGCCCACCTCACCCGGCCCGAGCTGGCGCACGGTGACCAGCTGCGGCCGGAAGACCCCCAGCTCCAGGATCTCGCTCTCGGCGCCCGAGGCCATCAGCCGCACGTCCTGGTGCTCCGTCAAGACTCCATCCGCCAGGCGCACGTAGGCGACGACGCCCTTGTAGGGGTCGTAGTGGGAGTCGAAGATGAGGCCCCGCAATGGAGCGGCCGGGTCCCCCTTGGGCGGCGGTACGCGCGCGACGATGGCCTCGAGGACGGCGCCGACATTCGTGCCTTCCTTCGCGGACACGAGGATGACCTCCTCCCGCGGAATCGCCAGCACGTTCTCGAGCTCGTCGAGCACCACGTCCGGTTGGGCGGACGGGAGGTCGATCTTGTTGATGACGGTCACGATCACCAGCCCCTGCGCCAGGGCGAGGTGAACGTTGGCCAGGGTCTGGGCCTCGATCCCCTGCGCGGCATCGACGACCAGGATGGCGCCTTCGCACGCCTGGAGCGAGCGGCTCACCTCGTAGGAGAAGTCCACGTGGCCGGGCGTGTCGATCAGGTTCAGGCCGTACATCAGGCCATCCTCGGCGAGGTAGTCGAGGCGGACCGCCCGCGACTTGATCGTGATGCCCTTCTCGCGCTCCAGGTCCATCGAGTCGAGCACCTGGCTCGTCATCTGCCGCGCATCGATGGCGTGGGTCAGCTCGAGGATTCGGTCCGCAAGGGTGGACTTGCCGTGGTCCACGTGGGCAATGATTGAGAAGTTGCGGAGGCGCGACTGAATGATGGCTTCGTCACGTCTGGCGCTCACACGACCGAGGATACGGGCCCGATGGCCAAGCCGTCTGCGTACACCCTCCTCGCCGCGTCCCGCAAGGCCCCCGCTTCCGGCGGGAATCGCGCCGCGATCGAGCGGTTTCGGAGAAGCACGAATCGCGGCATCTCCCTAGCCTGAGCGTCGGCGGCACCGTTACTACTCGGGAGGAGCCTCGCGATGATCACCAGGCTGAGCGTCACCTCGATCTATGTCCTCGACAAGGACGAGGCGCTCGACTTCTACGTCAACAAGCTCGGGCTGGAGGTGGGGAACGACGTCCAACAGGGGGCGTATCGCTGGCTGACCGTCCGCGTCCCGGGCGGCGCATCGGGAACCGAGATCTCGCTGGAGCAGCC
The DNA here is from genome assembly GCA_034667005.1 of Chloroflexota bacterium. Classification (GTDB taxonomy): domain Bacteria; phylum Chloroflexota; class Limnocylindria; order Limnocylindrales; family CSP1-4; genus JAFMJV01. The sequence goes on from JAXDKU010000165.1 coordinate 13,184, forward strand.
GGCCCCGCCGCTGCACGATGAAGCGACCGCCGCGCAGCTCCGCGAGCTGATCGCGAAGGGCACGCTGAGCGGCCTCGTCTTTGTTGTCGACGACGTCCGCGCCCTGTACGAAACGCTCATCGCGCGCGGCGTCACCGACTTCACACAGGAGCCGACTGACCACTTCTACGGCACGGACATGGCGATCCGCGACCCGTTCGGCAACGCCATCCGGATGCTCCAGCAGGGGAAGGTCGCGGAGGAGGCCACGGCCTGACGCGTCCGGCCGGAGGGGTACCTCCGGTCTATGGCTGTCGATTCCGCCACGGCCTAGCGTGGGCCCGTGAACGGATGGTTCTGCAACAGCTGTAAATCGCTCAACTCGCGTGGCGCGAAGCGCTGCTATTCGTGTGGGCTGAGGCAGGACTACCTACCGCTCGGCGACACGGACACGCCGGCGAAGCCGGGGCCGGTCGGGCGCCCTGAGATCGGGACTCCGAAACAGGAGCCGGCCTCGGTCCTCATGGGACCGGTGACGGCGGCTCCGGACGCCAATGGCCGCAGCCCCGAGCGCAGGCGGCGAACGCGGACCCTCCTGGCGGTCACCGTGCTCGTGACAGCCTCGGCGGTGCTTGCGGTCGCCGCGTTCGGCCCCGGCCGCGGCGTCGGTCAGCCGGGCCCGTCCAGCACCCCCGGATCCACTCCACCCCTCGTCGCGGCGCGATCTTCGCAGAGCCCGCGGCCGGCGCCGACCGCCTCTCCGGGTCCCGTCGCGAAGACGCCGCGACCCAGCCCTTCGCTCGCCGTCGTGACGCCGCGGCCGCAGGAAACCGTCGCTCTGGCAGCCCTTGCGATCGTGAATGACCCGCGATTCAGCGGTCACGTGGAGGTGACCGGCGAGTACCGCATCGAGACCGCCGCCGGCAACATCACCGGCCAGGCCGACTTCTCTGGCGAGGACTTCCGTTCCCACCTCCGCGTCCGGTGGCCGTCGATCGACCGCACGCAGGAGATCTCCGTCGTCTATGTCGAAGGCAAGATCTTCACGCGCCAGCAGGGCCACTGGGTGCGCGTGTACACGCCACCCGGCACGTTCGCCGGGAACCTGTTCCAGGACCTCCGGCCGGGCCAGACCTTCGGCAAAGCGACGCGTGGGACAGGCCCGGACCGTGACCTATGGGCGATCGAGTGGCCTGCCGAGGAGCAGATCATCCAGCGCGTTCCGGCGCTCCCGGCGAACGCGTCGTGGTCGGCCGAGAAGGCCAATGTGACGGTCTTCGTCACCGCCGAGGGCCTTCCCGTTCGCGTGGACGGCTACGTTCGAGGGGTGATCGTCTCGGACGGGCGGTCGGCGACCATGGAGGTCACGGTGCACTGGGCGTACAGCGAGGTTGGCTCGGATATCGTGATCCAGGCCCCGAGCGAGACAGAGGGCTCGGCCTGACGGGTCGCGATCTCGCGCCTCGCGCGTCACCGCGCGGGTTGCGGTACCATCTGCCGTCGCGCCCGGACGCTGTGCATGTCGCGGTCCCGGAGCTGCTCCGCCACCCCACGCTGACACCCGAGGAAGATCGACTTGGCTCATTCGTCCCGCGGCTGGACCGGCGCCCGCACCCCGCAGGCGCTCAAGCGAGTCCGGCAGGCCGCCCGCCGCCACGAGATCCTTCAGC
>JAXDKU010000166.1:0-20046 GCA_034667005.1 Chloroflexota bacterium
TGGCAATCTTGCGCCAACTGCAACTTTGCAGTCGCTGCTGCTAACTTCAGCGCGCGCATGTCCTCGCTGCTCGCCTCGATCGCTCGTTCCCTGACCACCCGCTGGAAGCGCGGGCTGGTCGGCCTGATCGCAACCGTGGTGGTGATCGGCGCCGTCGTGGGGTCGCAGAGCGGGACCGCCGCGCAGGACTTCACGATCCCCGGCGTCGAGTCCCAGAAGGCACTCGACGTGCTCAAGGCCAAGTTCCCGCAGGCGGCCGGCGCGACCAGCCAGATCGTCTTCACGACCGCGGACGGGCGGCTGACCGACGCGCCGAAGCGCGCGGCGGTCGAGGCCGCGGTCACGGCCGCGCGCAAGCTCCCGCACGTGACCGGCATCGCCGATCCGCTGGCCGCGAGCGGGGGGTCGATCGCGCCGAACGGCCGCACCGCCTTCGCCACCGTGCAGTACGACAAGCAGTCCATCGACCTCGAGAAGGCGGACGGCAAGAAGCTCGAGCAGGCGGCTCGCTCCGCTGAGCGCGACGGCGTGGGGGTGGAGCTGCGGGGTGAGGTCGTCGAGCTGGCCGCGCAGCAGGACGCGCCGGTCGGAGAGCTCGTGGGCATCGCGATCGCCATCGTCCTGCTGACGCTTCTGTTCCGCTCCGGCGCCGCGATGTTCGTCACGCTGATCGGCGCTCTCGTGGGCGTTGCGCTCAGCCAGCTGATCCTCGCCGCGGTGTCGGCCCCGCTCGGCGTGCCCGAGTTCGCGACGACCATCGCGCTCATGCTCGGGCTGGGCGCGGGGATCGACTACGCGTTGCTGATCTTCAGCCGCTTCCGAGAGCAGCTCGCCGGCGGCGACAGCGCGCCCGAGGCGGCCGCCCGCGCAAACGCGACGTCGGGCACCTCGGTCGTCGCGGCCGGCGCGATCGTCATGGTCGCCATCGCCGGGCTGCTTGCCGTGGGGATCCCGCTCGTGGGCAAGATGGGCATCGGCGCCGCGATTGCGATCGCCGGCGTGGTGATCTCGTCGATCACCGTGCTCCCGATCTTCGCCGGCATGCTCGCCAAGCGCCTGCACCCGAAGGACCCGGCCCACGTCGCGCGCTCCGAGCGGTTCGCACGCTGGGGCACGATGCTCGTACGCCGGCCCTGGACGGCAGTGATCGCCGGCGCGGCGCTGCTGATCCTGCTGGCGGTGCCGTTCATGGACATGCGCCTGGGCCAGCCGGACGACGGGAACAAGCCGGCCGGCGACACGCAGCGCAAGGCCTACGCCCAGCTGAGCACGGCCTTCGGGCCTGGCTCGAGCGGCCCGCTCCTGCTCGCGGTGGACGCGGACGGCGGCGGACGGCTCGACCCCGCGCAGCTCCAGCGAGTCGTGGGATCGATTCGCACGGCGGGCGACGTGGCGCGTGTCGGCCCGCCGGCGCAGAACCGGGCCGGCGACGCAGCGATCATCGAGGTCATCCCGCGCACCTCGCCGCAGGACGTGCGCACGTCACAGCTCGTCGACGACCTCCGCGCCGACGTGATCCCGGCGGCTACGCGCGGCACCCCGCTGAACGTCTACGTCGGCGGCCAGACCGCGAGCATCGAGGACTTCTCGGCGAAGATCTCGAGTCGCCTGCCCCTGTTCATCGGCATCGTGATCGGCCTCTCGATCCTGCTCCTGATGGCTGTCTTCCGGTCGATCTGGGTCCCGCTGGCCTCCGCGGCGTTCAACCTGCTCTCGATCGGCGCCGCATACGGCGTGGTCGTCGCGGTCTTCCAGTGGAACTGGGGGGCATCGCTCCTCGGGGTCGGCGACCACGTCCCGATCGTCTCGTTCGTCCCACTGATGATGTTCGCGATCCTGTTCGGGCTGTCGATGGACTACAACGTCTTCCTGCTGTCCCGGATTCGCGAGGCGTACTTCGAGGGCGACTCGCCGAAGGAGAGCGTCGTGCACGGCCTGTCGCGGATCGCCAAGGTGATCCTCGTGGCCGGGCTGATCATGGCCTCCGTGTTCCTCGCGTTCATCAGCGGCGGCGACGTGGTGATCAAGATGTTCGGCCTCGGGCTCGGCGCGGCGATCCTGATCGACGTGCTGGTGGTGCGGATGGTGATCTCGCCGGCGCTGATGGCGCTGCTCGGCGACCGCGCCTGGTGGTTCCCGCGCTGGCTCGACCGCGCGCTGCCCGACGTGTCGCTGGAGGGCCACCACGAGGGCCGCAGCGACCGCCTGAAGCGGCGCGAGCCGGTCGGCGTCTAACGAAGCGGACCGCTCGGTCCGGTTAATGCTAGGCTCCGGACCGCCCGGTCCACTTAGCATGCCCACCGACTCCCACACCCGGCCGCACCCGATGCGGAGCCTGCTCATCCTCGGCACCGCGGCGCTGTCCTTCGCGCTCGCCCAGACGTCGCTGATCCCGGCGATCGGGGAGCTGATCGAGACCTTCCACACCGATGCCGCGGGCGTTGCGTGGACGCTGACGGGCTACCTGCTGGCGGCGGCCGTGTGCACTCCGCTGCTCGGCCGGCTCGGCGACATGTTCGGCAAGCGGCGCATGCTGGTCGTGGCGCTCGTGCTGTTCGCGGCGGGCAACATCGTCGCCGCGCTCGGCAACTCGCTCGAGGTGATCGTCGCCGGGCGGGTGCTGCAGGGCGCCGGCGGCGGCATCTTCCCGCTCTGCTTCGGCATCGTGCGCGACGAGTTCCCGGCCGACCGGGTGCGCAGCAGCATCGGGTTGATATCCGCCACCGCGGGCATCGGCGGCGGTCTCGGCCTCGTGATGGGCGGGCTGCTCGTGGACCACCTGAGCTACCACTGGATCTTCTGGGTCGGTGGCGTCGTGGCCGCGCTCGCCGCGCTGGCCGCCCAGCTGCTGATCCCCGAGTCGCCGGTTCGCACGCCCGGCCGGGTGGACATCCGGGGTGCGCTGATCCTCGCCGTCGGCCTGGCGCTGCCGCTGTACGCGATCGCCGAGGCGAACAAGTGGGGGTGGGGCAGCGGCAAGACGCTCGGGCTGATCGGGGCCGGGCTCGTGGTGCTCGCCGTCTGGGTCGTGGTCGAGCGCCGGACCGAGGACCCGCTCGCCGACATCCCGACGCTCACGCGCCCGCCCGTGCTGATGACGAACGTCGCCACGCTGCTCACAGGCTTCGGCATGTTCGGTTCGTTCATCCTGATCCCGCAGCTCGCCGAGGCGCCGGCGTCCAGCGGCTACGGGTTCGGCGCCAGCGCCACGCACGCGGGCCTGCTGATGGTGCCGGGCAGCTTGACGATGCTGCTGGCGGGCCCGTTCTCAGGCGTGCTCGGCAACCGCTTCGGCAGCAAGGTCCCGCTGGCCGTGGGCGGTCTCGTGAGCGCGGTGGGGCTGCTCCTGCTCGGGATTGCGCACGGCTCTCAGGCGGAGGTCCTGATCTTCGCGCTCGTCATGTTCACCGGGATCGGGCTCGCGTTCGCCGCGATGCCGAACCTGATCGTCGATGCCGTGCCGCAGCAACAGACCGGCGAGGCCACCGGCTTCAACGCGCTGGTGCGATCGGTGGGGTCGTCGCTCGGCTCGCAGGTGAGCGCGTCGATCCTGGCCGGCAGCATCGTCGCCGGCGGGCTGCCTAGCGACGGGTCCTTCCAGACCGCGTTCGTCCTGAGCGCCGCCGTCGCGCTCGTGGCGGCCGCGATGGCGCTGCTGATACCGGTCGCGCGCAACCCGGACGCCAGGCACCTCAGCGCCGCCGAGGAGCTGGGGGTTGCAGCGCCGCTGGGCGAGCCCGCGTACGGGGTGGAGCGTTGACCGCCGCGACGGACGTCGAGCCGCGCGCCCTTCGCGCCGACGCCGCGCGCAACCGTGAGCGGATCCTCGTCGCGGCGCGGCGCGTCTTCTCCGAGCGCGGGCTCGAGGCCAGCGTCGCGGAGGTGGCGCGCGAGGCGGGCGTGGGCAAGGCGACCGTGTTCCGCAGCTACCCGACGAAGGACCACCTGATCGCGGCGATCGCCTACGACCGTGTGCGCTGGGTCGAGGACCTGATCACCGAGGCGCTGAAGCAGCCGGATGCCTGGGCTGCGTTCAAGGATCTGCTCGCCGACCTCGCCCACCGCCACGCGACCGACCTCACGCACCTCGAGGCGCTCGCGCGCCACAGCGACGCTCCCCTTCTCACCGAGGCGCGGAACGCCGCGACCGCAGCGCTCCGCAAGCTGATGGACAGGGCAAAGAAGCAGGGCGCGATGCGAGCCGATGCCGCGCCGGAGGACATCCGCACGCTGTTCCAGGGCGTGACGTACGCGATGACCGAGGAAGAGCGCCGCGACCTCGACGCCTGGGCGCGCTGGGCGGATCTGTTCTCCAATGCGCTCCGCGCGTAGCGGCCTACAGAGGTCTCCGTGACCGCTCGATCCAACGGCGCCGGAGCCGACGACGGCAGGCTGAAGGGCCGCGCCCTCGCCACGGTGTTCGGCGCGCTCATGCTCGGGATGTTCCTGGCCGCGCTCGACCAGACGATCGTCTCGACGGCGCTGCCCACGATCGTCGGGGATCTGGGAGGGCTCGACCACCTCTCGTGGGTCGTCACCTCGTATCTGGTCGCCACCACGGCCTCGACGCCTCTCTACGGCAAGCTCGGCGACATGTACGGGCGCAAGCCCGTGTTCCTCGCGGCCATCGTCATCTTCCTGATCGGCTCGATGCTGTCCGGCCTCAGCCAGTCGATGGGCGAGCTGATCGCGTTCCGCGCGCTCCAGGGCATAGGCGCCGGCGGGTTGATGGTGGGCGCGCAGGCCATCATCGCCGACATCGTGCCGCCGCGCGAGCGCGGCAAGTACATGGGCCTGATCGGCGCGGTGTTCGCGGTCGCCTCGGTAGCGGGCCCGCTGCTCGGGGGCTTCCTGGTCGAGTCGATCTCCTGGCGGTGGGTGTTCTACGTCAACATGCCGATCGGGGCGCTCGCGCTGCTGGTCGTCGGCTTCCGTCTCCACCTCCACAGGCCGGCCCAGCGCCACTCGATCGACTACCTCGGGGCCGCGTTGCTCACCGCCGCCGTGGTCTCGCTCATCCTCGTCACCACCTGGGGAGGCAACCAGTACGCGTGGGACTCGCCGGTGATCGTCGGGCTCGCCGTCGCGGGCCTGGCGCTGCTCGCGGCCTTCGTCTGGCAGGAGCGCCGCGCTGCCGAGCCGATCATCCCCCTCACGCTGTTCCGCTCCTCGGTGTTCCGGGTCGCCACCTCGATCGGGTTCTTCATCGGCATGGCGATGTTCGGGGCGATCATCTTCATCCCGCTCTTCCTGCAGCTGGTGTACGGGGTCAGCCCCACGAGCTCCGGCCTGCGCATGCTGCCGCTGATGCTCGGCCTGCTCGGCGCGAGCGTCATCTCCGGGCGCGTGATCAGCCGCATCGGCAGGTACAAGGCGTTCCCCGTCGCCGGCACCGCCGTCACGAGCCTCGGGATGTTCCTGCTGTCGCGCCTCGAGGTCGACACTGCGCCGTTGCTGGCGTCCGTCTACATGCTCGTCCTCGGCATCGGCATCGGCCTCGTGATGCAGGTGATCGTCCTGGTCGTCCAGAACTGCGCGCCGCCCCGCGACATGGGGGTGGCGACGTCGACCGCGACGTTCTTCCGCTCCATGGGCGGCTCGCTCGGCGTCGCGCTGTTCGGTGCGATCTTCGCCTCGCGCCTCGGCAGCGAGCTCGCATCGGTGCCGGGCGCCGCGGCCGCGCATCTCTCGGGCGGCGTGAACATCAGCCCTGCCCAGGTCCATGCGCTCCCGGCCCCCATGCGCCACGGCTTCCTGTCGGCGTTCGTCGACGCCCTCCAGCCGGTCTTCCTCGTGGGGTCGGCCCTGGCCGCCCTGACGTTCGTGCTCGCCCTGCTGCTGAGGGAGGTCCCGCTGAGGACCACTACTCATGACGAGGCGGACCTGACCGCGACCCAGGCCGTGGCGGGCGGCGCCGTTGACCCTACCCTCGGATCGCCGCAGCCCATTCCACCACGGTCGTGACCTCGGCCTGCCGCGGGAACACCTTCTCCGCGAGCACGCGATGCACCTCGCTGTCGGCATCACCGCAGCAGTCGGCGAGCACCACGAGGTCGAAGTCGCGGTCCGCGGCCTCGCGCAGGGTCGACAGCACCACGCCACTCGTCGCGACCCCCGTGAGGACGAGCGAGTCGACACCGGCTGCGCGGAGCACAACGCTCAGGTCACTCCCCGCGAAGGCGCTCACGCGGCGCTTGATCACGACCAGGTCGCCAGGCTGCGGGGCGACGTCAGGATGGATCTGCGTCGCGGGGTCTTCCTCGGTGAAGCCCCCCGAGTCCGCGAGTGCACCGAACGTGCGGTTGCGCGGGCTGATCTCGGGGTAGCCGCCGCGAAAGGCCACCCGAACGTAGATCACCGGCATGTCGGCCGCACGGGCAGCGGCGATCGAGCGCGCCACGCGGCCGAGCAGGCTCGGGCCGTCGTCGCCCAGTCGCCCGACGATCCCGACCTGCATGTCCATGACGAGCAGCGCCTGCTTCATGCGCGACCGTATTGTTGCTGATGCAAGCAACGAAGCCCAACCAGCGGAGGATTCAATGTCCGGCTACACGATCGTGAACCTGCTCGAGATCGAGGACTCCGTCGGGGGTCGTGTAGACGGCCTCGAAGGGCGCTTCGGCCGCAAGCACATGGGGTCGCGAGATCTCGGCGTCAGCCACTTCCGGTGGGCCCCGGACGTTCGCAGCCCGAGCGGCCACAGCCACCGTGAGCAGGAGGAGGCATACGTGGTGGTTGCCGGGTCCGGCCGCGCTCGGCTCGACGACGCGATCCGTGACATCGGCCGCTGGGACGTGATCCGAGTCGCTCCCGAAGTCGTTCGCGCGTTCGAAGCCGGCCCCGAAGGTCTCGAGATCATCGCGATCGGAGGCCCGAAGCCCGAAGGCGGCGACGGGATGATCGCCGACACGCCGTGGCCCGACGAAGCGCAGGGCTGACCGCGCCGCCGCAGGCGAGTCGGGCGTCGGATCGGCCACGGTGACACTGAAGCGCTGACCGGCATATCGTCCGGGGCCATGTTCGACCACGTGACGATCCGCGTGACCGACCGGCTCGTGTCGGAGCTCTTCTACAACACCGTCCTCACGCCGCTCGGCATCGACGAGACGTACCGGACCCCCGCGTTCTCCGAGTGGGGAGACTTCATGCTCACCGGCTGCAACGACGCTCATCCGCCCACCAGCGGGCTCCATGCCGCCTTTGCCTCGCCCTCCCGCGAGCAGGTCGACGACTTCTGGCAAGAGGGCATCGACGCCGGATACGCGGACGACGGAGAGCCGGGGCCGCGGCCCGAGTACCGCGACGACTACTACGGGGCGTTCCTGCTCGATCCCGACGGCAACAGCGTCGAGGCCGTCCATCATGGCGTGCTGCGCCGCGGCGGCGTCATCGACCACCTCTGGATCCGTGTTGGCGACGTGGCCGCGGCCAAGCGCTTCTACGAGACGATCGCGCCGCACGCCGGCCTGCGCGTGGGAACAACGGACACGCCCGCCCGGGTGTCGTTCGACGGCACCGAGCCGGGCCGCGGCTCGTTCTCGCTGGTGCGTGGAACGCCGACCGAAAACGTCCACATCGCCTTCCCGGCGAATGACGACTCAGACGTCCAGCGCTTCCACGAAGCCGCCACCGGCACGGGCTACACGGACAACGGCGCACCCGCCGAGCGTCCCCGCTACCACGCCGGGTACTACTCGGCCTACGTCCTGGATCCGGACGGGAACAACATCGAGGTGGTCAACCACCACCGGCTCTAGCGGAGGTCGCTGGATCGTTCTCATACCGCCAATGTGATAAAGATCCGCTGACCGGCCGAGAAACTCTTGATCCAGTCAGGAGTTTTCTGTATACCTTCACTACGCGCGGCGGTCGGCGCCGCAGCCTCCAGAGCAGGGGAGGGAGATGTTCATGCGCAACCTGTCTGCGCTCCCGACGCATGCCCCGTCAAGAGGCTCGGTGACGCCGTGCCCGCGTGCATGAGCGCGCGGCTCGAGAGCTTGAGAGCGTGCGCGGCGCCGCCGCGTGCCGTCGAGAGTGTCAGGGCGGCCAGATCGCCCGGCAGCAGGATCAACCCCGCGGCTGAGCGGCCATGTCCGGCTGCCGGCCGCAAGACCGTGGAGCCATCCACAAAGGAGTGCGTTCATGTCCGAGAACATGATGGACAGCATCGCGCCGCAGCTCTCCCCGCCGGTGAGGAGGGAGCCGATCCGCAGCGCCGCGGAGTCGGAGAGCGGAGCGGACGTGATGCAGATCGTGCCGTTCAACGTCACGCCGTTCTTCGCGGAGGACGACGCCGAGTAGTAGCCAGCACGAGCAAGTCCACGGCTCCACGCGCGTCATCGGCCGAGTGCCGCAGCATCGTGGAGTCATCCAGAGAGGAGGGCATTCGTGTCCGAGAACATGATGGACAGCATCGCGCCACAGCTCGCGCCGCCGGTGAGCCGGGAGCCGATCCGCAGCGCCGCCGAGGCGGAGGCGGGGGCCGAGGTGATGATCATCCAGCCGTTCATCATCCATCCGATGTTCGCCGAGGACGACGCCGAGTAGGCGCCTCACGCGTTCGGCGTGCCGCGACGGGTGGGGCTGTGCGCCCGCCCGCCGGGCACGCCGTAGCCGCGAAGGCCCGCGCGGCCTGCGACAAGGTGTAGGGGGGCGGCGCCATGGCCGACGTCGCCACCATCCCCGGGCTCGCAGAGCTGTGGGGGCGGACGGTGGGCGACGACCGGATCCGCATCGCGGTGGTGGACGGGCCCGTCGACATGGCGCACGAGTCGTTCGCCGGGGCGGACCTCGTGGCCGCGAAGGGGATCTGGCCCCGCGAGGAGCACTACGAGGGTCCCAAGGCCCGGCACGGCACGTACGTGTCGAGCGTCATCTTCGGCCAGCACGCCGGCCCGGTGCCCGGGGTGGCCCCGGGGTGCTCCGGGATCGCGATCGCGGCGTTCTCTGATCGGCGCCGGACCTCACAGCTCGACATCGCCCGGGCAATCGAGCTGGCCGTCGAATCCGGCGCGCACGTCATCAACGTCAGCGGCGGCGAGCTCACCTCGTCGGGCGAGGCCGAGGACTTCCTCGCGCGAGCTGTGCGGCTGTGCCACGAGCGGAACGTGCTGGTCGTGGCCGCCGCCGGGAACGACGGGTGCTACTGCGACGCGCTGCCGGCCGCCCTGCCGACGGCGCTTGCCGTGGGCGCCCTCGACGAGGCGGGCGATCCGCTCGAGTGCAGCAACTGGGGCCCGGCGTACCAGGACCACGGGATCCTCGCGCCGGGCGAGAACATCCTCGCGGCCGTGCCGGGCGGGACGGTGACGCGGTGTAGCGGCACCAGCTTTGCGACGCCGATCGTCTCTGGCGTCGCGGGGCTGTTGCTCAGCCTGCAGGTGCAGTCGGGCGAGGAGCCCGATCCGAGTGCAGTACGCGCGGCGCTGCTTGCGAGCGTCGATCCGTGTGAGTTGGAGGACCCGCAAGCTTGCAAGCGCTTCTTGAGCGGGAAACTGAACGTAAGGAGAGCCATGAGTGCCGTGACGAGCGATATGACGCCGACCGATGGCGTGCAGGTCCATGGGTGCGCATGTGGAGGGACGACCGCGGAGGACGGGATCGAGGAGCCGGTGACGGCCACCGCGACGTCCGACGAGGAGCTGGTCGCCACGGCCGCGGCGGCGGCGACGGCGGATCAGGTCGCGGCCCCCGGCGGCGGCTCGGTGGGGGGTGGGTGGGAGCCGCCCGTGCCGGCGACCGGACCGCCTTCCCGGGTGGCCGAGCCCCCGCAGTCGGAGGTCGCGCTCGCGCAGGCGCCGGACTCCGCTGCGCCCTACGTCTACGCGCTCGGGACCATCGGCTACGACTTCGGCACCGAGGCCCGGCGCGACTCGTTCAAGCAGCTCATGGCCGAGGTCGAGATCCCGGACCCGGGAGGAGGTCAACCGATCTTCGTGCCGCCCAACCCCTACGACGCGCGCCAGATGGTCGCTCACCTGCAGGCGTTTCCAGCAGAGGCGCAGGCGCTCATCTGGACGCTGAATCTCGAGCTCACGCCGATCTATGCGATCGAGCCGGTCGGGCCATATGCGGCCGACATCTACGCGACGCTGGTGAGGCTGCTCGCCGGCGAGACCGCCCCCGAGGACGCGCCGGACTACGTGGAGCGCGTCTCGGTTCCAGGCGTCCTCACGGATCGTCACATCAAGCTGTTCTCGGGCCAGCCCGTGCCGGTCATCGCCAACGAGCAGGCGCGCGGGATGTACGGGTGGCAGGTCAACAACCTGAGCCAGGCGGCGACGGCGGCCGCTGAGGGCGGAGCCCCCGACCCTGTCGTCGCCGCGGCTCTCGCCGAGTTCCTGCAGAGGATCTACTACGACCTCCGCAACCTCGGCAGCAGCTCGAGCGAGCGGGCGCTGAACTTCGCCGCGACCAACGCGTTCCAGGCGGCGCTGACGTTCGTGCAGGCGCTCGCAGTGGGGATGGCACTCGACACGATCACCGTCGAGAAGAGCCCGTTCTGCCGGATGGACAGCGACTGCTGGGACGTGAAGCTGGTCTTCTTCAACCCGGACAACACCAACACGGCGCGGAAGGTGTACCGCTTCACGATCGACGTCTCGGACATCCTGCCCGTCACCCTCGGCGACGTGCGCAGCTGGTCCGAGGCCGGGTAAGGGGGCGCGCTCATGCTGTCACCCCCGCAGGCACGGCCGGTCCGCAGGCCGGACCTCGTCGTGCCGGAGACCACGGTCGACGTCATGCATGGCACGGCCGACGAGATGGTCGCGATCCGTATACAGCTCATCAACGGGGCGAACTACAACGACCCGGCGCGTTTCGCGTTCCCGGCGTACAACCGAATGATGGTGTCCGGCTGGGCACCGCATTGAGCGTGGGCCTCGCCCGTGCCTGAGCTGGCCGCGATCCCCGGAGTCAGGGAGCTGTGGGGTCTCACCTGTGGGGACCCCCGCGTGCGCGTGGCTGTCGTCGACGGCCCCGTGGACAAGACGCACCCCTGCTTCGAGGGGGCCGCGATCGAGGTCGTCGAGACGGGCTGGCTGCCCGAGGGCTGCGACGAGGAGTACCGGATCGACCACGGGACGTGGGTGGCGGGGGTCCTGCTCGGCCGGCACGGGAGCGTGTCGCCCGGACTGGCACCGGGGTGCACGGCGCTGGTCGTGCCGAGCCTGCGCCACGAGATGGCGGAGCGCGACCCGCTGAACACGGTGCGCTCGATCAAGGCGGCGGTCGCCGCGGGAGCGCACGTGATCGTGATCGAGCAGGGCCTACCGAGCCGGTCCGGCGACGTCGACCGGCTGCTGAAGGCCGCCGTCCGCGACGCGGAGCAGGCGGGAGTGCTGCTCGTGCTCCCGGCCGGCAACCACGACACGCAGTACGGGGCGTTCCCACAGGCCCTGCCCGAGGTGCTCGTCGTGGGCGCCTACGACGACGACGGCGTGATGTACAAGTTCAGCAGCTGGGGCCCCGACTACGAGGGCCACAGCCTGGTGGCTCCAGGCGGCAACATCAGCGGGCCGGAGCCCGGCGGCGGGGTCGTCACGCACAAGGGGACGAGCTGCTCCGCCCCGGTCGTGGCCGGTGTCGCGGCGCTGCTCCTGAGCGTCCAGTTGCGCGAGGGGCAGCCGGCGGACCCGCTGGCGATCCGGGAAATGCTGCTCGAGACCACCCGGCCGTGCACGCTCGAGGAGGTGCACGGAGAGCCGGAGAGCTGCCTGGGTGGGAAGCTCGACGTGGCCGCCGCGACGCTGGCCGTCCTCGAGCGAGCCGGCAGCGAAGGGGTCGTGCCGGCCGCGCGGGAGGACGAGCTCGATGCCGATCTCCCGGCGGGCCCGCTCGTCTACGCGGTCGGCTCGCTGCACTACGACTTCGGCACCAAAGCACGGCGCGACTCGCTCGCGGAAGCCATGGCCGCGGCGTCCCCGGAGCCGCCCGAGCTCCCGCCCAACCCGCAGGACCAGCGGCAGATGGTCGACTACCTCCTGGAGCGCCCCGACGAGGCGGAGCGGCTGATCTGGACGGTCAACGTCGAGCTCACGCCGATCTACGCGATCCGCCCCGCGGGTGAGCTTGCGCCGGACGTCTACGGCGCGCTCGTGGGGCTGCTGGCCGACGAGCTCGCCGACGAGGACGACCCGCGCCGGATCACCCGGGTGGGCATCCCGGGGCGGCTGGACGGGCGCACGGTGAGGCTGCTGTCGCGCCAGGTGGTTCCCCTGATCGACGTCGAGGAGATCCGCGGCATCCACGGCTGGCCCGTGACCGCGCTCGGGCATGCCGCCCTTCTACCGGCGGGGGTGGTCCCGGCGTCCGTCGACGATCGCGCCGCCGGCGACGGCGGTCCAGGCGAGGCGCTCCGCGAGCTCCTTGCCCGCATCTACTACGACATGCGCAATCTCGGCCTGACGTCGAGTGACCGCGCCTTGAACTTCGCGATGACGACCGCGTTCACGGCGTCGGACGTGCTGGTGTCCGCCGTGCGCGAGGAGCTGGCGCTCGAGGCGATCGACGTCGATCGCAGCGAGGTGTGCCGCCTCGACAGCAACTGCTGGGACGTGTCGCTGCGCTTCTTCGAGCCGGAGAACCTGCGCGGCGCCCGCCGGGTGTCGCGCTTCGAGGTCGATGTGAGCGACGTCGTTCCGGTGCCGCTCGGCCCGGTCCGGACGTGGTTGACCCGCAGTTGAACACGCAACGGAGGAGTGTCCACATGGAGCACGCGCACAACGGAGAAGGGACCGGCCGGCCGGTGGGTGAGGTCGACGTCCCCTGGAACCTGGTCGTCCCGACCGTCGACATCCATCTGGTCGGCTACGGCAACAGGCTCCCGAACGACTTCACGCTGGAGCTGCTTGGCGTGCTGCAGCGCTGCAGGCGGATCTTCGGGGCGCCGCCGATCAAGGCGCCCGAGTTCAACATCCCCGAGATGGAGAGCCTGCTGACCTTCTACGGCGCGGGCAAGAGGCGCACGGACACCTACCGCGAGATCGCCGATCACGTGCTCGCGGCGGCGGCCGCCGATCCGCCGGTCGCGCTGGCCACCTACGGCAGCGTGATGGTGGGCTCGCTCGCGCCGCACATCATCCTCGAGGAAGCCCCGAAGCGCGGCCTCAAGGTCCACGTGACCAACGCCGTCTCGTGCTTCGACGGCCTCTGGGCAGACTTCAACATGGAGCCGTTCTACGGATTCGAGGTCTGGGAGGCGACGTCGTTCGTGAACCGGGGCATCGAGCCGAACACGAGCGCGAACCTCATGCTCCCGCAGGCTCCGATGCTCGACGTGACCGTCGGTGTCGACCCTGAGGCGCTGACCATGGAGGTGAGCTCCACGGTGGCGAGGCTGCGCGATCACCTGTTGAAGTTCTATCCGCCCGACCACACGGTGCACTTCGTGGCCACGAGCTCCGGCGCGGGTGACCACCTCTTCGCCTCCGACATCGAGTCCCTCAAGCTGAGCGACCTCGATCACCCGGGCCGCCATCAGGCAAGCACGCTGGTGGTGCCGCGTGGCAGCGATCCCGGCCGCGGGCAGTTCGACTTCGAGAGCGCAACGTTGACGCAAACGCCGATAGGGGAGTCCGCATGACCCCGCAGCCCCGCAAGCCGCGCACCGCCAAGCCGCGCACCGGCAAGCCGCGCACCGCCAGGCAGAAGACGCCGACGCAGGCCCCGGTCGGCCCGCCCAAACCGTTGGTCCCAGCCCAGCCTGGCTACCTCGAGTCGGGATTGGCGGGTTACGCGATGTGGCGCGCCTACTACGACGACCCGAGGGTCGAGGTGCCGCCGATGCCGAAGGGCGGGCTGAGGGGGCGCATCTTCAGCTGAGTCACCGCACCACCTGCACGGTCTTAGTCGCCGTGGCCGTCCGGCCGTAGCGGTCGGTGACAGTCAGCGTCAGCTTCCTCGCGCCCACCCGGTCGGCCCTGTACCTGACGCTGCGCCCGAGGAACCCCCGCCTAGCCTGCCGGCAGGTAGCGTGGGCGGCCACGGCGACCCCGTCGACGACGACGAACTCGACCTCGTGGGCGTGCGACGTTGCCACCAGGCTCGCAGGTCGAAGTTGCTCACGTGCGCGGGCGTGCTTCGCTGCTCGCGCCAGTTCCTCCACGGCCTCGGCCTGCTGCAGGTGCCGGTCGGGGCACGCACGCGGCCGCGCACCTTCACCTCCCGCAGGCCGGCGGCCGCGAAGTCGAACAGGGGGTCAGCCGGTTGAAGCGGAGCGCGGGATGAAGCTGGGATCCACTCCGCTGCTCGTCGTCAGGACGTCCTCGCCAGTCGCTCCTGACCGGCGACGATCAGCGGAGGCAACGCGAGCTCCACCGCCAGGAGTGCGCGTTGGAGCTCGTGCGGCTTCCCGACGGCCAGCCAGCCTCCGGCGCGAGCGAGGCCCGCAGCGAAGAGAGCTCCAGCCAGTGCGCGGACGGTGTTGGTGTCGCGATCCGCGTGAGGCGCGACGCGTAGAGCCGCCAGCCCGTAGGCGACGTAGAACGCCGCGTAGAACCGCAGCTCGCTCTCCAAGGTTGGATTTGCCGGTGCCTGGCCTGGCAGCGACTTCGCGCCGGCAATCACGGTGTGGAGCCCCGCGGTCGTAGCCACGATGCCCCCGCCATAGAACGCCGTCCGCAGGGCTCTGCTCGTGAAGGATCGGGACACTCGCACGGGTGAGGGGGATGTTAAGGGGCGCGCTGAGGTCGGCGGGCGCTTGACATCAGACACCGCTGTCTGATCTACTAACTCAGACACTAACGTCTGACTTAGATCGGAACCGCATGCGACATCGCCCCACACCCGCCGCCTCCAGCGCCCCGCGCAAAGCCCTCCTCGGCGTCCTGCTCCTCGCCCAGTTGATGGTGATCATCGACATCTCGGCCGTGAACGTCGCGCTCCCGGACCTGGCGCGCGAGCTCGGCATCGGCGGAGCCGACATCGGCTGGACGATCACCGCCTACTCGCTCGTCTTCGGAAGCCTGCTCCTGCTCGGCGGACGGGCCGCTGACCTGCTCGGGCGCCGGCGCGTCTTCCTCGCCGGGCTGACCGTGTTCACGGCGGCATCCCTCGTCTCCGCCGCAGCGGACAGCTTGGCCGTTCTCTTCGCGGCCCGCGCCGGCCAGGGACTCGGTGCGGCGCTGCTCTCACCGGCGGCCCTCTCGATCATCATGGCGGCGTTCAAGGGACCGGAGCGGACCAAGGCCCTCGGCGCCTGGGGAGCCGTCGGCGGAGCGGGCGCGGCGGTGGGCGTGCTGGCCGGAGGTGCGCTGACAGAGCTCGACTGGCGCGCGATCTTCCTCATCAACCTGCCGGTCGGGCTGGTGCTCGCCGCGGGCGCGCTGAAGGTCGTGCCCCGAGACGGCGGCCGTCCTCGGTGGCGCGGGCTCGACCTGCCCGGCGCCGTTCTGGCCACCACCAGCCTCGCGGCGCTCGTGTACTCGATCTCGCAGGCGGAGGCCGCCGGCTGGACATCGGCCCAGACGCTCGTCATTGGCGGGGCCGGTCTGCTCGGCGTGGCCGCGTTCGCAGCCCTCGAGTCTCGCTCCGCACGGCCGCTGCTGCGCGTCGATCGACTCGCCGACCGGGCCGTGGGAGGCGGCTTCGCGCTCATGCTCACTGCGTCCGCTGTCCTCTTCGGCACGTTCCTGCTCACGTCGATGTACCTGCAGAACGTGCTGGGCACCGGCGCGTTCGAGACCGGGCTGATGTTCCTTCCGCTGGCGATTGCCGCGGGCGCTGGTGCGCATGCCGGCAGCCACCTGATCAGCAAGGCCGGCGTCCGGCTGCCGATGGCGGCAGGGTTCGCGGTGGCGGCGGGAGGCACGCTGCTCCTCTCCGGGGGCGGCGGCGGCAGCAGCAGCTACGTCGCCGACGTGCTGCCGGGGATCGTCGTGTCGGGCATCGGTCTGGGCGTGGTGCTCGTCGCGGTTGGCGTGTCGGTGCTCACGAGCGCGCGCGACGAGGAGACTGGGATGCTGTCCGGCCTCAACACGACCGGCCACGAGATCGGGGGCGCGCTCGGCGTCGCCGTGCTGATCTCGATCGCGTCGGCGAGCGGGATCGCGGATGCGTTCCTGGCCGCCGCCGGGCTGTCGACGGCGGGGGCCCTCGTCGCCCTGCTGGTCCTGCCGCCGGCGCGGACGTTCTTGCCGAAGCTGCGCTTGGCCCCGAGCTCGATGCCCGTCCACTGACAACATGCCGACGATGGCCCGCACACAGCCCACGAAGCCGCGCCGCGCGGACGCCGAGCACAGCATCGCGCGGATACAGGATGCGGCCATCGACGCCCTGGCGACCGATCCCGATGCCAGCATGGCCGAGATCGCTCGCCAGGCGGGAGTGGTGAGAGCGACGGTCTACAAGCACTTCCCCACGCGTGAGGATCTCATCGCCGCCATAACGCAGCGGGCGATCGCCGAGGTGACGGACGTGATTGCGGCGGCATCGCCAGAGCAGGGTGACGCCACGGATGCGCTACGGCGGGTGATCGCGGCAGCGTGGCGCACGCTCGGTCGTTTCCACGCGCTGGTGGCCATCAATGCTCAGGTCCCGAATCCTGAGCTTCGCGCTCGCCACGACCCCGCCCTGGCGCTGCTCGAGCCGCTGATCGTGCGAGGCAGGCGGGACGGCAGCTTCCGCCCGGACGTGCCGGCGGAATGGCATCTCTCGATGATCCTCGCCTTGGTGCATGCGGCGAGCGGAGAGCTGCGGGCAGGGCGACTCGCAGCGGACCGCATCGAGGCGGCGCTCGTGGCGACGGTCGTCGGAGCCGTGGGTGGCGGCCCCGGGCGTACTACAACTACGGCATGAAGCTCTACGTCTGCTGGGGGACTTTCGGCGTGCCGTGGCCGCGGCGCGGACAGACGTGGCGGCCGGGTGGCCATCCGTGCAAGATCGCCCACGACGCGCTGAAGGACGCCGGCCACTCGCCGGAGGTGGTGAGGGCCTACGGGCTGGCGGAGCTGCCAGACGTCACGCGCGGCCGCAAGGAGGTCAAGCGGCTCACCGGGCAGAGCTTCGTGCCGGTACTCGTGCTCGAAGACGGTGAGGTGATCGCGGACTCGAAGAGCATCGCGGCGTGGGCGCGGGACAACCCGGCCGGCGGTGGGCCTGGGCGCGTCTGACCCGAGGGCCCTGGAGGACTGAACGCTTGGCTCAGCTAAGCGATACGGAGGAGTACGATCCAGTCATGCCCGGCTGACGCTGACCAGCCGACACTCCCATCGGAGGCCCACCGCCCCGATCGCACCAGCGCGGAGCGGCGGTTGTCTTTACGCCTGAAGCGCTCGGCGGCGGTGCACGCGCCCCGCCCGATCGTCGAGGGGACTTGACGTGCGCTCGCGCCCGTACTCCCATCGATGCGAAGAGGTGGGTTGACAGCGAGCGCGGTGATCATCGCGGCGGTCGCGACACTGGTCGTCGTTTCAGCCGACTCGACGCGGTCGCCCGCGGGCCGCGATGATCATCGTGCGACGCTCACTTCTTCGGCTGCGCGTCCGCACGGCGCTCGGGAGGACTGTTCCACGAGCTCTGGCGCGAACTTCCCCGGGGCCTTCACGAGCTCGGGCAACCTGGTGGTCGGGCCGCTGGCGCTCATCGGCGGCGCCTACACGGACGCCGCAACGGTCTGGAGGTTCGGCGGGAACAAGTTCCCGCTGCTCGTGAAGGCCGGCCACACCGTGACCATCCATATGTCTCGCCACACGCGAAGGACGGCTGGACTTGCCTACGGCCACCTGCCGCAGGGAGAGGTCACCCTGCGCGACGCCCACGGGACCGTGACCTTCGCCGCGTGTGGCTCCACCCGGCCGTCCGGGAACTACGCGGACGGAGCGCCCATCACCTTCTGGTCGGGCTTCGTCCTGGCCCGGAGGCCCGCCTGCGTGCCGCTCGAGGTCTACGTGGACCACGAGATGTCAGCGCGGCGTGTGGGGCTCCCGCTCGGCCGCAGCTGTCAGAGCCTCAGCGCACCACCTCTTGAGTGAAAGCGGCGGTATGGACCTGACCGCGGTGCTTGAACTGCAGGAAGAGGCGGTAGTTGCCGGCGGTCGGGAAGTCGGTCGCGAACGTGATCGCGCCGGCGGTGGCTTGGTCGAGTGGGTGGACGTGCAGGTACGCTAGGTCGCCCTGGCGTAACGCGACGAGGTGGCCGCGAGCGCCGAGGTAGGGATCGGCGGTCACGGGCTTGCCGTCACGGGTCGCCGTGAAGTGCAGTTCGGCTTCCTTTCCGGCGGGTATCGGATGGTTCTCGACTCGGACCTCGTAGCCGTCTCCTGTCGAAGCGCTCGGCGCCGGAGCGGGCAGCGCTTTGATGTCGACCGTTCCGTCGACGGCGAGGTCCGTCGCGAGCGTCTCGTTGCGCCCGAAGCGCTTGAAGTCGGCGAACGCGCGGTAGCTGCCGGCCTCGGGAATCGTCAACGTCGCGCTCCACGTGCCGTCCGGCGCCATCGTGGGATGCAGATGCTGGAAGCCGGTCATGTCGCGCCGGACGACGATGAGATGAAGCCGCTTCGCGTGCTCGACCTCGAAGTCGCGCACCGCCGCCCCCGACTCGTCCAGCACCCGGAAGCGCAACTCGGTCGCGCGCCCGCGCGGGAGCTCCTCGTGGGGCGTCGAGAGGGTCAGGCCGTTGCTCGTGACCGCGAGTCCGCGCACGGCGGCAGCAGTGCCGTGCTCTGCCTGACCAGCGGCGCTGGCGCCGTGGTCGGTCTCCGTCGCCATGCCGCCGTGGCCGCCGCCGTGGCCGCCGCCGTGGTTCGTCGCAGCTTCGGCGATCAGCACGCTCGACCCGAAGACGAACGCGACTGCCGCGACGGCGCCGACGACGCGCGGGGAGGGGCCGCCGTGGATGCCCGTCTCGTGGACCACCGCGTGTCCCTTGCCGCGCGCGATCAGCCAGCGGTTGACCGGCACCGCCACGGCACCCGCGATCGCGAGCGCGAACGCGAGGCTGCCCCAAAACAGAACCGAGCCAAGCCCGGCGTCCATCGCGCCAGGGACCGCGAGGATGATGGCGTTGTCGACGATCTCCATCGTGGCGATGCTGAGCGTGTCGGAGGCGAACGCGATCGGCACGACTGCCGACAGCGCCAGGCCGGCCCGCAGCAGCGGCATGCTGGTGAGCGCGTAGCCGAAGAAGAACGCCAGGGCGACCGAGAGGACGACGGTGGCGCCGTTCGAGAACCCGAGAGCGGTGCCGATGAACATGCCCAGGATCTCGCCGATCGCGCAGCCGGTCAGGCAGTGAAGGGTCGCGCTGATGGCGACGCCCGTGAGCGCCCGCCCGGATGTGGGCATGTCGTGGTGTTCGTGCTTCGAGGTGTGGGTCGCGGCTTCCACGAGGAGTGCATGATACATACTCCCCGGGGGTATGCAACGGGGGGGATGTCAGGCGCCGGACACAGCCCTACAGCCCGAGCAGCTTGACCGCGTTCTCCTTCAGGACAAGGGGGCGGACCTCGTCCTTGATCGGGAGCTTCTCGAAGTCGGCGAGCCAGCGGTCGGGCGAGATGACCGGATAGTCCGAGCCGAACAGGACCTTGTGGCGCAGGGCGGTGTTCGTGTACTGGACGAGCACGGGCGGGAACAGCTTCGGCGACCACCCGGAGAGGTCGATGTACACCTGCGCCTTGTGCATCGCCACGCTGATCGCCTCCTCCTGCCAGGGGAAGGAGGGATGCGCGAGCACGATCGGCATGTCGGGGAAGTCGACCGCGACGTCGTCGACGTGCATGGGGTTGGAGTACTTCAGCCGGATGCCGCCGCCACCCGGCAGGCCTGAGCCCATGCCCGAGTGGCCGGTGTGGAACAGGGCCGGCAGCTCGGCCTCGGCGATGACCTCGTACAGCGGATAGGCCATCCTGTCGTTCGGGAAGAAGCCCTGCAGGTTCGGATGGAACTTGAACCCTCGCGCGCCCTTCGCGATGAGGCGTCGGGCTTCTGTCACCGCCCTCTTGCCGCGGTGTGGATCCAGGGAGACGAACGGGATCAGGACGTCGTCGTTGGCGGCAGCGATCTCGAGGACCTCGTCGTTCGAGACGGGAACCTCGCCGGTGTTGG